>JBBWZW010000168.1:0-5050 GCA_039649305.1 Burkholderiales bacterium
GCCGCCTTCACTTTGAAACGGCTGATGATGGATGAAGCGATCTGATTTATTGCACCGAATCGCACCAATCCCTGTCGCACTGTCGCACCGGTCTGGTGCGACAGCAGCACGTTTTGTGCGAGCGACAGATCGGGGACGGCTCCGCGGCCGAGCCGCTCTTCCGGCACAAACCCGAGACCGCGCGTGCGGCGTGCGGCGGCGTTGCGCCGGCCTATCGGTTCACCCTTCAATACGATGGCGTTCGCTGCGGCACGCGTGTCTTCGCCGGACAGCGCAGCCAGCAGCTCTTGCTGGCCATTGCCCGATACGCCGGCGATGCCGACGATTTCACCGGCGTGCAAGTCGAAGCTGATGCCGGAGAGCGTGGTAGCGAATGGATGGCTTTTTGCGAGCGACAGATTCTGCACCGTGAGCATTTTTTCTCCGGGCTGGCGCGGCATGGTTTTGATCGCCGGCGGTTCGGCGCCGATCATCATGCGCGAAAGACTCGAAGCGGTTTCCTGGCGTGGATCGCAGACGCCGGTGACCTTCCCGCCCCGCATCACGGTGCAGGTATGGCATAGCTCGCGGATTTCATCGAGCTTGTGACTGATATAGAGGATGCTGCAGCCTTCGGCAGCGAGTTTACGCAAGGTCTCGAAAAGTTTGTCGACGGCTTGCGGCGTGAGCACCGAAGTCGGTTCGTCGAGGATCAGCAGCTGCGGTTTGGCCAACAGCGCACGCACGATCTCCACTCGCTGGCATTCGCCGACCGACAGTGTATGCACATGACGCTGCGGCTCCAGCTCGAGGCCGTATTGGCGTGCAGTTGCTTCGATCTGCCTGCCGAGTTCGTCAAGCTTCGTATCTTTGGGCAAGCCAAGCGCGATGTTCTCTGCAACGGTCAGGGTATCGAACAGGGAGAAGTGCTGGAACACCATCGCGATGCCAAGCTGGCGTGCGGCCGCCGGATTGGCGATATGGACTTCGCGTCCGTTCCAGACCATCTTGCCGGCATCGGGCTTGACCGCGCCGTCGATGATTTTCATCAAAGTCGACTTGCCGGCGCCGTTCTCTCCGAGAATGGCGTGGATTTCTCCGGGGCGCACGTCGAGATCGATCCCGTCATTGGCGACTACCGAAGGATACTTCTTGGTGATTTGACGTAGCGTGAGGCGGGTATCCATGTCTCTCGTCTGTTTTTTATTTGCTCAAGGTATGACGCGGCGACGTTGCTGCCCGTCACCGGATCCTTGCTTATAAATAATCCTTAACTACCGCGATAGGTCGAATAAGCCCACGGTGAAATGACCAGCGGTACATGATAGTTCTGGTTGGGATCTGCAATGCCGAAGGCGATGATCACACGGTCGAGAAACTTTGGCTCGGGCAATGCCACGCCTTGCGCGGCAAAATAGTCGCCGGCAGCGAACACCAGTTCGTACTGCCCGGCCCGCATCTGGTCGCCTTCCAACAGCGGCGCATCGCAGCGGCCATCTTTATTCGTGACGGCGCATTGAAGAAGAGTTCTCTGCGTGGCTTCCACGGCGTACAGTTCAACCACTACCCCCACTCCTGGTTTTCCCTGGGTGACGTCGAGGACATGGGTACTGAGTTTTCCCATTCTTCATGTCTCCTGTTTCAGATTTGTTATGGGGTCCATCATATCTACCTGACTACCGGTGTCTATTTCGCTTCGTATATAACCGCCATCAGTTTGCGCTGATGTCGATTTACCCTATCAATTTCCGTGCCACCGCACAAAGTTGACAAAATATTCACGACCCGAGAATTAAAAAAATCCAAGGCGAGCATTCTATATCCGACAAAGACTTCTTATAAGAATATTTATATAGTGCGTATCTGAAATGCAGGATATCGAACGGTTTTGGTTATTTTTCAGACTGATACTTAACATCATCGTGCGGTTATAGCGTGGGTGATGGCGGGTGCTAACCTAATGTCTGGTCACGCCGGAAAGTCGGGTCGACTCAACTCCCCTCGCCCGCAAGCGAGAGAGGGGAGTTTCAACCAAAAGCGGAGTAAGCATGTCCCAACCCATTCGGTTTTTCTATCGCGGCCAGGTCCATACCATCACGGACGCGTCGCCGACACAGACCATCCTGCAGCATGTGCGCGAAGATTTGCACTGCACCGGCACCAAGGAGGGTTGCGCTGAGGGCGATTGCGGCGCCTGTACCGTCGTGATCGGTGAACTGCAAGGCGAAACGGTCGAATTGAAGACAGTGAATTCTTGTATTCAATTCGCGCCGACGCTTGATGGAAAAGCGCTGTTCACCGTGGAAGACCTGAAACAGCCGAACGGCGACTTGCACCCGGTACAGCAGGCGATGGTCGACTGCCATGGCTCACAATGCGGATTCTGCACGCCGGGTTTTGTGATGTCTCTGTGGGGCTTGTACCTGAAGCAGGAAGGAAAGTCGGGGCTTCCGCAACGCAAGGAGATAGACGACGCCCTCTCCGGCAATTTGTGCCGCTGCACGGGCTATCGCCCCATTATTGATGCGGCACAACGCATGTGCGAACTTCCCAAAGCGGACTTCGATCGGCGGGCGTTGGCCGATACGCTGCGGACGATACAGCCCGCCGATATGCTCACTTACACCAAGGATGGCCAGTCTTTCCATGCGCCGCTGACACTCGACCAACTGGTGGCGCTGCGCACAGCGAAGCCCGACGCCACCATCCTGGCCGGCTCCACCGATGTCGGCCTTTGGGTGACCAAGCAGATGCGTAATCCCGGCGACATCATTTATATCGGCCAGGTCGCCGAACTGAGGGCGATGTCCGAAAAGGACGGGAAACTGGAAATCGGCGCCGGCGTATCGCTGAATGATGCGTATGCCGCGGTGTGCCGTCACTATGGGCAGGAACTGTCGGAGATGTGGCAGCGTTTTGCGTCCCTGCCGATCCGCAATGCCGGCACGCTCGGCGGAAATGTCGCCAACGGCTCGCCCATCGGCGACTCTGCGCCATGGCTGATCGCACTCGGCGCGGATATCGTGTTGCGCGGCAATGGGGGACAGCGGACCATGCCGCTCGAAGACTTTTACCTCGGCTACCAGAAGAAAGATTTACGCCCCGGCGAGTTTGTCGAAGCGGTACGCGTGCCGTTGCCGCAGACAAACCGTCAGTTCCGCACTTACAAGCTGGCCAAGCGGTTCGACCAGGATATCTCCGCAGTGTGCGCCGCGTTCGCGATTACACTGGAAGGCAACGTCGTGCGTAACGTCCGCGTCGCGTACGGCGGCATGGCGGCGACCTCAAAGCGGGCACCAAAGGCCGAGGCAGCCATGAATGGCCGGGAATGGAGCGAGGCGACGGTGCGGGAAGCAATGCAAATGCTGCCGCAGGATTACAGCCCGCTTACCGACATGCGCGCCAGCAGCGCCTATCGCCTGAAAACCGCGCAAAACCTGCTGTATCGCTTTTGGCTGGAGACGCGCACCGATGCTCCGCTGGCGATGGACGCTGTCAATGCCTACGCAGTGAGCTGAGGGAGAGAAACCATGAACAAACAGACCGAACCCTTCCTGAAGCAAAGCGCGGCCGACGCCTGGGCTGAAGTCGGCAAGCCGCGACCGCACGAGTCGGCGGCGTTGCATGTGCTTGGCGAAGCAACCTATACCGACGACATCCCCGAGCTGCACGGCACCCTGCATGCGGCGCTCGGGCTGTCGCAGAAGGCGCACGCCAAAATCAAGTTGATCAACCTCGACGCAGTCAAAAGCGCACCGGGCGTGGTTGCCGTCTATACCGCCGAGGACATTCCCGGCATCAACGATTGCGGTCCGATCGTTCATGACGACCCCATCTTCGCCGACGGCCTGGTCCAGTATGTCGGCCAACCGCTGTTCGTCGTGGTCGCCGACACACATGACAATGCGCGGCGCGCGGCCCGCAATGCGCGTGTCGACTATGAAGAATTACCGGCGATCCTGACCCCGCAGGAAGCGCGGCGCACGCAATCATACGTGCTGCCGCCGATGCACCTGGCACGCGGCGATTTCAAGCGCGCGTTCGAGCAGGCGCCGCATCATGTCAAAGGCGAACTGTATGTCGGCGGCCAGGAGCAGTTCTACCTGGAAGGACAAATTTCGTATGCCATTCCGAAAGAAGACCATGGCATGCATGTTTACTGCTCGACCCAGCACCCTTCGGAGATGCAGCATATCGTCGCGCATGCGCTCGGTTTGCACTCCCACCATGTGGTCGTGGAATGCCGGCGCATGGGCGGCGGTTTTGGCGGCAAGGAGTCGCAGTCGGCACTGTGGGCGGCGGCTTCCGCAATCGCGGCAGCGCAGCTGAAACGCCCGGTCAAGTTGCGGGCGGATCGCGACGACGACATGATGGTGACCGGCAAGCGCCACTGCTTCTTTTACGAATATGAAGTCGGCTACGACGGCGATGGCCGGATCGTGGCGGCCAAAGTGGAAATGGTGACCCGTGCCGGTTATTCAGCCGACATGTCAGGCCCGGTGGCGACGCGCGCGGTCTGCCATTTTGATAACACCTATTACCTGTCCGATGTCGACATTGTCGCGCTATGCGGCAAAACCAATACCCAATCGAATACCGCTTTCCGCGGCTTCGGTGGTCCGCAAGGCGCGATTGCAATCGAGTATGTAATCGATGAAATCGCGCGCAACCTCGACAAGGATCCGCTCGACGTACGCAAGATCAATTTCTACGGACGCAACGACGAGGAAGGGCGCAACGTCACCCAGTATGGCCAGAAGGTCAACGACAACGTGATCCACGAGCTGGTCGCCGAACTTGAAGCAAGCAGCGAATACCGGCAGCGCCGGACATCGGCGCGAGCATTCAACGCAAGTAGTCCGGTACTGAAGAAAGGTATAGCGATCACGCCGGTCAAGTTCGGCATTGCGTTCAACCTCAGCCATCTGAACCAGGCGGGCGCGCTGGTGCATGTCTATGTCGACGGTTCGGTGTTGGTCAACCATGGCGGCACCGAAATGGGCCAGGGCGTCAACACCAAGGTGGCGCAGGTGGTCGCGCATGAACTCGGCGTCGATTTCTCGCAGGTGCG
>JBBWZW010000173.1:0-5422 GCA_039649305.1 Burkholderiales bacterium
ATGGCGGTGCCATGGCAAGGAGACGCAACGCAGTGCCGCGGGCAAAGCGTCCGGGATCGACGGTACAGTCAGGCTGAAACCGCTCGAGGGCCAGCAAAATTGACCAACTTATTCCTGCGCGGTGCCTACGGCCGACCTTTAGGGTGCGACGTGCGCACCCTGCTTTTAACCATCCGGCGCATCGCGCTGCGCGCGGACACTTCAGTGATAGGAATCGCTGCGCTGGAATGACGTATCGTCCTTCTTGGGCATCGCCTCGTAGGGTCCGTATTCTTCCAGACGGTTATACAAGGTCTTCAGGCTGATCCCGAGTATATCCGCCGCCCTCTTCTTCACCCCGCCGCATAACTCGAGCGTCGCATAGATCAGCTTGCGGTCCACATCGGCAAGCGAGGTGCCGACCGGGATTGCAAGGGTAAGACCTACCGGAGTCTGCGTGGTGATCACAGGAGCCAGCGCCGTCGCGTCGATCGTATGGTCGGAAAGAATGAATGCACGCTGCATGTAGTTGCGCAGTTCCCGCACGTTGCCGGGCCAGTGATAGTTGGAAAGGCACGCAAGCCCGTCGGCAGACAGCACCTTGCTGGTGCCGTGCGCCGAGTTCAACTCCTCGAGGAAATGCTGCGCCAGCAATTCAATATCGGCGCCGCGCTCGCGAAGTGGCGGAATCCTGAGCGGAAAAACATTCAGCCGGTGATAAAGGTCGAGCCGCAATTTACCTTCGGCGACCGCCGCTTCCGGGTCACGGTTGCTGGCGGCGACTACGCGCACATCGGTTTCAATTTCCTGGTTGCTTCCGATGCGCATGAAGGAACCGGTTTCAAGCACACGCAACAGCTTGACCTGCAACTCGACCGGCATCTCGGTGATTTCATCGAGAAAGAGCGTGCCGCCATTGGCACGTTCAAAGTAACCTTTATGCTGCCGGTCCGCGCCGGTAAAGCTGCCCTTCTCATGACCGAAGATTTCACTCTCGATCAACTGCGGCGAAATCGCACCGCAGTTTACGGGCAGGAACGGATGCTTCTGCCTGAGGCTCAGATCGTGGATAGTCTGGGCCGCCAGCTCCTTGCCGGTACCGCTTTCGCCCAGCAACAGGACGGTTGCTTCCGTCGGGGCGACTCGCCCGATATGGTTGTACAGTTTCTGCATCGCAGGCGCCGCACCAAGCATCTGGCCGAAATGACCAAGGCGCCGCAGTTCGCTACGCAGGACGCCTATTTCTTCTTTCAGATCAACGGTGCGCGGTATGCGCGAAAGCAAGGCCTTCAGCCTGCGGAAATTAATTGGTTTGGTGAGGTAATCGGCTGCGCCAAGGCGCAGCGCCTCAACTGCTGTCTCAATGCTCGCGTGTCCGGTGATGAGGACTATTTCGGTAGTCGCACGCGATTCGATATCGTTGAATAAATCCATGCCGCTGCCGTCGGGCAGCTTGAGGTCGATAAGCACTACGTCTGGCCGCTGGCGCATGATTTGCGTTTGCGCGTCGCGTATGGATCCGGCGACGGCGGTGGTAAACCCTTCGGCAGCCGTGATCTCCACAAGTGCTTCTCGAGTATTGACGTCGTCATCGACGATAAGTACATGTGGCATATTTAAGTATCTCTGTACGATTAAGACAAGTTGACGGACCACATGCCGGCTGTGCCCCGTGTCACAGTTAGACTGAAGCGTCCTTCGCAGTTCAATCTCGTCGCGAAATCACGTGATCATTACAACCGGCAAAACGGATTCATCGAATAACCCGAAGAGCACTTCGACTTTTTTCTTGGGCCTGTATCAGCGAAGTGACAGTAAAGCGATCCAGAAAGAGATCCATTAGGCACCACCAGGACTTGAATTAATCTGTCGCTGTAATCAGAACCTTATACGTTCGCATTCTCCTTTCGATTAAACCGCGCCCGCCATCCGGAAAATACCCCGGCAATGTGAGCCCACGACACGGGGTCGCTGCTCACGTTGCCAGGTTGCTTCCAACGTTTCACGGTTTTTTTTCACACTGATGTCATTGCTCGCGCCGTTGAGTCGGGCGCCCGCGGGGTTGAGGAAGATGTTACTTGGAGCCCGAGGAGCCCGAGGAGCTCGACGATCCGGAGCCTGCGCCGCCGGAAGCACCGCTGGTTCCCGATGGGCTGCCAGCTGCGCCAGGGGAGCTTGGGCTCGAGGAGGATGTGCCGCTTGTGCCCGATGCACCGGATGCGCCGGTGTCAGCGCCGCGACGTTCACATCCGGCAACAGCGAAGCTCATGACGGCTGCGGTGATCAACAGGACCTTGGAGGGGGAGAATTTTTCTTTCATGGTGTTCCTTTCAAAAAGTTTAACTGTGTACGCACTTGACCCATTCATTTTGGATAAGTTTCTTAACTTCTCCGAAGTGCGCGTTTTCTCGTCGAGGCAGTTTCCATGCCAGCCACTTGACGCCGGGTACTCTAAGTCGAAGAAATAATTAGCGACGTAATAATTACAGCCCGGAAGTAACGCTTACATGCATTGCATACACGGAGGCTTTACATAAGGCATCGGCAGACGTGCGTAGTCTGCAACAATCCAACGCCGACAAAAACAGGCGGGAGATGCCGCCCGATTCCGACAGACTTCACCGCTGAATGTGTACACTGAATGTTCAAGCGCTGAGGCGATATGGTGGGTTCCGGGCTGCCTGCCGTGCCCCTGACTCGCATCGCGGTTGGTTGTCCGCCTGCCGTTACTTCGAACATACCGTCATCACAACGTCCTCGCACTGATACACCTCAAGCTAGTTCTAGTGCAGGAATAAAAGCGTTTGCACCGAGGAACTGTATTATCGCAAGCGAATCTTCAATCAATAATGTAAAAATTATCAAATCGAGCGCGCCTCTTGAAATGAATGCGCAATCATCCACACCACGTAGATGGGTTCACCGAATATGTCTGTCGACAAATCACTAAAACGCTTCGGTATCATGTACGGCTCTTCTCCGACGATGGAGCGGCTTTACCAGCAAGTCGAGAGAGTGGCCGCGACGGATGCGACTGTGCTGCTCGTCGGAGAAAGCGGCACAGGGAAAGAACTGATTGCGAAAGCAATCCATCAGGTAAGTCCGCGCAACGCGGAGACCTTCGTCGCGGTCAACTGCGGCGCAATTCCAGCGCACCTGATTGAAGCCGCATTATTCGGCCATGAGAAGGGAAGTTTTACCGGTGCGGTCCGGCAACAAATCGGCTACTTCGAGCACGCATCGACGGGGACTTTGTTCCTCGATGAAATCACCGAGATGCCGGTTGATATGCAGGTAAAGCTGTTGCGTGTGCTGGAAAGCGGCACCTTTCTTCGCGTGGGCGGCGACGAAGAGGTCAAGGTTGATGTGCGCCTGATTGCGGCCACCAATCGCGACCTGGAAACAGCGGTCAAGCAGGGCAACCTGCGCGAGGACCTGATGTACCGGCTCGCGGTATTTCCAGTGCGCATACCGCCGCTGCGCGAACGCGGCGCGGACATTGAATTGCTTGCCCAGCAGTTCCTGCAAATACTTAACGAGAAGAACAATACCAACAAAACCTTTTCCCGCAGTTCACTCGAAGTGATTCGCTCCTACTCCTGGCCGGGGAATGTCCGCGAATTGAAAAACGTCGTGCACAGGGCGTACATCCTCTCGACCGAGACGCTTGACATCGAAGACTGCATCTCCGACCTGTCCACCCGCAAGCCGACAGTGCACGATGGTTATCTGAACTTCTTTGTCGGCACGCCGCTGGCGGACGCGCAACGGGAAATCATCCTCGCCACGCTGAAGCATTACAGCGGCAACAAAAGGCTGACCGCCGAGACTCTCGGGATCAGCCTGAAGACCTTGTACAACCGATTGAAGGAGTATTAAACCTACGTATTGACGACTTCACCGCCATTCGGATGCAGCACTTGCCCGGTCATGTAAGAAGAGTCTTCGGACGCGAGCAATACATAACACGGTGCGATCTCGTCAGGTTGACCCACCCTGCCGAGCGGCACATCGCTGCCGAAATCCTTTACATGCTGCGCGTCAAAACTGGACGGGATTAATGGCGTCCAAACCGGGCCGGGCGCCACCGCATTGACATTGATGCCGCGTTTGGCCAGTTGTTGCGAGAGTGAGCGGGTGAATGCGACGATAGCGCCTTTCGTCGAGGAATAGTCCAACAGGTGCGCGCTGCCCCGATACGCGGTGACCGATGTGGTGTTGATGATGCGGGCACCCGTCTTAAGGTGCGGCATCGCCGCCCTGACCGTGTAGAACATCGCGAACACATTGACCCGGAAAGTTTTTTCGAGCTGCTCGTCGCTAATCTCTTCGATGCTTTCCTTCGGAAACTGCTGTGCGGCATTGTTCACAAGCACATCGAGCATACCGAACGAGGAGATCGCGGTGTCGACCATCTTCTTGCAAAAGACCGGATCACCGACATCGCCGGCAATGGTGATGCATTCCCTGCCCTCCTTCTCAACCAGCCGTTGCGTTTCCTTCGCGTCCTGATGCTCGTCGAGGTATGAGATCACAACGTTTGCGCCTTCCTTCGCGAAGGTCACGGCCACAGCGCGGCCGATTCCGCTATCACCGCCAGTGATCAACGCAACTTTGCCGGCCAGCTTCCCGCAGGCTTTGTAGTCCCGCGCGGCAGACTCCGGGCGCGGGGTCATTGCGGTTTCGGACCCGGGTTGATGATCCTGGTGTTGAGCTGGAATGTCCGCCTGTTTATTTTCGTTTCCCATCATCACGTCTCCGTTCGTTAGTGCTTCGCACTTTTGCGCTGGGTCCGGCTTTTGCCGGCCGACTTCAACGCAATCGCAACCGCCTGCTTGACCGCCTTCTTCTTGTTTTTCGGATGGCTGGTGCCGACCGTGCCGTCGTTTTCGTACTCATGGACCAGCTTTTTGATATTGGTCTTTACCGTTGCGTCGCTCTTTCCTCTTTTCAAAGGCATGGCGTAGCCTCCATCACAGGTTATGGTTTTCAATTTGGATTCGTTGCGGGCAAGTTGCCGCGTGATGGATTTAGCAGATTCCATGCCACCGGACGCCTTGAGCTGCGTCAAGGGCGCCGGTCAGGACGGCAGCTCAGGCAGCCAGCGGCTGCATCTTTGCCAGCGCTTCGAGCAGCAAAGCGGGATCGCCGGATGAGAGTTTCTTTGAATCGGACAAGGTTTGCCGAAACGCGCGAGCGCCGGGCATGCCCGCCATCAAGCCGAGCATGTGCCTGGTAATGCTGTTGAGCCTCAGGCCACTGCCGGCCTTCCCATGGCGCTCCAGCTGTTCGCGTATGTAAGGCTGCATCGCATGCAAGATTTCGGCGCGCGACTTTACGGGCGTATCGTCGTTGTAAAAACGCGCATCAAATGACGACATCAGATACTGAATGTTGTACGCCTCGCGGCCCAGCATCACACCGTCGATATGCTGCAGGTGCG
>JBBWZW010000195.1:0-6355 GCA_039649305.1 Burkholderiales bacterium
CTGTAAGGGGATGGTCGTAGGGCGCGTCGTGCGCACCGCGTAGTTCCGGTGCGCACAGCGCACCCTACGGCCGCACAACAAATTGAAATCCGCACCAAGAATTTCTTTTTCTGTCCCGCCACGCATGCAATGGCGGGCAGAGAGCAACGCGCACCGCAGCAAAGCTTCCTGCAACGCGTTAACATTGCACTTCCCTCTAACCATAGACACATTTTATGTTTAGCCGCATCCGCGAAGACATCGCCAGCATCATCGAACGTGACCCAGCCGCTCGCACGGAATGGGAGGTGCTGACTTGTTATGCCGGCTTGCATGCAATCATCATGCATCGCTGGGCGCATGCATGCTGGACCAACGGGCTGAAGTGGCTCGGACGTTTCATTTCGCATATTGCGCGGGTCATGACCGGAATCGAGATTCATCCGGGGGCGACCATTGGCAAGCGGGTATTTATCGACCATGGCTTCGGCGTCGTGATCGGCGAAACCGCCGAGGTGGGCGACGATTGCACGATTTATCAGGGCGTCACGCTCGGCGGCACCTCGCTGAACAAGGGAACGAAACGCCATCCGACCCTGGGACGGGGCGCGATTATCGGCGCCGGCGCCAAGGTGCTCGGAGGCTTTACCGTGGGCGAGGGAGCGAAGGTTGGTTCCAATGCGGTGGTGGTCAAGGAAGTGCCGGCGGGCGCGACTGCCGTGGGCAATCCTGCGCATATCGTCCAGAAGGACGCGAACAGATTGCGCGAAGACGCCGCCAAACGCATATTCGCTGCGTACGGCGTCACGTCGAACGGTGACGATCCCTTGTCGACTGCGTTGCACGGACTGATCGAAAAGGTTGCGGCGCAGGAGGCGCAAATGCAGAAGATGCTCGACGCAATGAAGGCGGCGGGCGTTACCTGCGAAGTGGTGCCCGAGATGGAAAAGTTCGATCGCGAGCAACTTAACAAACTGGTCGAATAAGGATGCTCCGTGAATTCCATGAATGCTGAATCGGCCGCACCTGCAGAGAACCGCGATGATGCCAATCTGCTGGATGCATCCGAGGTACGCGTGCTCGCCGTGCTTGCTGAGAAAGAAGCCCTGACGCCTGATAATTATCCGCTGTCGCTCAACGCGCTTACCAACGGCTGCAACCAGTTGTCGAGCCGCGATCCGGTGATGTCGCTTTCTGAGGACGTCGTGCTGGACGTGTTACAGCGCCTGATCGATAGGAAGCTTGTTTCTGAAGTACGGCAGGCCGGCGCGCGCGTTGCAAAGTACGAGCATCGGATGCGCATTAAGTGGACGCTCGAGCAGGACAAGCTGGCGGTGCTGACTTTGTTGATGTTGCGCGGGATACAAACGGCGGGCGAGATACGTTCGCGTAGTGGGCGCCTGCATGACTTTGCTACGGTCGTCGATGTCGAGACAGGGCTGCAGTTCCTGGTCGACAAGTATCCGCCGCTGGTAGCGCGGCTGGCACGCGCTCCCGGGACGAAGGAGGCGCGTTATGCGCATCTGTTGTCGGGGGATGAGGGACTGGAGTCGGGCGAAGCGGTAGCGAGCGTTGCGGCTCCGCGTCAGGATCGCGTGGGGCAGCTTGAGGAAGAGGTTGCACGTTTGCGCGGTGAAGTCGCGAGCCTGGCGCAGCAGTTCGAAGAATTCAGGAAGCAGTTCGAATAACGGAATCGTAGGTTGGGATCTGCGGCGCGCGCGCAAATCCCAACATTCCTCCCTACGCACGACGAAAGGTCTTGCGGATGCCCGAACGTTGGGATTAGCATCCCGACCTACGTGCTCTCGATATTACAGCGTCTGATCGTTCCATCGGCGGCAAGCTCAATCCATCCGCCGCGCTGCGGCTCCACATCACACTCCCAATCCGGTAATACATAGCGGGTACGCCCTTCATAGTCATGGCGTGCCGGCCTATGCGTATGCCCGTGAATCATGATCGATGTGCCGGAGTCGTCGAATAGCGCACCTATTGCGGCGGCGTTCACATCCATGATGTCGTAAGACTTGGTGCGCTGCGCTTTCTGGCTCTCGTCGCGCAAGCCTGCAATGATAGCCTTGCGCTGGACCAGTGGCATAGCGAGGAATTGCTGTTGCCAGGCTGGTTGCCGTACCTGGGCGCGGAATGCCATGTATGCCGCGTCGTCGGTGCATTGCTCATCGCCGTGGACCAGTGTGATACGTAGCCCGGCGATGGTGGTGACGAAAGGATCGGGCAGGAGCGTGAGGCCGGCCGCTTTGGCGAAGCCGTCGCCGACGAGGAAATCGCGGTTGCCAGCCATCCAGAATACCGCTGTGCCGGCATCGCTGACCTGCCGGATGGCGTCTAGCACTTGCTTGTTATAGGGCTCGACAATATCGTCGTCGCCCGCCCAGTATTCGAAGATGTCGCCGAGCAGATAGAGCTGTTGTGCGTTGCGTGCACGCCCGCGCAGCAAATCGAAGAACGCTTGCGTAGTGCGTGGCAGCGATGGCTTGAGGTGGACATCGGAAACAAACAGCGCAACCGGGTCGGGTTGCGCTGTGTGGGCCATGCCGGTGTGTTTCACAGGTGTGTCATGCATGGCTCTGTGGTTCAGACGGTCTGGTCAGACGATCTCTGCCTTTTCAATCTTGACGTTCTCTACCGGCACATCCGAGTGCATGCCAGTGCGAGTGGTCTTCACCGATTTGATCTTGTCCACCACGTCGGTTCCTTCGGTGACTTTGCCGAACACGGTGTAGCCCCAGCCGTCCTGGCCCGGATAGTCGAGGAAGGCGTTGTTCTTGACGTTGATGAAGAACTGCGCGGACGCGGAGTGCGGATCCGATGTGCGGGCCATGGCGATCGTGTTAGGCTCGTTCTTCAGGCCGTTCTTGGCTTCGTTTTCGACCGGTGCGTTGGTCGGTTTTTGTTTCATGCCTTCTTCAAAGCCGCCGCCCTGGATCATGAAGCCGTCGATGACGCGATGAAAGATTGTGTTGTCGTAGTGGCCGGCTTTGACATAGGCCAGGAAGTTTTCGACGGTCTTGGGCGCTTTGGCCGCGTCGAGTTCGAGTTTGATCTTGCCGTGATTGGTGGTGAGGAGGACAGCCATTTACGTTCCTATCTGATGGGTTAGCGATACCTGGTTTCGAGGGGAAAACTGTGGATGTTACTTGCCAGCTATCGTCGCGGATTCGACCACGACCGGCTGGACCGGGACGTTTTGATGCATGCCGCGGTTGGTGGTTTCCACAGTTTTGATTTTGTTCACGACTTCCATACCTTTGACGACTTTGCCGAAAACCGTGTAGCCGTAGCCGTCCTGCCCCGGATAATCGAGAAACCTGTTGTCTTTTACATTGATGAAAAACTGCGCGGACGCGGAGTGCGGATCCGATGTGCGCGCCATTGCAACGCTGTATGCTTCGTTTTTCAGGCCGTTGTTTGCTTCGTTCTGCACCTTGGTGGTGGTTGGCTTCTGGTTCATGTCCTTGTCGAAGCCGCCGCCCTGGATCATGAAATTGTTGATGACGCGATGGAAAACGGTGCCGCTGTAGTGGCCGCTTTTGACGTAGCTGAGAAAGTTGGCAACGCTCTTGGGCGCTTTGTCCGGATAGAGTTCCAGTACGATATCGCCCATATTGGTTTTCAGCGTAACCTGCGGTTGGTCAGCGGCTTGCACACCCTGTACGGCGCTGGCGAGCGACAATGCGGCGAGCAGGTGAGTGAAGGTGCGGCGTGAAATTGTCATTGTGTATTCCTCAAGTCCTTTACAGACCATTTTCGATTGTGTATCTTCCTTGTCCCCCAGCGGCTAACCTATGGCCAAGGCTGAAAAGGGACGCCGTATCATCGATGTTATACTGCAGCTGAATGATGCATTTTATCAAACTAAGCTCTAGAGAGGGTTTCGGCGACCCTATTGCATTACGTCATGCGGCAGTCCCCGAGGAGTGCATGTAGTGGCGAGCAATACTTTGACAACCACAGGCCGGAACAAATAATC
This sequence comes from Burkholderiales bacterium, assembly GCA_039649305.1. Lineage (GTDB taxonomy): Bacteria > Pseudomonadota > Gammaproteobacteria > Burkholderiales > Burkholderiaceae_D > Noviherbaspirillum. The sequence goes on from JBBWZW010000195.1 coordinate 3,971, forward strand.
GCCCCCAATGAGTGCCGTAAAAATCTATAACACGCTGACGCGTGAAAAGCAGGCTTTTGTCCCGATGCAAGCGGGCAAGGTCCGCATGTACGTGTGCGGCATGACAGTCTATGACTATTGCCATCTCGGACATGCGCGCGTGATGGTGGTATTCGACATGGTGCAGCGCTGGCTGCGTACCTCGGGCTATGAAGTTACCTATGTCCGCAACATTACCGATATCGACGATAAGATCATCAAGCGCGCGGTCGAGAATGGCGAGTCGATTTCCCGATTGACGCAGCGCTTCATCACCGCGATGGATGAGGATGCCGCTGCGCTCGGCGTGCAAAAACCCGATCATGAACCGCGTGCGACGCATTACGTGCCGCAGATGCTGGGCCTGATTGAAAAGCTCGAGAAAAATGGTTTGGCCTACAAAGCCAACGATGGCGACGTGAACTATTCCGTGCGCGATTTCGAAGGCTATGGAAAGCTGTCTGGCAAGTCGCTCGACGATCTGCGTGCGGGTGAGCGGGTCGACCTCAACACCGGCAAACGCGATCCGCTGGATTTCGTCCTTTGGAAAGCGTCCAAGGAATCCGAGCCGGATGAAGTGAAATGGGAATCGCGCTGGGGCAAAGGCCGTCCGGGGTGGCATATCGAATGCTCGGCGATGGCATGTGAGCTGCTCGGCGAGCAGTTCGACATCCACGGCGGCGGGCAGGACTTGCAGTTCCCGCATCACGAAAATGAAATCGCGCAGTCCGAGGGCGCGCACCGGCATCCGTTCGTCAATTACTGGATGCACAATGGTTTCATCCGGGTCGACGACGAGAAGATGTCGAAGTCGCTCGGCAATTTCTTCACAATTCGCGACGTGCTGAAGAGGTACGATCCGGAAGTCGTGCGCTTCTTCATCCTGCGCGCGCACTATCGCAGCCCGCTCAATTATTCGGATGCGCATCTTGACGATGCCAAACATGCATTGACGCGGCTCTATACTGCGTTGAAGGAAGTGGCGCCGGATGACCAGCCGCTGGATATGGCGGAGCAGCATGCGGTGCGATTCGCCGAGGCGATGAACGATGACTTCAATACGCCGATCGCCATTTCCGTCCTGTTCGACCTCGCCAATGAAGTGAACAAGACCCGGTCGCCGATACTGGCCCGGCAGTTGAAAGGCCTGGCTGGCGCTATCGCGCTGTTGCAGCGCTCGCCGCAGGAATTTTTGCAGGCTGGCGCGGTCGAGGGCGGCTATAGCGAGGAAACGATCGCGGGGCAGATCGCGGCGCGCGCGGAAGCGAAGAAATCCCGTAACTTTGCCGAAGCCGATCGTATACGCGCTGAATTGCTGGAGAACGGCGTGATCCTGGAAGACAAGCCGGGCGGCATCACCGAGTGGCGAAGGGCATAGCTCCGATGGCAACGGTGAAACGAGCCAACGGGGCTGAGACTGTCTGTGTGCCATCCTATTGGCAGGATGCCAAGGAAGAGCTGATGAAGCGCGACCGCATCATGCGCAAGGTGATTCCGCAGTTTGGCGATTTGCACCTGATAGGGCGGGGCGAACCTTTCGTCACACTGGCCCGTTCGATTATCGGTCAGCAGATTTCGGTGAAAGCGGCCGAGACAGTCTGGCAGCGCCTGCTTGAAGTGTGTCCGAAATGCACACAGGCACAGGTCCTGAAAGCCGGTAATGACAACCTCGCAGCCTGCGGATTATCCAAGCGCAAGGCGGAGTACATCGTTGATTTGGCGGAACATTTCAAGGCGAAACGTGTCCATGTGGACAAGTGGGAGGAGATGGACGACGAGGATGTCATTGCCGAATTGACTCAGATTCGGGGCATTGGCCGCTGGACAGCGGAGATGTTTTTGATATTTAATTTGCTCCGGCCCAATATTTTGCCTTTGGACGACGTCGGTCTGCTCAAAGGTATCAGCGTCAATTATTTTTCCGGTGAGCCCGTGTCGCGCAGCGACGCCCGGGAAGTGGCCGCCAATTGGGAACCCTGGCGCACAGTCGCGACATGGTATTTATGGCGCAGCCTCGATGCCGCTGCGGTTCCTGTAGCGTAGTGATTAATTAGTGTCGATTAGGAGGCACGATGAGTAAAACAACATTTCTCGGTTTTGAGCAGCCCATTGCAGAACTGGAAACCAAGATCGAGGAGTTGCGTTTTGTGCAAGACGACTCGGCTGTCGATATTTCGGAAGAAATCGACCGGCTTTCGAAAAAAAGCCAACAACTTACCAAGGACATTTATGCGAAGCTGACTCCATGGCAGGTTTCGCAAATCGCGCGGCATCCGCAGCGCCCTTATACGATGGATTACGTGAATGAGATGTTCACGGACTTCCATGAACTGCACGGCGACCGCTCGTATGCGGACGACTTGTCGA
>JBBWZW010000196.1:0-21255 GCA_039649305.1 Burkholderiales bacterium
TCTCAGGGTTCAGTCCTGCTTCCTTGAACAACGCCTTGTTCCAGTACAGCACGATGGTGGAACGCTGGAACGGAACGCCCCAGGTCTTGCCGCCGGTCTGGCTGTTTTCCATGAAGCCCTTGTAAAAACCGCCGAGCCATTTCTTGTCATCCGCGCTGGTCGCCAGTTTGTCGATCGGTACGATCGCGTCTTCATCGATCAGCGTGAACAGGTCGGTCGACAGCAGCACCGCGAGTTGCGGAGGGGTGCCGCCCTTGTGGGCGGTCAGCGCCTTGACGATGCTTTCCTGGTAGGTGCCGGCATAGACCGCCTTGATCTTGATGTCCGGGTTGCCCTTTTCAAACTCCGCCACCATGTTGTCGATGGTCTGGGTCACCGGACCACCTACCGCTACCGGATAATAAAAGGTCAGCTCGACCGGATTCGCCGCGAGTGCGGGTGCGATGCCGAATGCCGCACCGACCGTCAGGCCGGCGATGGTTTTTAAAAGGGTTCTACGCATGGATATGCCTCCTTGAGAAAATTGTTTAGCCAGCGCTCTCGTCTATGCGAGAAGACGTCGCAGGCCGGTTTTTTTATCGAAAAAATACTGGTTTGACGCTTCCCATCCGAGCTGGATGGCACTGCCCGGCGCCAGCGATAACTGCCCTGGCGCGCGCACCAGCAATGGTGCATTGCCGATGGTGGCGCCGACGATGGTGTCGGCCCCGAAGTACTCGATGTGCTTGACCGTGGCGCCAACGCCGCGCTCGACGATGCTGATATGCTCGGGCCGCACGCCCAGTTGCAATTCATCTACATGCGCCGGAGTGATCACCGGCCCGGCGGTCCCGTCGATGACCAGGCCATCCGCTGTGTTTGCAAGCGGCAGGATATTCATCGGCGGCGTGCCAATGAAGCGCGCCGCGAAAATCGATGCGGGGTGCGCATATAGCTCTGCCGGCGGAGCGTCCTGTTCGATGCGGCCGTCGCGCAGCAGGATCACCTGGTCGGCCATGCTCATCGCTTCGGTCTGGTCGTGCGTGACGTAAACCATCGTGATGCCGAGCTGCTGCTGCAGCGCGCGCAGTTCGCGACGCATCTCTTGCCGCAATTGCGCATCGAGGTTCGACAGGGGTTCATCCATCAGGCACACCGATGTTTCGGCAATGATTGCTCGGCCGAGCGCAACCCGCTGCTGCTGTCCGCCGGAGAGCTGGCTCGGACGGCGGTCGAGCAATTGGCTCAGCCCGAGGATATCGGCCACGCGTTTCAGGCGTGATTCAAAGTCCTTGGCCGGTTCCTTGCGCACGCGCACGCCGAACAGGATGTTCTCGCGCACATTCAAGTGCGGGAACAGCGCGTACGACTGGAACACCATCGCGATCTTACGTTGCGCGGGTGACAGGTATGTGACATCGCGCGCACCAATGTGGATGGTGCCGGACGACGGCGTGTCAAGACCCGAGATCAGTCGCAGCGTAGTCGACTTGCCGCACCCCGAAGGGCCGAGCAAGACCGTGAAACTGCCCGACTTCACCTGGAAGTCGATGCCCTTCACCGCCTGCGCCGTTCCCCAGTTCTTAGTGACGCCTTGTAGCGCGATTTCCGACATTGATTCTCCTGTTACTTGTTTTGTCCGGCCACTTCCGGCACGGTCGAAAAATATTCTGAAAACGCCGCGCGTTGCTCCGGGGTCATGTGCAGGCCGCACTTGGTGCGTCGCCAGAGGATGTCGTCCGGGGCGTACGCCCATTCGTGCCTGACGAAATGCTCGACCTCGCGTTCGGTGAGTCCGCCGCCGAAATTGTGGCCGAGGTCTTCCATCACTTTCGCGTCGCCGAGCAGTTCGTAAGTGGCCAGGCCATGGCGATGGAATACCTGGGTCAGCCAGGCCGGGGGCAGCTTTGCATATGTTGCGTACAGGCGCGCGAGCTGCGCATCATGGTCCGCGCACTTAAATTCGCCGCCGGGCAGCGCTTCCTCGCTGGTCCATTTGCCGCGTTCGGCGGGCAGCCATGGAGCGAGCTTGTCGAGTGCCGATTCTGCAAGCCGGCGGTAGGTCGTGATTTTTCCGCCGTAGATCGACAGGCTGGGCAGGTTGGCGGTGTCGTCCAGCATCAGCGTGTAATCGCGCGTGACAGCAGATGGGTTGTCCGACTCGTCGTCAAACAGCGGCCGCACACCGGCATAACGCCATACGATCGCGTCACGGTCTACGGGCTTGGCCAAATAGCGATTCACCGCCCGCAGCAAATAGTCCTCTTCTTCCGCGCTGATCTGCGCGCCGCCCTTCATATCTGACTGCGGCACGTCGGTCGTGCCGATCAGCGTGAACTTTCCTTCATACGGGATCATGAAGATGACGCGTCGGTCGTCGTTCTGCAGGATGTAGGCGTGTTCGCCCGCAAATAGTTTCGGCACGATGATATGACTGCCGCGTACCAGCTTCACACCCGCACGACGCCGTTTATCGGAGGCGCGTGCATCCAGCTGGCTTTCGACATCGACCACCCAGGGACCGGCGGCATTGACGAGTGCGCGCGACCTGATTTCGCGTCGGGACTGGTCGTGGCTGTCTTCCAGCGTGCACACCCATACACCCTCTTCGCGGCGCGCACCGACCATGCGGGTACGCGCGAAGATTTCGGCGCCATGCTTCTGCGCACTGCGCAGGTTCAGGATCACCAGGCGCGCATCGTCAACCCATGCATCGGAATAGACAAAGCCGCGCGTCAGATCCGGGCGCAACCCCGCTCCGTACGGCGTATCGGTGAGCGACACGCCGTGCGAATGCGGCAGGCTGATGCGGCCTCCGATGTGATCGTAAAGCCATAGTCCGAGCCGGATCATCCAGCGCGGACGCAGCTCTTTCACATGCGGCATCACAAAGCGCAGCGGCCATGAGATGTGCGGCGCGATCGCCAGCAAATGTTCGCGCTCAGCCAGTGCCTCGGCAACGAGGCGGAACTCGTAGTACTCGAGATAGCGCAGACCGCCGTGGATCAGCTTGGTGCTGGCTGACGAAGTCGCGCCGGCAAAATCGCCTTGCTCGCACAGCCCGACGCTTAATCCGCGTCCGGCCGCATCACGCGCGATGCCGGCGCCGTTAATGCCGCCGCCGATAATGAAAAGGTCGTATGTCGCTGTGTTGGTCATGTTTTTTTACCCGCTCGCCGGGATTCTTTGCCCAAAGGTTCGTCGCTATCAACGAGGAGGCCGGCCGTCGGTTCATCAATCACCAGCTCGTTGATAAATGCGCCGCGCAATGCCGCCCGCAAACCGGGCAGTTTGCCGCGCCCCGACACGACGCAGATCGAATGCGCGGCACGTTGAAAAGAGTCGAGGCCCGGCCCGCTGCTGCGCGCGTTCAATGCGACATCGCGCCAGCTGCCGTCGTGCCGGAAGAACACGGTAGCGATGTCACCGACGACGCCGTCGTTTTGCACCGCGCGAAATTCCGCGGCATCGAGATAGCCGCCGGTATGCACATAGCTGCCGGTTTCCGCGGCGCCGATGCTGAACAACAGGACATCCGCCCGCTCCTGCAACTCGCGCAGCCGCTGCACACTGCGTTCCCGCCACAGCGCCTGCCGGGTCTCGGCGTAATCGAAAAACGCCGGCACCGGAAAACTGTGCCCGCGCGCGCCGTAGTTCTGGGCGAACCGCAACACGATCGATTCACCGAAGGTATTGACGATGCTGTGCCCGGTACCCGAACCGTTCAACTGGACGATGTCCACATCGTGCACGCGCTTTTGCACCAGGTTTTCCGCAATCGCGGCAACCGTGTTGCCCCAGGCGACGCCAAGGACCGTATCAGACACGATCAGGCTGTTCAGGTAGGCGCCGGCCTGAATCGCGACCCGTTTCAGCGAATCTTCTTCGCTCGCGCCCGCCGGGATCGGCACCACCTGGGCCGACCGCAACCCGTAACGCTCCCTGAGCTGGGTTTCGAGCTGCTGCGGTTGTGCTTGCGGATCATGCACGCGAATCTCCACGAGGCCGTTTTCCATCGCGTACGAAAGCAAACGCGACACGGTCGCGCGCGACGTCCCGAGTTCCGCGGCAATCGCGGCGGTGGTCAGCCGCTGAAAGTAGTACAGGCGCGCCACGCGAACAGCGGCGTGCGTGGTGTCCTGCCGGTCGAAAGAGGTCATACCATCCCGATTCGTGAACAGTTGCTCAATGCATCTGAACATTTGTTCAACTTTATTCTTTTTCTATTGTGAAATCAACGAAAATTCTTCGCGGAAATGTAAAATCGGACGTCCGTGGGTATCATATGCTACTATTTTCACATCCAACTGATACTTAAGGTTCCATCATGATTTCAGTATCCGCCGAAGAAATTGCAGCAGTCATGTCACTCTCTCCTCCACCACATTCGTTCTCTGAACTGGATGAGATGGTCCGCGAAGGCCTTCCAAAAGCTGCATTGCGCGCGAGCGCTGAGCGCGTCGGACGCACCGCCGAAGAACGCAAGGCCCTGCTCTATCGCATCGTGCCGGAGGCCACCTACAAGCGACGACGCGATCGCCTGAGCCCGGACGAGTCCGAAAAGGCGGAGCGACTGGCGCGGGTCTTTGCCACTGCCGACTACGTGTGGGACTCCGCGGAGGATGCGCGCGAATTCCTGAATACACCCCACCCGCTACTGAACGGCAAAACCCCACTGTATGTTTCCATGTCCGAACTCGGCGCGCGACGGGTTGAAGAACTTCTCTGGAAGCTGTTCTACGGCATTAGCACCTGATGAAGATCTTCCGAATTGCGGATGCGCGTCACGTAATTTGGGACGGCACCGGCGCAATGCTGATGGGAGGACGCTGGAACAGCCGTGGAAAGCCAGTGATCTATGGATCCTTGAGTTTTGCCGGCGTGATGCTCGAGGTACTTGTACATGCCAGGATCGGCAAAATCCCGCGCAACCATGCATTGGTTCGCGCCGATGTACCTGCCGGCGTCTCGGTGGAACAACTCTCCGCGGACGCGCTCCCAATCGGGTGGGATTCGGAAGACGGCGCTAGCGCCCGGGCATTAGGCGACCAATGGATCGAACAGCAAAGGTCCGCGATCCTGATGGTCCCCTCGGTGGTGGCGCGGGAAGAGTGGAATGCGATCGTGAATCCGCTCCATCCGGACGCAGGGAGCCTGGTTATCGCGGAGCCCACTCCGGTTAAATGGGATGAGAGGCTGTTTGGCTTCAATCATTAGCATTCAGCGTAGTGAGGCGATAGGCAAGCTTTGCAAATAAAAAAATGCCCGCACTATCTTCATAGTCGGGCACCGAACAATGCCGGTTCAGCGTCCGCCGGAGAGCGTCAGCGTAGTTCCGATCATGTACGCAGCCTCGCCCGACATCAGCCAAAGAATCGCTTCCGCGCATTCCTCGGCCGTGCCGATACGGCCCATGGGCACCTGCGGCAAAACCTTTTGCAGCCTGTCGCCCACACCTGCTTCAGTATGGATTTCGGTCTGGATCAGGCCGGGCGAGATAGCGTTGACGCGGATGCCTTCGGCTGCCACCTCTTTCGCCAGACCCACCGTGAAGCTGTTGATGGCGCCTTTTGCCGCGGCATACGGAATCCACTGATTGCCGCCGCCGATTTGCGCGGCCAGCGAAGACAAATTGACGATGACACCGCCCTTGCCGCCATTTTTAGTCGACATGCGGCGCACCGCTTGCTGCGAGCACAGCATGGTACCGGTTACGTTGACGTCCAACACACGCCGGATCGTTTCGGCGTCATAGCTTTCGAGACGCCCGGCTTTTCCAGTAATGCCGGCGTTGTTAACCAGCGCGGTGATGGGGCCGAGCTCCGCATCGACGCGATTGAAAAGTTCGATGACTTCCTTCTCGTTTGCCGTGTCGGCCTTCACCATGATCGCCTTGCCGCCGCCTGCGCGTATTGTGGCGACGACTTCCGAGGCGCGTTCCTCGTTCTTCAGATAATTCACGCAAACGGCGTAGCCGCGTTGCGCCGCGAGCACGGCCGTTGCCGCGCCTATGCCGCGGCCGGAACCAGTAATGAGCGCTACACCTGACATTGGTACTTCCTTCATTTAATAAGAGATATGAACTATGCAGACGCGGGCGACGGATCGCCCGCTTCCACTATTAGTCGAGCGTAATGCCCAATTGCTGGATGATCGGCATGACCTGCGTAAACTGCTTGCGCAAAATCGCTTCCTGCTCGGCCGGCGTCGAGCCGACCGGTTCGGCTGCAAGCGCGGCAAGGCGCTTCTGCACATCGGGGTGCTTCACCGCCGCCTGGGTTTCACGCGCCAGGCGATCGATGATGTCTTTCGGCGTCTTCGCCGGTGCGAACAGCCCGTTCCAGCCCTCCATCTCCAGCTTGGGCAAGCCCATCTCGCGTACTGTCGGCACATTGGGTAGCGCCGGGCTGCGCTGTGCCGAGTTGGTAGCGAGCGCTTTCAGGCTCCCGGCGCGAATCTCGGACAAGGACGAGGACAACTGATCGCCCCCGAGCTGAATGCGTCCCGCGAGCAAGTCCTGCTTCATCGGCGCCGCGCCGCGGAACGGTATGTGCGCCATCGCGACCTTTTCGTCATTCTTGATCACCTCGCCCACCACGTGCATGTAGGAACCCGGGCCGGTGGAGCCGTAGTTGTACTGCAGGTTGCGGTCCTTCTGCAGCAGCGTGACAAACTCACGCAGGTTGGTGGCCGGCACGGCCGGATGCGCCGTGATGTACATCGGAACATTGGCGACGATCGAGATGCCGGCAAAATCGCTGTCGATGTTGTATGGCGAACGGTTGGCCTGCACCAGCGCAGCCGAAGAAAGCGGGAACGTCACGTTATGCATCAGGATGGTATAGCCGTCTGGCGCCGCCTTGGCCACCACATCCGCGCCGATCGAACCTCCCGCGCCGCTGCGGTTTTCCACCACGACCGGCTGGCCCATGGTTTCGGTCATGCGTTGTGCCACGAGGCGAGCAATGACGTCGGTAGTGCCTCCCGGCGGGAAAGGCACGATCATGCGTACCGTCTTGGTGGGATAGCCCTGGGCTGTTGCGACTGTAGTACCGGCGAGCAGCATCGCTGCGAGCGCGATGTCGCGCCACATTGGTTTGGTCATTATGTCTCCTTGTTTTTTACTTAGTTTTTTTTGCTTCTCGCGCCCAACGGCGGTCACCATCGTTAAATGGCTGCGACTGCCGATGTGAATTGGTGCGCGGAAATACTATCTGACAAGGAGACGAAGGGATATCCCATAAACGTGGGACCCTTGCGAAAAATCAAGAACTGCCCGTGGCTAGCGACGGCGATCGTCCCCATACCCCCAGCGCGGCAAATCCTGGTTCGCACCGGGCCGGCGATTTTCCTGGTCCCTGTTGCGCGTATGCCTTTCATCGCGATCCCGATCGCGGTGACGCCCTTCACGCTCGCGCCATCCGTCATTGCGCTGCCCGCGATCATCGCGATATTGCTGGCCCTGCCACTGGTCATGGTCCTGGCGATACTGGTAGATCGGAGGCGGAGACTGGAACGCCGACGGCGGCGGCCCATAGACATAAGGCGACTGCGGATAGTACACCGCCGGCGGCGGAGCCTGATAATAGATCGGCGGCTGCGGCTGGCTGTGGACAGTTACCGACCAATCCACGCCGCCATGCGCGATGGCCGGTGCGCTGAAGCCTGCAAATGCAGCTGCGATGATGCCGGCGACGACGGCGTACCTGTTCATGCGGGGCTCCTGGTGTCCTTTTTTACATTAAAGGATAAAAAGCGCCTACCTTAGCCGAATTTCTTGTAACAATCTGTGCCCGCGCCAAAAAGGTTGCTTTCACGCAACCGTCTTTGAACGGCGCTTGACGGCATAACCATACGGGATCGGCCAGTCCGGTTCTTCCCCCAGGTGCTGCTCCGCCTTCAGCGCCCAGTACGGCTCGCGCAACAACTCGCGGCCGACCAGCACCAGGTCGGAATCGCCGCCGGTGATGATTTCGTCCGCATAGTCCGCATCCGTGATGAGCCCGACCGCCCCGGTGAGAATCTCCGCCTCGTCATGTATGCGCCGCGCGCATGGCACCTGATAGCCCTTGGCCACCGGAATGCGGGCAGTCGGCAAAGTGCCGCCTGTCGATACATCGATGACGTCGACGCCCAGGCTTTTGAGCCTTTTGGCAAGTTCTACCGATTGATCGACATCCCAACCGCCGTCGGCCCAGTCCGTCGCCGACACGCGCACAAACAGCGCCATATCGTCGGGCATCAAAGCGCGCAGGCGCTCGGTGATACGCAGCAGCAGACGCATACGGTTTTCCAGGCTGCCGCCGTACTGGTCATTGCGCTGGTTGCTGAGCGGTGAGAGGAACTCATGCAGCAGGTAACCATGGGCGGCGTGAATTTCGAGCACGGTGAATCCCGCTTTCAGCGCGCGGCGCGCCCCGTCCTCGAACGCGGTGACGATGCCGTCGATGCCCTTTTCGTCGAGCGCAATCGGCTTGGGTTCATCGTCTTGAAAAGGAATCGGGCTGGGAGCCACTACCGGCCAACCGCCCTCCTCGGGTATCAGCCTGTCCCCCCCTTTCCAGGGTTCGGCGCAACTTGCCTTGCGCCCGGCATGCGCAAGCTGGATACCGGCGACTGCGCCCTGGCTATGCACGAATTCGGCTATCCGCGCCAATGGTTCGGCATGCTTGTCGGTCCAGATGCCGAGGTCGCCCGGTGTAATCCGGCCGTCTGCGGTTACCGATGTCGCCTCCACCATGATCAATGAGGCTCCGCCGACGGCGCGGCTGCCCAGATGCACCAGGTGCCAGTCGTTGGCATAACCTTCCTCGGCGGAATACTGGCACATCGGCGACATGACGATGCGGTTCCGCAGGGTCACACCGCGTATCGTCATGGGTGAGAGCAAATCTACTTCGGGCAATTCGCGATCGTGGGCCGCGTCCGCCAGGGCGCCGTGCGCTTTGTGGGATCGGCCATTGATGGCGGAAGCTGGGGTACTCATGGTGGCCTCCGGGGTGTTGGGGGTGTTGAAGATGAACCGGGAAAAGCGCGCATGCCTGGCGCGTCCTGGAATAAGCGGTTAGGCATGCATTACGCAACAAGGTTGCGCCTGCCCGGTCATACATCGCACCTGCCTGCGGCAAAACCGCCACATTTAATTGCAAGACTGTCAGTTGACAGCTTAGAATTGCCCCGGAGAAATTTTAAGCAGTTTTTTCGCCCTAACGGGCATTTTTAGAAGGGAAAGCAGTGAAAAAATCCGAAATGATTGAAGCAATCGCGGAAGAAACCGGCGTGACGAAAGTCCAGGCCAAGGCATCCATGGACATGCTGATTGAATTCATCAAAACCGGCCTCCGCAAGGAAGGACGCTTTGCTGTTTCCGGCCTCGGTACGTTCACGGTCGGCAAGCGCGCCGCCCGCATCGGCCGCAATCCGATGACTGGCGAGAAGCTGAAGATCAAGGCGACCAAGACCGCCAAGTTCAAGGCAGCGCCGGACCTGAAAGAAGCCGCGAACAAGTTCAAAGGCTGACAGCGGGCGTCGGCAAACGACGCAAGCTGACAATCGAGGGCGGGAATTTCCCGCCCTTTTTTCATCTCGGCTCAACTGCGGACGCTATAGCGGCGAAGTCTGCTACACTTGGTTGCTAATTGCTTGTTAGCAATAGTGTAGAATGGCCGCTTTGAAAAACCGATAAGGAAGTAAACAGAGTGTCGACCAAGGAAAGGCTGGATTTCAGCCAGCGTTTGCAGCAGGTCCTGCAAGCTGCGGAATATGCCCCCGACAGCCCTACCCAACTGGCGCGGGAATTCAATATCCGCTTTGACGGATCCCCAATTACGGTCCATGCCGCCCGCAAATGGCTGCTGGGCGAAGCAATCCCTACCCAGGAAAAACTGCGCGCCCTCGCACAGTGGCTGGGCGTATCCACCGAGTGGCTGCGCTTTGGCGGTGAAAGCGCATCACCCATCGGTCCGGCCGCAGCGCGGCAGGACAAGCGACTCGATCCGCGGGATCTCTCGATTATCGAGAACCTGCAGCGGCTCGACGACAAGCATCGGCAGATCGTGCATAACCTGATCCGCCAACTGGTGCACGCCAACGAACGGAAGTAACCCCCATCCGGCAGGCTTCAATGCCACCATGGTGGTACCCCCGGCACCCCCATCCACCGCAGTCAACCGACTGCGGTTTTCACATCTTCAGGAGTGCATAGCGACGGCGGCGAAATCCGCGACGCACAACTTGATTGGCCTGGCCGCACCGTCAAGGAAACGCTGACGCGCCAACCCCATGATCCGTTCCTTGTGTTCCCTGAATGCGGCAAGCTGCCCCTCTTTCGTGCCGGTCGCCTCGAAGTGCACCTGAAGCGCTTCATCCGACACGAACATCAGAAACTCGTCGTCCTCAATGTCGATTGAGAACCATACTCCCCGCCGTGCATCATCATGATTTTCTCGCGCCATTTTTAACCCCCGGGAATTTTTAATTTCTTTGTGGGAAAACGATATCCTGCCGTTACGGATTGCGCCATCCCATAAATAAGGGATGTTGAAGCACTAACGGTTTTTATTTATTTGTGAACAGTTACCGGGAATAGTTACAAAAATAGCCAGCAAACCCGCATTTATTCGCGAAAAAGTCGAATTTAATCTTTAATCGAGGCAACCAATGCGAAGCACCATAGTCATATGTGTGCTTACTAGAAACGTTGCCCGCTGCACAGTTTGAATGGTTGCTATGCGTGCAAATTGACTTCCGAACGGGATAACTGAATGCCAAGCTTTTCAAAGTTTTATCAATCGTCGAAAAACATCTACGTGCGCGCCGCCTTCGCTTTGCTGGTTGCGATGACCGCCGTGGGTGCTGTGGTTTACAAGCCGGGCGTACCGCAGGAATCGAATCCTGTCGTGCACTCACAAAATATCTCCGACATTACCGGCCTGGTCGCGAACAAGGAGCGGCTCGAGTACCTGCTGCTCGCACAGCCGTTGTCGGACTCGCCACGGTATGTGTTCAAGTACAAGGACACTGCCGAGATTCACGTAGTCAAGGTGCCGGGTACTTCGCACGCCAATCTCGAGCGTGAAGTGCTGCTGAAAAATGCGATTCCGTACGCGATTGCGCAGGAAGAATTCCTGAAGGCGCACAAAGCGGTGCTCGAAGGTGGCGAAGGCCAGGGCAGCGTCATGTCCGACGTCGGGACTTTCCTTGCACGCAACGCGATCGGCCTGGCGATGCTGTTTCTGCTCTTCATCGGCCTGCGCAAAGGAATTCCGGGCATGATGGGTTCGAATGCTTCCGTCATCAAGCCGGAAAGCCTCAAGGGCAGCATGGACGACCTGGTCGGCATGGAAGACATCAAGCAGGAAGTCGCGCACCTGGAAGAAATGATCCTGAACCGCGACCTGTATCGCTCGCATAACATCGACAAGCCTTTCAACGTCATGCTGACCGGCCCTGCGGGTACGGGTAAGACCAAGCTCGCCGGTTACCTGGCGAAGAAGCTGAATGTTTCGCTGATCACCGCGTCAGGCTCCGGCCTCGAGTCTGGTTTCGTCGGCGGCGGTTCGAAAGCGCTGAACGCGATTTACAAGAAGGCATGCAAGCAAGGCAACTGCATCATCTTCCTCGACGAAGCGCAGAGCCTGTTCATGCCACGCGGCCGCGGCGAAAAGAAATGGGAAGACGATACCGCCAACACCCTGCTCGGCCTGCTGGACGGCGTCAAGAGCGATGAAGGTGCGGGCGTCATCTGGGTGGTTGCATCCAACTTCGACGATGTGAATTCGGAAATGGATGAGGCGATGCTGCGTCGCTTCTCGGTGAAGATCAACTTCCGCCTGCCGAACAAATCGGAGCGCCGCGAATTGCTGAAGGTGTTCCTGTCGAAGAAAGACGAAGGCTGCGTGGACTGGTCGAACCTGAACCTCGACTACGTGGCTGACATCACCGCCAACCTCAGCCCGGCGCTGGTGGAAACCGTGGTCGATCGCGCCAGCATGATCGCGATCCAGGAAAACATGCTGATCACCACCGACGTGCTGTTCCGCGCATTCGAGCGGGCATCGATCGGCATGACCGACCGCGCCACCACTGCGGAAAAAGACAAGCAGCGCGAACGCGTCGCATTGCATGAGCTGGGCCATTTCTTCATGCAGATCGATCCGTACCTGCGACGAGGGATGCCGCTGGAAGAAGTGAAAGAGAAGTCGCACCTGCTGAAGATCAGCACCGAGTCGGTTTCGAAGATCGGCGCGTTGGGTTATGTCTTGTCTTCGGGTGAAGATGTCAACCTGCAAACGCTGGAACAGATGGAACAGGACATCATGCAGCTGTACGGCGGTGTCGCTGCCGAAGAACTCTTCTACGGCGCGCGCGGTATCTCGGTCGGTAGCCAGAACGACATCCAGAAGGTCACTGCCAAGCTCGACCTGATGGTCAATCGCCTGTCGATGTACTCGCGCTCCAAGCTCGACTACACGCAACTGAAGGGCGAAGGTTCGCGCGACGAAGCCATGAAACAGGTCGAGGCCAAAGCGGACGAGCTGTACACACGCACGCTGGAAGCGACCAAGGGCTACAAGTATCTGATGGTGCAGTTGAAAGACACCTTGATGGAACGCTACGTGCTGTCGAAGGATGAGGTGTTCGCGTTGTTGGCCGCCATGACGGAAGATCAACGGCAAGCAGCCTGAACATTGATAATAAAATCATAGTGGCGCAAGCCGCCCTCGAAGCCCCTGCCTGTCAGGGGCTTTTTTTCGTCGCGGCATTGGCGCAGCGGCTCTGCTGCCCCGCTCGCATGATATCCTGCGCATCCTGTCCATTCGCCACATTTCTCCCTGCGTCAACATTTGCATGGTCTTCTCCGAATGAAATCAAACAAACTTCCCCTTATGCCGATCCTCGTCGGTGCGCTGTTGCTGGTCATCTATACCCTCACCCGTATCGGATTGATCGCCTACACCGGCATTCAGTCGGCGCCTGTGGGGCTCTGGCCGGGCGTGTTCGCAAAAGGCCTGTGGTTTGATCTCGCGGTTGTGTCTGTATTGCTCGCACCCGTCATGCTGTATGAGGCCGTGCTGCCTGATCGCTGGCGCGCCTCGCGCGTACATCACTTCCTGCGCCTCGCGTGGTTATGGCTGTCGGCGGCGCTGCTGCTGTTTGGCGCGGTGTCGGAGATTACCTTCTGGATGGAATTCTCCACGCGCTTCAATTTCATCGCGCTGGATTACCTGATCTATACGCAGGAAGTCATCGGCAACATCCGCGAGTCATATCCCGTGGGATGGATCCTGGCTGCTGTGGGCGCATCCGCCGCGTTGATCGTGTGGCTAATGCGGAAATGGGTGCGGCTGGCTGATACAACGGCGGTCACGCGCCGGCAACGCGTTTATCTCGCTGCAACCGCCCTGCTGCTGCCAACGATCTGCCTGAGCATCGCCAATATCGATCAGATGGAAGGTTCAGGCAATGCCTACGCCGCGGAACTCTCGGGCAACGGCCTGTTCTCGCTGGCGGCGGCCATGCGACGCAATGAGCTCGACTATGAAAAGTTCTATCGCACCATCCCGCAAGACACGGCCGACAAGACACTCGCCGGGCTGGGCGTAAAACGCGAACCTCTTTCCAGCGCGTTGAAAAAAGACATCAACGAAGACCCGGCGTCCGATGACACCCCGTTCAAGAAACGTCCGCGCAATGTGGTGCTGATTTCGGTCGAGAGTCTGTCGGCTTCGTTTGTCGGCGCGTATGGCTCCGACCGGGGACTCACGCCGCGCATGGACGAACTCGCGCGCGACGGCATGAAGTTTGAACAGGTATTCGCTACCGGCACGCGCACAGTGCGAGGACTGGAAGCGCTCTCGCTGGGTACCCCGCCAGTGCCGGGGCAGGCTATCGTGCGCCGTCCCAACAACGACCATCTGGCCACCGTCGGCGAGATGCTCGAACACCAGGGATTTTCCACGTTTTTCTTTTACGGCGGCTACGGCTATTTCGATAACATGAACGCCTATTTCGGCGCGAACGATTACCGCATCGTCGACCGCACCGATTTTCCGAAGGAGACGGTGATGTTCGAGAACGTCTGGGGCGTCGCCGACGAAGCGTTGTTCGACAACGTGATCAGGACCTTCGATGCCAAGGCAGCCACCGACAAGCCGTTCTTTGCGCACGTCATGACCACTACCAACCACCGTCCGTACACCTACCCGGACGGCCGCATCGACATCCCCTCGCCCGGCGGCCGCGACGGCGGCGTGAAATACACCGATTACGCAATCGGCAAATTCATCAGGGACGCAAAGACCAAACCGTGGTTCAAGGACACGCTGTTCGTCATCGTCGCCGATCATTGCGCATCGGTCGCGGGCAAGAGCAAACTCCCGGTCGACATGTACCATATCCCGCTGATTTTCTATGCGCCTGAACTGCTCAAGCCGGCAACCTATGCGCCGGTGGTGAGCCAGGTCGATATTGCACCGACCCTGCTCGAGATCCTCGGCAAGAATGGCGACGACCATTTCTTCGGCCGGCCGTTTTTCGAGCAAGGCGCACCGCCGCAGCGCGCCTTCATCAGCAATTACCAGGAGCTCGGTTACCTGAAGAACGGAATTCTTACGGTGCTGCTGCCCAAGCAGCGCGTGGAAAGCTATCGCGTCGATCCCAAGACCTATGCATCGACGCCGACTACGGATGATCCGCAACTGGTGGCCGAAGCGATAGCCTATTATCAAACCGCATCGAGGGCATTCAAGACGGGTGCGCTCAAAGCACCGTTCTATACGGCTAACGGGATGAAATGAAACCCAGAGTTACCTCGGTCGGCCTGATCATGCCACCTGATCTGGCCGACCGCTTCGAGTACCCGCATCACATCGAGCGTGCCTCCATCGACGCCTTGCCTTCCGCATCCGGCGTCTATCTGTTTCGCGACCAGCACGGCATACCCGTGTACATCGGGAAAAGCGTCAATATCCGGTCGCGCGTCCTGTCCCACCTGCGCACGGCTGAAGAAGCCGCGATGCTGCAACAGACATCGACCATCGATTTCGTACGCACCGCCGGCGAGATCGGCGCCTTGCTGCAAGAGTCGCAACTGATCAAATTGCATCAACCCGCCTACAACGCTTTACTCAAATACCATGGCGAGACCTTCGCGTTGCGACTCGGTGCAGGCGGGACGCGGCCGCAAGTGGTCGGTTCCTGGGAATGCAGCGACGATGATGGCGACTTGTATGGATTGTTCCCTTCGCGCAGCGCCGCGATGGAGGGGTTGCGTTTGTTGATTCGTGAATACAGGCTTTGCCCTGCCTTGTGCGGACTCGAAACGACTACGCAGGGACGTGCCTGTTTTGCGCGGCAGATCGGCCGCTGCAACGGCGCATGCATAGGCGATGAACCGATGAGCGCGCATGATGCACGATTGCGCGCCGTGCTCGAGCGCTTACAGGCCGAGGTGTGGCCCTACTCGGGACCGATCGGCATCGTCGAGGAAAGCGACGGCTGGCGGCAGACGCATGTGGTGGATCGGTGGTCGTATCTCGGCTCGCTGGAAGGCAGGCGCAAGAAAATCCGGCAGCCGAAAAAACATGTGATTGATATCGATACCTACAAGATACTTTCGGCGCCGTTGCGTAGCGGCCAGCTGGCTATCGTCATGATGTAGGGTGCGCATGGCGCACCCCTACGCCTTCTCGCTGTTACATGCGCTTACTCCTGATACAGCTTGGACGCCCCTGCGCGGCGGCTCGCACGCTAAGCTGTTCATCAGCCACAGTCAGGCTACTAAACGGAGATAAGAATGGAAACCAGCCAAGTGTCGAATCGCATCCACCCCCTGATGGCGGGCGCCGCCGCGTCCGTCATGCTGGTCAGCATGGTGGGTGTGGCAGCAATCACCGGGATATTGCCGAATTCGCACGGCAACAGCGCGCCGCTTGCGCCTGTCGCAGTTGCTCCTGCGCCAGTTGATGCGCGGATGGCGATGACACCCGCGACAGCGGCACAGTATGCACCGGCCGCAGCCGTTGCGACTGCCCCGGTCGTGATACACAAGCACATCGTCGAACATAAACCTGCCCCGAAACGCGCGGCTCCGGTCTACGCGCAGCGCGCGCCGTCGCCGCAATACACGCAGGTCAGCCAGCCGGCTCAACAACCGGCTCAACAACCGGTACAGCAGGCATCGGCTCCGACCAGCGGGCTCGGCATTGCGGCCGGCGCGGTGCTTGGCGGCGTGCTCGGCAACCAGGTTGGCGACGGCAGGGGACGTACGCTTGCCACGGTCGCCGGCGCTGTCGGTGGAGGCTATCTCGGCAACGTAGTAGAAAGGAAAATGCGCGACTAAAGTGCATGACAGGAATGCATGGGTGCCGGGTTGCAGTCCGGCGCCCATTGCCGGTGCACCATAGGCATAAACCTCCTCGCACGATTTTTGCATCCAAATGGAACTATTCTGCTGTGGAATGTCACATAAGCGTGGTCCGTCACACTGTGACTGCGTAGCACCACCGGCGCACTCAATGCGCTGCCTGCCACAGCGAATACGTATGACCACGGCCGCTGCTATACAATATTTCCAAATTTGAATTGAAGCGCGATGTATCGAATGCATCGCTCGAGGAGCTTTGCATGCCAGGATTGGCAACTACTGCATTAAAAACACAACTCGCGACGTCCTGCGGAACGCTCGTAATCAACCCCAAAGACGAGATTCTTCTTTGTCACGTAACAGGTGCGAATCACTGGGATATTCCGAAAGGGATGCAAGACCCGGGTGAATCCACCATCGAAGCCGCTATCAGGGAATTGCGTGAAGAAACCGGACTCACGTTCGATGAAGCGCTGTTCGAAGAAATCGGCTCGTTCGATTATCAGAAACACAAGCGGCTGCATCTTTACATAGTGCGCGCACCGGAAGGCCTGCAGAAACTCGATCACCTGGTTTGCACCAGCCACTTCGAGCATCATGTGACGGGCAAGTCCACGCCCGAAATGGATGGCTTCCGCTGGGCGACACGCAATGAAATCAGCAGCCTGTGCGCGCCGCGCATGGCGCAGCAGTTGTTATCGATGGATTGGTAGGTTGAATACGCGGCGCTATGCGCCACTTTTTTCTTCTGGTCCCTGATCCTCCAGCCACTCTCGCCACACCGCCATCAGTACAGCAAGAATCACCGGTCCGATAAACAGTCCGACCAGGCCGAACGCCGCCAGCCCACCGAGCACGCCGAACATCACCAACAGGAAGGGAATGCGCGTGGCGCTGCTGATCACCAGCGGGCGGACCAGATTGTCCACCCAGCTCACGACCAATGTGCCCCATAGCAGCAGCCCTACGCCTGCGACCACGTCGCCGGTGAGGACCAGCCACAGGCCGATCGATCCCCAGGTAAAGGGTGTGCCGAATGGAATCAGCGCGACCAGCGCAGTGATCGCGCCGAGCAGCAGCGGCGCTTGCAAGCCGGCCCACCAGTAGCCGAGGCCGGCAACTACGCCCTGCCCCACCGCTGTCGCTACCAGGCCCCATACCACTGCTTTGGTCATGCCGCCGGCGGCGGAGAGATATGCATCGATGCGCGCACCGAGGAAATGATGCAGCACGCGCCGCATCTGGGCCAGGACGATCTCGCCGTCGCGATAAAGAAAAAACACGGCGATCAGCGCGAAGCCGAACTTGGCCGCGTTACGGCCGACGCCGCCGAGGATGTCCAACAGATCGTCGGTGCGCTGCTCAACCCATAGCGCAAGTTGCTCCCGCACCGCGGTCGGATCGCCGGAAAGCTGGTCGAGCAATTCCTGCAACCGGTCGCCCAGAACAGGAATGCGCGCAATGATGTCAGGCAGCGGATGTGGTCCTTGCGCGAGATACGCCGCCACTTCCGCATAGGCATCGGTCAGCTCGCTGCGTAGCAAGCTGACCAGCCATAACATCGGCAGGATGAATGAGGTGGTAAGCAGCAGGGTCATCACCAGCGCACTGCCGGTCGCATTGCCGCGCAACAGCCGGCGCAGTCGCTCGTACAGCGGCCAGGTGGCGTAGGCAAGTATACCGGCCCACACCATGGGCACCAGGAACAGGTGCAGCACCACATAGCCGAGGATCATCAATCCGCCCAGCAGCAGCCCGACGATGATACGGCGGGTCGTGATGGCAGCGGCGAGATCCCTCATAGCAGTCCGTCAGGTATCAGAAGACGCACCAGGCCGCCGGACAAGCCGGCGCCTGGCGCGCAGTAGCGAAGATCAGTTGCGCTGGAGCGCCGAGATCCGGTCTTCCATGGGCGGGTGGCTGGAGAACAGGGCCATCAGGCCGGCGCCCCCCGAAATTCCCGAGGCTGCCATATTTTTCGGCAGTTCGCCTTGCGCGATGCCGCCCAGGCGCTGCAATGCGGCGACCATCGGACGCGGAGTGCCGAGGATGTTCGCAGCGCCACGGTCGGCGCGGAATTCACGCTGGCGCGAGAACCACGCAACGATGATGCTGGCCAGAACGCCGAACAGGATGTCGCAGATGACCACAGTGATCATGTATGCGGCGCCCGGACCGGTGTTCTCCGAGTCGTTCTTGCGCAATGCCTGGTCGACAAGATAGCCAACTACGCGCGCAAGGAAGACAACGAAGGTATTCACCACGCCCTGGATCAGCGTCAGCGTGACCATATCGCCATTGGCGATGTGTGCCACCTCATGCGCCAGTACGGCCTCGACCTCTTCCTTGGTCATTGATTCCAGCAAGCCGGTCGACACCGCGACCAGCGAACTGTTTTTCGTCGCACCGGTCGCAAACGCGTTCGGTTCGCCCTGGTAGATTGCGACTTCCGGCATCGCAATACCGGCCTTTTGCGCCTGCGCGGCAACGGTATTGACCAGCCACAGCTCGGTCGATGTGCCCGGGTGTTCGATCACGCGGGCACCGGTCGACCATTTCGCAATGGGCTTGGACAAGAATAACGAAATGAAAGCGCCACCAAAGCCCATCAACGCCGAGAACGCGAGCAGCGCGCCGAGGTTGAGGCCGTTAGCGGTCAAAAATCTATTGACACCAAGCAGACTCGCCGTGATGCCAAGCACCAGCATAATCGCCATGTTGGTAGCAACAAAAAGCAAGACGCGTTTCATGGATTCCTTCTGTAGGTTGATTGATTTACGGAGTCAGACACACCTGACCGCCTCCCTCGCCATGAGATTCACGGCGGTGCCGAATGATAATCGAAAACACCATTCTTTAAAAAGCGAAGTAAACATGATAGTTTATTCGCAAAATCCGAACTATAAAATTCGCGCATACAGTGCCCGGCAACGCTAATCGCGCATGACGGCTACAATGCCGAACTGTTACGTCGCTAGCAGGGCGCGCTTCGGTCGGAAGCAGTCCTCGCGTCATCCGCGGCTCATGCCCCCGCCTGTTTAAAACCAAATCAAAAAAGGAGACGCCAGTTTCATGCCGCACGATACTCCCCTGATCACCACCATCGTCGGTGGCCTCGTCCTGGCCTTCATCTTCGGCGCACTGGCGAATCGCCTGCGCATGCCGCCGCTGATCGGCTACCTGGTGGCCGGCATTGCGGTCGGGCCGTTCACGCCCGGCATCATGGCGGATACGCATCTTGCGCAGGAGCTGGCTGAAATCGGCGTCATCCTGCTGATGTTCGGAGTGGGGCTGCATTTCTCGCTGAAGGACTTATTAGCGGTAAAAACAATTGCGATTCCCGGCGCAATCGTGCAGATCGTCATCGCAACGCTGCTCGGGATGGCGATGGCATGGGGACTCGGATGGCCGGTGGGCGAAGGCCTGATCTTCGGCCTTGCGCTTTCCGTCGCCAGCACCGTGGTGCTGTTGACCGCCCTGCAGGAACGCCGACTGCTTGAGACCAGGCGGGGGCAGATCGCGATCGGCTGGCTGATCGTCGAGGATATTGCGATGGTGCTGGCGCTGGTGTTGATCCCCGCGCTGTCCGGCCTGCTTGGCGGCAAAGGCGAAGCAATGACCACCACCGCCTTATTGACGACGCTCGGCATAACCTTGGCGAAGGTCGCGGCGTTCGCAGTCGTGATGCTGGTTGTCGGCCGCCGTGTGATTCCATGGATCCTGGAGCGGATTGCGGCTACCGGCTCGCGCGAGTTGTTCAGGCTGGCGGTGTTGGCGATTGCGCTCGGCGTCGCGCTTGGATCGGCTTATGTGTTTGGCGTGTCGTTCGCGCTGGGCGCGTTTTTTGCCGGCATGATCCTGGCGGAATCGGAGCTGAGTCATCGGGCGGCGGAAGAGTCTTTGCCTCTGCGTGACGCGTTCGCGGTACTTTTCTTCGTGTCGGTCGGGATGTTGTTCGATCCGTCCATCGTGATTCGCGAGCCCTTGCTGGTGCTGGCTACGGTGCTGATCATCGTGGTCGGCAAATCGCTCGCAGCGCTGGCGATCGTGCTGGCATTCAAGCACCCGCTCAGTACGGCACTCACCGTCGCGGTGAGCCTGGCGCAAATCGGCGAGTTCTCGTTCATCCTTGCGACGCTGGGCATGTCGCTCGGACTGCTATCCGAAACAGGACGGGACCTGATCCTCGGCGGCGCGATCCTGTCGATCCTGATCAATCCGCTGTTGTTCACCCTGCTCAATCGCCTGAAACCGTGGCTGAAACAGCGCGAAGGCCGGACCACGGGCCTCACGCCCCCGGTCGACAAGGACATCGTTATCCCCGGATGGGCGCCGCTGCATGAGCATACCGTGCTGGTGGGATTCGGCCGGGTCGGTCACCTGATCGCCGCTACACTGACTGAGCAGAACCGCCCTTTCATCGTCATCGAGGACCAGTCCGATGTGGTCAAGGCGTTGCGCGCCGACGGCATCCCTGCCCTGTTTGGAAACGCGGCGGCACCGGGCATGATGCATGCGGCCGACATCGCTACCGCGCGCTGGTTGCTGGTCGCCATTCCGGATGTGCTTGAGGCCGGCCAGATCATCGAACATGCGCGCAATCTGAACCCGCAGATCGAAGTCATCGCCCGCGCGCATTCGATATCCGAGCTGGCGCACCTGGAAAAGCATGGCGCCACCCATACCATCATGGGTGAACGGGAAATCGCCAAGGGGATGGTGAACTGGGTGCTGGCTTCCGGGGCGAGCATGAATGGGACGACCTGACCCTTCGCGCCGCATTCGCCGAATGATCTAAGCTCGACTTTATCCATTCTTAAGTCGCGTAGCTAACAGTCTCTGTCAGTCGCTGAAATAGAGCGCGCGGTATTTTAATGGTATCCAGTGTTTTTTCAGACATTGATAAATTC
>JBBWZW010000202.1:0-15665 GCA_039649305.1 Burkholderiales bacterium
CTGATCGAGGGAGCTGGCAGTTGTGCGACCAGTCGCGATGGAAAGTCTAGTTATTTGCGGCGGCGCTCCCGACGTCGGGGGAAATATCGGATTTTTCTGTGTGCGAGGGCTGAGGAGATTTTGACGAAAGCCACAAGCAAGACGAAAATAAATTATTGAAAGTCGACGTATTATCGTCTTTAATGCGACTCGGAAATTTTCGTCCTTTGCCTGGTGACTGCGCTGGGCCACCATTTAAGAATACATCCGATCTTATCCTCGCAGAAAAGGCTGTTCCTCATGTAATTTACCATTGACGCGACGCTGCGGATTGACGAATTCCCGATCGGCATTAAGATCGGCTTGCCGGAAGACGGTCGAACTGTTCGCAGTCTTCATATCCGCCGATGTCATCAGCTTGTAGAACATAGGTCGTTTTTTCAGTAAGCGTTCTTGAGAAATGGCCCGAAGACAAAGATGAACCGACCAAATACTGGCTGTCTAACTTGTACGACTATTCACGGGGTGTATTCCCGTTTCGCACTTTTCGCGCCCGAGTGCGCTCAGGCTTGCCCTCCATAGCAAATAGGTCGATCAGTTGATCGCGCATCCAGGCATCGGCAGAACTGGCATTAGAGCGCTCGTGCCAGAAGGCCGCAACTTCGAATTCGGGAATGCTTATGGGCAGGGCATAAACCTTGAGCGCACCAGTTTTCGCAAGTTCGGTGGCGACACGCCGCGGGATGGTCGCTATCAAATCGGTGCGTGACAAAATCATGGAAATGGCCATGATGTTAGGCAGTCGCGCGACGATGCGCGCGCGCTTCTTGATCAGGGTTTCCTCTACAATATGGTGGCCCCCACCCACCGAAGTCACGATGGCGTGAGCGGCGTTGAGATAAGTCTTTTGCGTGAGCGCTGGTTTTGCGGCGGGATGTCCGGCCCGCACCAGCACCACGTAACGCTCGTAAAACAGCTGTTCGAAATGAATATTCCGTCCCTGCAGTTTCGGCAGGTGACCTACGGAGAAATCGATCCTCCCATCCTCAAGTCCGGTCCGGATCTCATCAAGACTCAGCGTCTCGGCCTCGACCTTTATGTCGGGCGCAACGACATGCAGACGTTCCAGCAGCGCAGGCAGGATATTGATTTGCCCCATGTCGGTAATGTGAAAACGAAAAGTATGACCGCTTGTCATCGGGTCGAAGAAATCGCGATGGCTGATGGCCTTCTGAAAACTGTTCAGGGCATCGGCGATTGGTCCGGCGATTTCGAGCGCATAGGGCGTGGCTTGCATGCCACTCGATGTGTTAACGAAGAGCGGGTCGCCCATCATCTCGCGCAGACGCGTAAGCGCATTGCTCATCGCCGGCTGGGTAATGCCGAATCTTTCCGCTGCCAGCGTCACACTGCGCGTTTCGAGAATTGCATGGAACACCGCAAACAAGTTCAAATCGACGCGGTACGTATTCATATTATGAATGCTCTGGATAAAGTAAATAAATTTGATCTATATGTTACCCGATCCTACTATGGGCGTTCAAAGGCATCGGGCCTTACAAGAACACATAAGAAGGAGAGACATGAACGGAGCAGAAAGCCTAGTCCGCACATTACTGTCAAGCGGCATCGAGGTATGTTTTGCCAATCCCGGCACATCGGAAATGCACTTCATTGCGGCGCTGGACAAGGTCGCGGGCATGCGCTGCGCTCTGGGTCTGTTCGAGGGCGTCGCGACTGGCGCTGCCGACGGCTATTTCCGTATGACCGGCAAGCCCGCATGCACATTGCTGCATCTTGCGCCCGGCCTGGCCAACGGTCTCTCGAACCTCCACAATGCGAAGAAGGCACGTTCGGGAATCGTGAACATCGTCGGCCAGCACGCCACCTACCACCTTAACTATGATGCGCCGCTGTCGGGCGATATCGAAGGCGTGGCAAAGCCCATGTCGCACTGGGTCAGGACGTCGATGTCCTCGTCGGCGGTGGCGTCCGATGGCGCCGCCGCGGTCCAGGCGGCGCGTAGCACCCCGGGACAGATCGCGACACTGATACTTCCAGCCGATGCTTCCTGGGGGCCTGCGGATGAAGTCGCCGTCGCTCACGCACCTGCACTGCCTCAACCGGTGTCGCCCGACACAGTGACTGCGGTTGCAAAGGCGCTGCGGGCCGGCGGACCGACGGTGATGTTGCTCGGCGGCGCGGCGTTACGCGGGAAAGCACTGGAATGGGCTGGCCGTATCGCGGCAAAGACTGGCTGCAAGATAATGAGCGAAGGACAAAACGCGCGGCTCGAACGCGGCGCCGGTCGCGTCAAGCTCGACAGGCTGCCTTATGACGTACCCGGCGCAGTGGCGGCACTCAAGGGAGTCGGCCGCGTCATTTTGGTCGGCGCAAAAACGCCGGTCGCATTTTTTGCCTATCCTGACCAGCCAAGTTTGCTGATGCCGAAGGAATGCGAGGTGACGACGCTCGCGCAAGGCGAGCATGATATTGAGGGTGCTTTAGAAGAACTGGCGCATGAACTGGGCGCGTCGGCGACGGTCCCGGCCATTGCGGAGCTGAACAAGCCGGCGCTGCGGACAGGCAAAGTGACGCCGGAGGGCATCGCTGCCGTGGTGGGTGCGCTGATGCCGGAATATGCGGTCGTGGTCGATGAATCGATCTCGATGGGGCGCGGATTCTTCCCGGTGACCGTCAACGCGGCGCCGCATGACTGGATGAACAGCATGGGAGCCTCGCTTGGCTATGCGTTGCCAGTTGCGATCGGCGCGGCGGTGGCGGCGCCGGACCGCAAGGTGATCGCAATCGTCGGCGACGGCAGCGCGATGTACACGCTGCAGGCGTTGTGGACGATGGCCCGCGAAGGGCTTGATGTTACGATCGTGATTCTGGCGAACCGGTCGTACAACATCCTGCGCAGCGAGCTGGAGAAGATCGGTGTCGGTGCCCCGGGCCGCACGGCGCTCGACATGCTTACCCTTGACAAGCCGAACCTCGACTGGGTTGCGCTTGCCAAGGGCCACGGGGTTGCGTCCAGCCGCGCTCACAACCTGGAGGACCTTGCAACGGAATTGTCGCGCGGGCTCGCCAGCGACGGCCCGCATCTGATCGAACTCGTCATTTGAGAAATGGAGAGCCGATCATGACCATGCAACCAACGCTCGATACAAAAAATATCGCGCATCTGATCGACGGTGGCCTTGAAACCAGCGACAAGTCTTTCGACGTAATCAATCCCTCCAGCGGTGCGGCGTTTACCCGCTGTCCGGATGCATCGCGCGATCAGTTCGAGCGGGCGGTTGCTGCGGCGCGACGCGCATTTCCTGGCTGGAGCAAAACAAGCTTTGAAGAAAGACGCGATCGGCTGAACCGCTTCTGCGACGCGATTCAAAGCCGGCTCGACGAACTGGCCGCGCTGTTGACGACGGAGCAGGGCAAGCCGCTCGCTGCGGCAAAGGCTGAAATCGAACGGGCCATCTACATCGTCAGGCACTTGATCACGATTCCGATAGAGCCGGAAGTGATGCGCAACGATGCAACGGGCAGGGTGGAGCTGCGCTACAAGCCGCTCGGCGTCGTCGGCGGCATCACTCCATGGAACGTGCCGATCATCATGGCCGCGCCGAAGATTGCGTCGGCGCTCTATACCGGAAACACGATAATCCTCAAGCCGTCGCCATATACGCCGTTGACCACGCTAAGACTCGGTGAAATCGGCCAGGATATTTTTCCGCCGGGCGTACTGAACATTCTCGCGGGAGGCAACGATCTGGGGCAATGGATGACGGAACATCCTGGAATCGACAAGATCAACTTCACGGGTTCCGTGGCAACCGGCAAGAGGGTGATGGCTTCGGCGTCGGCTAACATGAAGCGGCTGACGCTCGAACTGGGCGGCAATGACGCGGCAATCGTGTTGAACGATGTGGATCCCAAGGCGATCGCTGCACGCTTGTTTCAGGCGGCGTTTGCCAATTCAGGACAGGTATGCCAGGCGATCAAGCGTCTCTATGTGCATGAGGATGTGTACGAAGCGCTGGTCAGTGAACTGGCTGACATTGCCAGGCGCGTGAAGGTCGGCGACGGTTTCGAAGAAGGCGTCGTATGCGGGCCGGTGCAGAACGAAGACCAGTACCGGCGCGTGCTGGGAATCCTGGACGACACGGCGCGCCAACCCGGCGTGCGCATCCTTGCAGGTGGCCGTGCGATTGACAGGCCCGGTTACTTCATCGCGCCGACCGTAGTTGCAGATATCGCCGAAGGCACGCGCCTGGTGGACGAGGAACCGTTCGGCCCGGTGCTGCCCGTCATACGCTTCAGCGATCTGGACGATGCTGTCGCGCGTGCCAACGATACCCGCTTTGGTCTGGGTGCTTCGGTATGGACCAATGATGTGGATAAAGGGGCGGAAATTGCATCACGCCTGGAGAGTGGCGTGGCGTGGGTGAATCATCATGTAGGCACTGCGCCGGAGTATCCGTTCGGCGGCATCAAGGAATCTGGCATGGGCCGGTCCAATGGCGAGATGGGCCTGAAGAGAAACATGGAGCCTCAATTGGTTGTGCTGCCGCCGCTAGCGTAAATTGCATTTTTAGTATCGAAATTCCTATAAACAGTGAAGGAGACAAAATGAAAAGACGTATTTTCGCTTCCCTGGTGCTGACCAGTTTGCTGGGTGGCATTCAAGTGGCGGCCTTGGCCGATCCGGTCGCTGATTTTCCTAAAGCGCCGATCAAAATCGTCGTCAACTTTCCGGCCGGCGGTACCGTAGATGCGCTGGCACGTATCGTCGGCCAGAAGCTCAGCGAGAAGTGGGGGCAGCCGGTGGTCATCGATAACCGTCCAGGAGCGGGTGGCAACATTGGCGCGACGATGGTCTACACCGCCGAACCAGATGGTTACACACTGCTCGCGAGTCCCCCGGGACCACTGTCGATCAACCAAAGCCTTTTCAAAAAATTGCAGTTCGACCCGACAAAATTCGTTCCGATCACGACGCTTGCGATGATACCGAACGTGATTGCCGCAAGAGCCGATTTTCCAGCCAAATCGGTGAAGGAGCTGATTGCCTACGCGAAGGCCAATCCGGGCAAGGTCACTTACGGCTCGCAGGGCAACGGCTCGACCTCGCACCTGTCGGGACAGATGCTCGCCAACATGGGGGGCATCGATCTGTTGCATGTTCCCTATAAGGGCGAAGGTCCGGCGCTTACCGACCTCGTCGCCGGTCGCGTCGATCTGTTCGTCGGCAACATCTCCGCAGTAGTCAAGTACAAGGAAGAAAAAAGGGTGAAGTTCTTCGGCGTCGCCAGTGCCCATCGTGCCAAGCTTGCGCCCGATACGCCGACGGCAGCCGAAGCCGGCCTGCCGGAATTCGAGGCAAGTGCCTGGTTTGCACTGGTAGCGCCGCCCGGCACGCCGGATGGGATCACGAAGAAGATTCACGGCGCGGTCGTCGAAGCAATGAAGCTGCCGGACGTGCAGCAGAAAGTCGCCGCACTCGGTGGAGAGGTCGTCGGCAATTCGCCGAAGGAGCTCGCCAATTTCATGGCAGTCGAGCGGACGCGCTGGAAGAAGGTGATCGACACTGCCAACGTTACGTTGGACTAGAACAGCAGTGCCTATGAGCGTGGCTATTACACCGCACCCGGCTCCCTTGCAACTTGATCACTGCGGGTGCGGCCGCCTCGGCTTCGTCGCGGCCAGCACTCGCTATAGAGATGCCGGCCGCGCGCACGCTGTCCAGAGTCTCTTCGGGACCCAGGTAGCCCCAGTCGAGCACGTGGTTGTTCGGAGCACGCAACACTGAATGCCTGCTGCAGTGAGGCAGGGAACGTTCCCCATCCCTGCCATCAGTCAGGCCGCCGTCGCCCGGTCGGCACGCCCGTGTGGCCGGTCAAATCATCTCAAGCGGAACTTTCCTGGTCGGCGGAGGAAAAGCACGGTCAAGCTCGGCCAGATCTGCTTCCGTGAGGTCTATGTCGAGCGCCTTGCGATTCTCCTTCACATGCTCGGGTGTCCCGGCTTTCGGAATGGCGATAATGCGATCCTGGCGCAACACCCATGCCAGCGCAATCTGCGCCGGCGTCGCATTGTGCAGGGCGGCGATGGCCATGACCACCGGATCCTTGAGCAGCCGGCCCTGCTCGACGGGCGAGTACGCCATGACTGGGATGTTGCGCTGTTCGCACCAGGGCAAGAGGTCATATTCGACGCCGCGTCGGGTCAGGTTGTACAGCACCTGGTTGGTCGCCACGTCCGAGCCGCCCGGCAACCTCAACAGCTCTTCCATATCTGCGGTGTCGAAATTGCTGACGCCCCAGTAACGGATTTTCCCCATCCGGACCAGGTCGGCAAACCCCGCCAGGGTTTCTTCCAGCGGGATGGAGCCGCGCCAGTGCAGCAGATAGAGGTCCAGATAGTCGGTTCCCAGACGGGTCAGGCTACGCTCGCAGGCATCGATCGTCCCGATACGCGTTGCATGATGGGGAAGCACCTTGCTGACCAAAAAGACCTCCTTGCGGCGCCCTTCGGTCGCTTTACCGACGAGTTCTTCCGCCGCGCCGTCGCCGTACATCTCGGCAGTATCGATCACCGTCATGCCATACTGGATGCCCAGTTCCAGGGCCGCGATTTCGTAATCGCGATGTTTCGGGTTCTCGCCCATGTGCCAGGTGCCCTGGCCGAGTACCGGGGCTTTCTCCCCGGACGGAAGTGCGGTCATGCGCATGATTGCTCCTTTGTTGTTGGTGTCATCGCCAGCTCACCGCCGGCTTCGGCGCGTCGCCGCGCAACTGCCTTAACGTCGGGTAGTCGGTGTATCCGATGGCGCCATTACCATAGTACGTCGAAGGATCGTCCGGATTCAATTCAGCATGCAGGCGGAAACGCTCCGGAAGATCGGGATTGGAGAGAAACTTTCGGCCAAAGGCGATCAGGTCCGCGCGTCCTTCCTCGAGCCATTCCTCAGCAGTGTCATGGTCAAAGCCGCCGGCGAACATCAGCAAGCCCCGGTACCTCTTGCGGATCAATTCCAGCATCCGCATCGCTTCGGCAGGCGGCGATAACTTCTGTTCGACGGCAGCGGCTGCCGGGTTGATGACGTGCAGGTAGGCCAGTCCGTGTTCGTTCAGCCTTTCCGCGATATGGCCGAACGTCACTTCAGGTTCGTCGTCGCTGATATCGTTGCTCATGTCCGTCCCGCGATGAGAAGCTCATGCTGTCGCACGCCGGCCGCTCGCCGGGCAAGCAACGACGGTGGCGAACAGCCGGCAAC
Source organism: Burkholderiales bacterium (assembly GCA_039649305.1). GTDB lineage: Bacteria > Pseudomonadota > Gammaproteobacteria > Burkholderiales > Burkholderiaceae_D > Noviherbaspirillum. Next base: position 7,259 of record JBBWZW010000202.1, read on the forward strand.
AACCGTGTGCCTCAGATCGGGGATGTGAGGTAAATGACGTGGGAGCCGATGCCGCGATTTCAAGGCCATCATCAGGTGTCGCCTGATGATGGGGTCTGGTTCAGGACGTTATCGTTTTCGCGGCGCATAGTTGAACTCCGGCAGCGCTTTCAGCGCTTCCTTGGTGGCGCCGGGGAGCACCAGCCTTCTGTTGCGCGGTTACGCTGTATGAAGAGGTGCATCCGCAAAAACTATTAAACAATCCGAAAGTATATCGTTGCTTTCCGCAGCGGCTGGCACAGGTGGCGCCATCGGGATCAAACCTGAAATTTTCGGCGTTCTTCCCTAGATGTTTTCCAGGATTGCTCTACACTTGAGCAATCGTCGCCGGGATCGCAATCTCGTCGGCAAGTACCACATCAGCCAGTGCAACATTGTGGCTGAAAGGTTCGCAATATATCGAGGGCGACTGCAACCAGTTTGATGTTTCTCGACGACAGGCAACCAGCAAGCATTAAGGCGCTGCCCTGATTTCCCTCTCAACGACGGTACGATTGGCGATCCGGAAGATCGGGATCGAGGAATATGCTTTTGTCGCGAAAAGAGCATGCATGAATTACTGGCAGTGGATCACGACCTGAAACTACGGCAACCGGAGCGAGGTGACGGCGCGCTGCTGCATGAACTGGTGGCGTCCTGCCCGCCGCTCGACCTGAATTCGCGCTATGCCTATCTGCTCGTCTGTGAACATCACGCACTGACCAGCGTCATTGCCGAGCACGACGGTGTTGTGGTCGGCGCGATCACCGCGTATGTGCCGCCCACGCAACCGGACACCCTGTTTGTCTGGCAGGTAGCGGTCGCGACACAGGCGCGCGGGAATAAGATCGGCACGCGCATGCTGCAACACCTTTTGCAGCACTGCATCGCACCTCGCCGGCTACGCTGGCTCGAAACCACCATCAGCCCCGACAATCATGCGTCACGCGGGCTGTTCACCCAATTCGCCCGGCGCCAGGGCGCCGCCTGCACCATCAGGGCGCTCTTTTCACGCACCGATTTCGGCGAAAGCGGTCATGAGGAGGAGTGTCTCTACACGATCGGCCCCTGGTACCGGGGCATGACCCTATCACGCTGACTGCAACACATACCCGCTCATCGATAAGGAGAAGTATGATGCGCACATTCGACCGACTGGAATCCGAGGTTCGTAGTTATATCCGTTCCTTTCCCACCGTTTTCACGAAAGCACAGAACGCCGTCCTGACGAATGAAAGCGGCCAGCAGTACATCGATTTCTTTGCAGGCGCCGGCAGCCTTAACTATGGCCACAACAATCCATTGCTGAAGCAGGCCATCATCGATTACCTCGCCAATGATGGCATCATCCATGCACTGGATATGGCGACATCCGCGAAAGAGCAGTTTATGCTCGCGTTCGAAGAGCGCATCCTGAAACCACGCAACCTGCAGTACAAAATGCAGTTCACCGGACCGACCGGCGCCAATGCGGTGGAAGGCGCGATCAAACTGGCGCGCAACGTGACAGGCCGCCACAGCCTGATTTCCTTCACCAACGGTTTTCATGGGGTCAGCCTGGGGGCTTTGTCGCTGACGGGCAACCGCAAATTCCGCAATGCCGCCGGCATACCCCTGTCTGGTGTACATCATGCGCCGTATGCCGGCTACTTCGGCGAGGACATCGATACCATGGGCATGCTGGATAAACTGATCGAGGATCCGAGCAGCGGTGTCGACCACCCAGCGGCGGCAGTTGTCGAATGCGTGCAAGGCGAAGGCGGCTTGAATGTCGCCGGCCTGACCTGGCTGAGGAAGCTGGAACAATTGTGCCGTCGGCACGAGATGCTGCTGATCGTGGACGACATCCAGGCAGGATGCGGCCGCACAGGCACGTTCTTCAGCTTCGAGCCATCCGGCATCTATCCAGATGTGGTCACCATGTCGAAATCGCTGTCCGGCTACGGCTTGCCGCTGTCGATGGTATTGCTCAAGCCCGAGCATGATGTGTGGAAGCCGGGCCAGCACAACGGTACCTTCCGCGGCAACAACATGGCTTTCGTGACCGCCGCCGCCGCACTCAACCACTTCTGGAGCGACGGCAAGTTTCAGGCAAGGCTGCAGAAAAAGATGCAGACCATCACGCAGCATCTCGACAAGCTGGTGCAAAACTACCCGGCTGCAGAGATGACCCGACGCGGCCGCGGGCTGATGCAAGGGCTGGCATTCAAGGACCCGGAACTGGCCGGGGCGGTTTCGACCGTGGCTTTCCAGAACGGATTGATTATCGAAACGTCCGGCGGCCGAGACGAAGTGGTCAAGCTGCTGCCGCCGCTCACCATCGAACACGAGAAATTGCTGGCCGGCCTGGACATCCTGGAACAGGCAGTCGCCGATACGACCAGCCAGATTGCCCGCAATGCGCCGATAAGGAAAAAGGTGAGCGCATGATCGTACGACGCCTGAAAGACATTCTGAACACGGCGCGCGATGTGCGCGCCGAAACTTTCGCCAGCCGGCGGTTGCTGCTGCGCCACGACGGCATGGGCTTTTCCATGCACGAGACCATCGTCTATGCCGGCAGCCAGACGCACATCTGGTACAAGCATCATCTCGAGGCGGTGTACTGCGTGGAGGGCAGCGGCGAAGTCGAGCTGGTTCCTTCCGGGGAAGTGTTCCGGATCGAGCCCGGCACGATCTACGCGCTCGACAAGAATGACCGTCACTGGCTGCGCGCCGACCCGGGCGCCGACATGCGGGTAGTCTGCACATTTACGCCGGCCCTGGTAGGCGACGAAGTGCATGATGCGGATGGCGTATATGCCGCCGTCCCGGAAACCGAGGAGGAAACGTCTGATGTTATCCCAGGATCCGTACGAGAGCCGCACGCTGCGCAATCCGACAATGCGGGCGCGGCAAGACCCCGTGGTGTACCAGCAGGCGGAAGCAGCGCGTAGTGGCGCACTGAACCCGGTGCAGCGTAGTGCCTACCAGGAGGACGGGTTCCTGTTCGTCCCGGAGTTGTTTTCGGCACATACAGTGGAGCGCCTGCAAGACGAAATGCAGGCCATGCGCGAGGAGTATGCAGGCAAAGGCCGCGATGAAGTCATCACGGAACCCGGCAGCGGCGAGGTGCGTTCCATTTTTAACGTGCACCGATTGAATGACCTGTTCGCCAACCTGGTACGCGACCCGCGCGTGCTGAACGTCGCGCGCGAGATTCTCGGCAGCGAGGTGTACATCCACCAGTCGCGCATCAATTACAAGCCAGGATTCAGAGGCAAGGAGTTTTACTGGCATTCCGACTTCGAAACCTGGCACTGCGAAGATGGCATGCCTGCAATGCGGGCACTGAGCTGTTCGATTCTGCTCACCGACAACAATGAATCCAATGGACCGCTGATGCTGATTCCCGGGTCGCATCGTCATTTCATTTCCTGCGTCGGCGAAACGCCGGACGATCACTACAAGAAATCGCTTAAGCAGCAGGACTATGGCGTGCCCGACGAAGCACTGCTTCGCCAACTGTGTGATCGGGGTGGCATTGCCTCCTGCAAGGGCAGGGCGGGCTCTGTGGGCTTTTTTGATTGTAATACGATGCACGGATCGAACAGCAACATCACGCCTTACCCGCGCAGCAATGTGTTCTTTGTTTATAACAGCATCGAAAACCAATTGCTTGCACCGAAAGGCGGTCTGAAGCCGCGGCCGGAGTTTGTTGCGACCCGGGTGGGGGTGGAGGCTTTACAGGAGCGGGCTTTGTCGGTTGGATAACTAAGTACCCGCTCAGAATAAATTGTGAGATGGATGCGGCTTTGGCCGGATGCGATGCAAGGCGCCTGGGCCACCGCAGTGCGAGCACTGCAAGGGACAGGCAACGCCGCAGCGCGCCGGCAAGAGCCGCAGACGCTCACAATTTATTCTGAGCGGGTACTTAGCCCCACGTTCAAAGGCTACGTTGAAAGGCGCTGCCGTTTTCACCACTATATTGATCTGTTCGCACACACATCAGCGTGTTTGATCTAAACCACTGAGAACCAGGTCAATCGAGCAAGTCATGAAAACGTTACTCACATCAACGCTGATCGCACTGGCAAGCTTGTTTGTCCACGCTTCGGCTGGCGCCGAAACAACCCTTGAGCGTGTAAAACGAACCGGCGAAATCCGCATCGGTTACGCTCACGAAGCGCCGTTCGCCTATACCCTGCCTGACGGCCGCGTCACCGGCGAGTCGCCCGCAATCAGCAAGGTCGTATTCGACAAGATGGGCGTCAGGAAAGTCAATCCGGTGCTGACCGAGTGGGGCGGATTGATCCCCGGGCTGCTCGCCGGCCGCTTCGATGTGATTGCCGCCGGGTTGTATATCACGCCGGAACGTATGCAGCAGGTCTTGTTCACCGACCCGCATTATCAGTTACGCGATACCTTGCTGGTTGCCCGGGGCAATCCGGGCAAACTGAACAGCTACGCCGACATTGCCAAGAACAACAACGCCAGACTGGCTGTCATGTCGGGTACTACGCAATACAGTTACGCCCGCGCAGCCGGCATTCCCGACAACCGTATCCTGCAAGTACCGACCACGATTGCCCAGTTGCAGGCAGTGCGCACGCGACGTGCGGAGGCCGCGGTGGGCACCCAACTGACGATGAAGGAACTGGCGGCAAAGGGCGGCAACAGAGTGGAAGCGCTCGCCACTTTCCAGGACGATCCAGCGCACACCGGTTACGGCGCATTGGCTTTCCGCAAGGAAGACAAGGATTTGCGCGATGCGGTCAATGCAACGCTCAAGGATTGGCTGGGAAGCGAGCAACATTTGAAGACCGTCGCGCCGTTCGGGTTTGATAGGTCGAACCTGACCACGAAAACGGTCGAGGAGATCGCCAGGCAGTAGCATACCAATGGACGAACTCCTGCCGCTCCTCTTCGACGGAACCGTCGTCACAATTGAAATCACCATCCTCGCCGCGCACCTCGCAACCACGCTCGCGTTGCTTGCGGCGCTCGCCAAACTTTCCCCGTGGCGGCCACTGCGCTGGCTGGCCAACATCTACATCGAAATCTTTCGGGGCACCTCGCTGCTGGTACAACTGTTCTGGCTGTTCTTTGTTTTGCCGCTGCCGCCGTTCAATATCACCATGACGCCTTTCACGGTCGCGGTGTTGGGACTCGGGCTCAATATCGGTGCATATGGCGCAGAAGTCATCCGCGGCGCCATCGTTGCCGTCCCTCCCGGCCAGATCGAAGCCGCCATCGCCTTGAATATCCCGCCGCTGCATCGCTTCCTGGATATCGTCCTGCCGCAGGCATTGATCAATGCGATCCCCCCGTTTACCAATCTGCTGATCGAGCTGTTGAAGGGCACTTCGCTGGTGTCCCTGATCACGATTGCGGACCTCAGCTTTCGCGCCAATCAATTGGTGGAGACGACTTTCAGAAGCGAAGAGGTTTTCCTGTTGACCCTGCTGATCTACTTCCTGCTGGCACAACTCATCAGTGTATCGATGCGCATGCTGGAGCGGCGTCTTAGCCGTGGACTGGCACGCGGAAGCATGTAATGGATAACGGCCTGTTCGACTGGCACTTCGCATGGCGTGTCCTGCCCGATCTGCTGCGTGCTTCGAGATATACGATTGGCATCACCCTGGCCGGCTTCTTCATTGCTCTGGTGCTGGGCCTGGTGTTGGCCCTCCTGCGCCGCAGCCGGCTGCGCTTGCTTTCGTGGCCCGCTGCGCTGCTGGTCGAATTCATCAGAAGTACGCCGCTGCTGATTCAGCTCTATTTCCTGTTCTACGTCCTGCCGGATTATGGGCTGACACTTTCGCCGCTGGCCACGGGTACACTGGGAATCGGTCTGCACTATGCCTGTTACATTGCGGAAGTGTATCGGGCCGGCCTGAATTCGGTGCCGCGCAGCCAGTGGGAAGCAGCCAAGGCATTGAGCCTGTCGCCCTGGTACGCATATCGGGATATCATCCTGCCGCAGGCAATACGGCCGATCATTCCCGCATTGGGGAATTACCTGGTAGCCATGTTCAAGGACACGCCGGTCCTGTCCGCGATCACGGTGGTCGAACTCATGCTGCAGGCCAAGAACATCGGATCGCAAACCTTCCGTTACATTGAGCCGATCACCATGGCCGGCCTGTTCTTCCTGGTCGTCAGCGTCGCCGTCGCACTACTGGTGCGCCGGCTTGAAGCGCACTTGCGCATGCCATGAAACGAGGACAGACATGAGCTCTCCGATGGTGCGCTTTCGCGGCGTCACAAAGCGGTATGGACTACTTACCGTCCTCGACCGCCTCGACCTCGATGTCGCGCGCAACGAAAAAGTCGCCATCATCGGTCCCAGCGGTTCCGGTAAATCCACGTTGCTGCGCGTACTGATGATGCTGGAAGACGTCGACGAGGGCGTGATCGAGCTTGACGGAAGGCCACTCACGCATACGGAGCGCAACGGCATCTTGGTGCCCGCCGGCGAGCGGCACAAGCGTGCGGGACGCAACAAGATCGGGATGGTGTTCCAGAGTTTCAATTTGTTCCCGCACATGACCGCGCTGCAAAACACGATCGAGGCGCCCGTCAGGGCGCTCAGACTGCCCAGAAGCGAAGCGGTGGAACGCGGTGCCGAATTGCTGGATATGGTCGGGCTATCGGACAAGCACGACCACTACCCATCCCAACTGTCGGGTGGCCAGCAGCAACGTGTAGCGATTGCGCGCGCGCTCGCAATGCGTCCACAAGTCATGCTGTTTGATGAGGTCACCTCGGCGCTCGATCCGGAGCTGTGCGGCGAAGTGCTGGCGGTGATCCGTCGCCTTGGCGATCAATTCGACCTGACCATGCTGATGGTGACGCACCAGATGGGGTTCGCCAAGGAGTTCGCCGATCGGGTTTGCTTTTTTTCAGAGGGGAAGATCGGAGAACAGGGGACGCCGCAGCAAATCTTCGGCGCCCCGCGGAACGAACGCACCAGGACATTCCTGCGTGCGGTAATGGAAGCGATCTGAGGCGCTGGAGGCAAGGCCTGTGGTGGAGGTGTAGGGTTGCAATGACACACGCACGGGATCGTCTGACGCTGTAGTAGGAGCTTTTTACCTCTTTCCGACGGCTTTCTCCTACAAAAAAATCCTTCAATCCACGATAGCGGGCTTTACGCGATGATCGGATACTCGCTCGCACACATGAATCGGCCGGCAAAAGCCGAAAAGCTTAGCAAAACCGCAATTGAAAGGACCCTATGCAGTTAAGCCCAACCGCGACCGGCGCTTCCCGCGTCGGATCGCCACCCACGGGTGTCGCCATGGAAGCAATGGAGTTTCTCGCCTTCCGCCTCGGACAAGAGGAGTACGGCATCAAGATTCTGAAGGTGCAGGAAATCCGCGGCTACGACGCCGTCACCAGGATTGCCAATGCACCCGATTTCATCAAGGGAGTGATCAACCTGCGCGGCATCATCGTGCCGATCATCGACATGCGCATCAAGTTCAATCTCGGCGAGCCAACGTATGACCAGTTCACTGTCGTGATCATTCTCAACGTTGCCGGCCGCGTCCTCGGCATGGTGGTCGACAGCGTATCCGATGTGATCTCGCTGTCCGGCGAACAGATCAAGGCCGCGCCGGAAATGGGTTCGGCGGTGGATGCGGACTACCTGATCGGGATGGGCGCGCTCGATGAACGCATGCTGATCCTGGTGGACATCGACCGCCTGATGTCCAGTGCCGAGATGGGCTTGATCGAACAGATTGCGCACTAAGGCACCGCGCAGGAACAAGTTGGGCAATTTTGCCGGCCGTGGCGGGCGCGTTGCAGAGAGCCTGTTCTTCTTTTTTCTTGCGAACGTGTTGCTCGTCGTCGCCATAGCTCGATATGACTCCTCCTCACGCCTTGCACCGCATCCCGCGACGACCGCCAAATTGCCCAACTTATTCCTGCGCGGCGCCTAAGTCTCGACCAAACAACCTCCCAACCTGACTACCTCTAAAAGCATAAAATGAATCTCGCAAATATTAAGATCGGCCCACGGCTGACGCTTGGGTTTGGCGCCGTACTGGTTTTATTGGGCGTTCTTGCCCTGTCCGCAGTGAACAGCCTTGGCAAATTGGACAAGAATATTGACCTTATCCTTAATGACAATGTTCACAAACTGATCCTCGCGCAAGACATGAACGACTCGCTTCATGTTATTAACCGTGTCATCCGGACCATCGTGATCCTGACGGACGACAACGCGATGAAGACCGAGTATCAAAACATCACCAAGGCCCGTAGTGAGTACAACGCTGCCATGGCCACATTGGAGAAGAGTGTCACAAACGAACAAGGACTGGCGCTGCTGAAAGGCATTGGCGAAGCGCAGCGAGCCGCCCGGCCGTTGAATGACAAGGTTTTGGAGTTGGCCATGGCC
>JBBWZW010000205.1:0-8626 GCA_039649305.1 Burkholderiales bacterium
AACCAGATCACCGCGTTCAACTCGGGATAGCCAAGTTCATTAAACGTCGGCACATCAGGAAAATCAGGCACACGCTCGGTGGACGAAACGGCGAGTGCGCGGATCTTTCCTGCTTTTACCTGCCCGGCAGTCGTAGACAAGGTGGTCGAGCCGACCGTGATATGGCCGGCGACGATGTCCGCAACCGCCGGACCGGCGCCCTTGTACGGAACGTGAACCATATCGATGCCGAGCACCTGCTTCATGTTCTCGGCCACCAGGTGACCCTGCGTGCCGTTACCCGGGGAGCCGTATGTCAGCTTGCCCGGTTGCGACTTGGCGTAAGCGACGAATTCCTTGAAGGTTTTTGCCGGCACGCTCGGATGCACTGCCAACACGCTCGGCGGTCCGCCGAACAGCGCGATATGCGTAAAGTCCTTCACCGGGTCGAATGACAGTTTCTTCGACAGCGTCGGCGCAATGGCGTGCGAGGCAACGCCCGAGATCACGAGCGTATAGCCGTCCGGCGCTGCCTTTGACACCAAATCAGATCCGACCAGGCCCCCGGCGCCAGCCCGATTCTCGACGACGAAGGTTTGTTTCAGGCTCTCGGAGAGCTTTTGCGACACCAGTCGTCCGAGCGTGTCTGCGGTGCCGCCGGGAGCGAACGGCACGATCACACGTACCGTTTTGTTGGGCCAGGCTTGCGCTTGCGCGGCCGCAGTGCCGGCAGCAAGCGACATGGATATGACGAGGGCTCGGAGCCCAAGCAGGATGTAAGCGGGTTTCATGTTGCAGTCTCCATTTTTTATTTAACAAGCAGTTTTTAATCGTGGCCTTATTTCCGCAAGAAGAACTGGGTCCACAGCTTCTCCCACTTCTCATGCTCATCCAGCACGGTCGCAGGATCGATCATCGAATACGGAAAATTGTTGAGGGTGGTTTTTACCTTCTTGCTGGTCGGCACGCGGCCCATGGAACTGAATAACTCCTGGCCCTCGGGCGACAGCACGAAGTCGACAAAGAGCAGCGCGGCGTAAGGATGCGGCGCGTTCTTCGCAACCGCGATGCCCTGCGGCCGTCCGACCACCGGCTCGGCAGGCACCCAGTCGATCGGACCGCCGCGCATCTTCAGTGATTCGACTTCCGAGTTATAGACCGTGAGAGCGACCGGAACCTCGCCGGCGCCAACCATCTCGGCGAGCAGGATGTGGCTCTTCCGGACATCGGGCCGCATGGCCGACAGGCCTTCGAAAAGCTTGTTGCCGCGCTCCGTTCCGAGTTTCTTGATGATGGTCGCCATCCATTCGGAATCGGTGGCTTCGATGCCGATCTGGCCCTTCCATTTCGGATTCAGGAAACCCTCATACGTTTTCGGCAGGTCCTCGCGCTTGATCTTGTTGGTGTTGTAAGCGACGACGAAAAAGTTGATGCGATCCGACACCCACTGGCGGTGAGCAGGAATAGCCTCAGGCGGCAAATCGGCCAGGTACGGGCTGAAAAACTCGGTGAGCAGTTTTTCGCGGTACAGCATTTCCATCTCGGGGCCATTGGTTTCAATGACGTCCGGAGTGAAGCGATTCCCCTTTGCCTCTGTGACAGCGCGCTGCACCACTTTATCGCTGGTGGCGCGCCACAGTTCCACCTTGATGCCGTACTTGGTCTCGAACGCCTTGGTCAGTGGAATCGATTCCTTGGTGGCCAACGATGTGTAGAGGACGACCGTCCCTTCCTCTTTCGCCTTCTCGATCAGGCGCTGGTCGCGGTCGGCTCCGCGATACATGAAGATCGCCTCGTTCTTGCCTGCCGCACTCTGCTGCGCATGCGCCGGCGGGGCGATCAGGATGGATGCTGCGACGAGCATCGACAGCTTGCTGATAGCGCGTATGGTGTGAATCATGCTCACTTTGTCTCCTCGGTTCTGCTTGCTTGTTTTTTGTGTTTTTTGATACTCCGATGCGGTCATTCTATGGTCAAACAAAATCCACCGCAATTTTTCGAAACACCGTTCCACATATCAGAACATGACGGTCGCCTTGATTCCGCGCGGTAACTTCAAGCCACCGCTTTTTCGGTTTCACCGGCTGCGCGCCCCAAGGCCGTGGATGTCGGAAACACGAGCGACTTGATGACCACCGGCACCGCACCCGAGCTATCGAGCAGCGCGCCGATGTCGATGAAATCGAATTCCTTCAGGGTGATGCCATCGATGGACACGATGGGATTGGGCAAGCGCAGTTCCTGTTCAAGATGGATTCCGATGAGGCCGCCGATGTCGCCGTCGCCGATCAGGATGAGTGGGTGGCCCTGAGCGAGGACGGCAGCCAATCCTGCAGCGATGCCGCGGCAAAACGCATCCATGCGCGCAAAGGTCGCGGACGGATGCCAGCGGTAGCACATTGCCACCGGCTTATCACCTTCGTGCAGATCGATACGCCGCAGCGTGGTGCGCACGGCGGCCGCGATATGTTCGGCGTCAAGGGTCTCGCATTCGAGCGGCATGTCCGGCACGATCACCGGCACATTCTTGAGCGGCAGGACGCTCTGCGGGCGAACGTAAATCGTGCTGCCGCTGACCTGGATCGTGTACTGCGACGCACCGACCACGGTCGCGCGTATGCCCTGGTCCGGTCTTTCGATGCGCGGCCCCCATTGCTTCACGCGTTCAAGGACAGCACGCGCGAGCATCGGACCGAGATCACCGAACGATTGCGCTTGCAGAGCGTAGATATATTCGGATACCCCACCGGAAAAGGTAATGACGTCCGGCTTGATTTCATTGCGTAATGGGTCGAGGCGCAGAAGCGATGCCGATTCGCTGGACAGCGATGGGCTCTGCATGATTTCCAGCAGCCGGTCGGCCATGCGCTCGACCATCCGGTTCAGCAGTTCCGCATCGGGCGTGGCACCGATTTCAAGCTTCAGGCCGACCTCGCCGGCGAAACGATGACCGGCCTCTTCGATCCGCGTTACGCATCCCGCTGCATCGAAGGAAACGATGCGCGCGCCGATGTCGACTGCAGTCATATCGGCCAGTTCTCCCGCTTCGCACACAGCGATCTTCGATGTGCCGCCGCCGATGTCGATATTCATCACGCGCGCACTTTCGCGAATCGAACGCGCGGCCGCGCCCGAGCCGAACGCCGCGAGTGTGGTCTCAAGTCCGTCGCCGGCGCTGACTGATACGAACTTACCGGCCTGCGCGGCGAACAGGTCGCCGATAGCGCGTGCGTTACTGCGGCGCACCGCTACGCCGGTGAGGATGAGGGCACCGGTATCGATCGCAGCTGGATCGACTTTTGCCAATTGATATTGGCGATCGATAAAACTGCCGAGCGCAGCCGCATCGATCATCATGCCTTCGGTATAGGGCGTGAGCAGCACTTCGGACTCATGCAGCACCTCGCGCTCGGACACGATGTAACGGTTGTCCATCCGCTCGAGTACGATGCGGGAAAATACGAGATGGGTAGTGGATGAGCCGATATCGACACCCACACTGATGAGGCGGATTTCATCCTCTTCTTCGAGGCTGCGCCTGACGTTACTGAAAAATATCCTGCCGCCCGCTTCCTCGCTCATGGAAGGCGTCTCCTGATTTGATTATTGTGAGAGTGTGGGACTCCCCTCTCTCGCTTGCGCCAAGGTTTACCCACATTTCGGCAGGGCCCCATCTAGTGGACGGTCAGGGTCGGGTTGGGGTTCGGTCCATGCGAAAGAAACCCATCCCTCAGCCGGGCGCCCCCATCCCGGCTTTAGGAAGGAGCAGAGGTGCCGGGACATACTTGTGGGTAAACCTCAGCCCGCTTGCGGGAGTGTGGAGAACGAGCTACCGCATCAATCCACGACATTCGCCGTAGTCGAGTTCTTATCCTCAGGCGGCAGATACCACTTCGGATCCATCCGGCTGGGCACCCCGTTCTTCTTCAGCGTCTCTTCGTACTCATTACGGATATACGGATCTTCCATCCAGTAAGGAATCGCCGTACCACCAGCGTTGACGTCGATAGCGGTGTAGTCGGTATGCTTCTCGCCCGGAGGTCCGGGATCGCGCCCCGGATTATGCGGACCAAACCAGGCAGTAAGGCGGAACGGATCTTCCGAAACGCTGAAGTGCTGGTGATACCAGCGTGCTCCACCGGGCGCAGCCGTCACGAGGCCCACCGGCTCGTAGTCGAGACGACGGACCTGGTCCGCATTGCCGTCCTGCCATGGATTGACGCCGAGCTTCTCAGGCCAGGTATAGGTATAGCCCTTACCCTTCAGGCAAATCAGGATCGCCGCCGAGGTATGCGCATGTGCCTTCGAGTATCGACCGTTCTCATGCTGTCCGATCCAGAAGTAAAAGCAGTTGTTCGTCATGAACGGCTCAATGCGGCGATAGCCCGGCGAACGGCGGTTATCCAACGGCAGTTCGCAGTTGATCGCATCCGGGATCAGGTTGGTGCGGCACATCGCCAGTCCACGCACCGGGTCCGGTTCGATCTCATCCTTCGGCTTGTAGAAGTCGTCCGCGCCGCTGAAACGGTCGCGGAAGATGAACGGATTGTTGAACACCGCCTGGAAGTTGTTGATCATGTTGATCACGTTCGGAGCGGTATTGCCGCCCAATAGCAATGCGCCGCCCGAGCTGCCATTGACGATGCGGAAATTCGCATTCATCGGGATCGAAAACATCGAACCCTTCTGCCACTCGAACACATGCTTTTTGGTGTCGCCGTCCTGCCATACCTCGGTCGTGCCGCGCCCTTCGACAACCAGGTAAATCTCTTCGAACATGTGCTTCTCGACATTGAGCGCACCCGCCGGCGGCACCTCGACCACGAAACAGCCCCACTTGCCTTCGGTACCGTAGAGCTGGATGAAGTGCCCACGGCCGCCTTTGCGCTTCCAGTCGAACAGCGGAAGGTTCTGCACCTTGCTGATGCCGATGTCGCGGAATACGGGGATGCCTTCCTGCTCCATGAACGCGTCGTAGGGCGTCGGCTGTTTCTTGAACTGGCCGAAGCCGGCTTTCTTGTTGCCGGCCGGTTCATGCCAGTGGGTACGATCTTTATCGTGCGGCATTTGTCTTCCTCCTAATTGATTTTTTGCGGCGAACGTCTGTCCCGCTTTTTGGATTTCTGCCTTGTTCTGATATGCGGAACTATGTTCCTCCTGATGGACTTATCGTACCCAACGGCTGTTGAAAAGTCAATTCGGGGAGTTCTCGTTTTTACTCCTTCCCCCCCGTGCAGGAGGAAGGAGTAAAGCGCGTGGCTTCGCGACAGGTCTGCAGCGTGATTAGTGCCCCAACGCCGAAATCTAACCCAACGCCGCCAACACCCGCTCCCGCGTCATCGGCGCCTTCCGCAACCTCACCCCGGTCGCATCAAAGAACGCATTCGCAATAGCAGCCGGCACAATCCGCGAAGACGCTTCCCCTGCACCAGTCGGAGCAACGTCCGGACGATTGATCAGCACAACTTCAACCGACTCCGGCGCATCCTTCATGTCGAGAATCGGATAGCTCATCCAATCAACGCTCGTGACCATGTTCTGATCAAAGCGTACCTCCTCAAGCAACGCGCGCGAAACCGCCTGCACCACGCCACCCTCGATGGTGTTACGCAAGCCCGCAGGGTTAACCACCAGACCACAGTCATGGGCAACGGTGAGCTTCTTGCACCAGATGCGTCCCGTCTTGCGTTCGACTTCCACCTCAGCCACAACCGCCACGATCGTGCCTCCGCGCTGCGCATAGGCGATACCGCGCCCCCCAAGCACATCACCGGAACGATCGCGTTGCTGCGATGTGCGCGGCTGCCAACCGGCTTTGTCGGCGGCAGCTTTAACCACATCCTTGTCGCGCGGAGCGGTGAGATATTTCAGGCGGAACGCAACCGGATCTTCACCGGTAGCGGCGGCAATTTCATCCATGAATTGTTCGCTGGCGTACTGAACCTGAAGTCCAACCGGATCGCGCATGTGCGAAGTGCGTAGCGGCGATGCACGGTCCAACAGCGGTGGCACCACTTCCCAGCCGAGTACCTTGTTGTCGAAGCCATAGCTTTCCGCCGGCACACCGAAGCCGACGCCGATTTTCGGCGGCATGCCGATTTCCATACCCGCGAGGCTGTCACGTGGGTCGGACTCGTTACTGTTGATCATGGCCCGCGAAAACCCGCGCGACACGAACTCATAGCCGACAACCTTGCCCGATGCATCGAGAGCCGCACGAGCGCGATGCACGGAAGCCGGCGCTTTCGGATCCCAGGCAGTGCCGTCATGACGCATGTACTGCACGCGCACGGGCTTACCGGTGAGTTTGGACAGCAGTGCAGCATCAAGCGCCGCATCGCCTGCATCATTGCGGCCATACGAACCAGGCCCGATAACCCAGATGCCCTGTACCTTCTCCGGCGGCAGGCCGAGCATCTTCGCTACGCCATCGCGCGCGTAATGCGGCTTCTGCGTGCCAGTCCAGACGGTGGCGCCGTCCGGCTTCGCATCAACCACCGCGCACGCAGGCCCCATGCTGGCATGCGACTGGAACGGCCATTCATACTCCGCCTCGATCACTTTCGCAGCACCCTGAAAGGCAGCCGCGACGTCACCTTTCTTCACCTCGTCCTCACGCGTCACGGTCGGCGCGGAACGGATATGGTCATGCACCTTGTCGTGACCAGGGAATGGCTTCTTCGCCTCGCTCCATTGCACCTTGAGTGTCTGCGCAGCGCGCACCGCATCCCATTCCTTTTCCGCGACGACAGCGAGGAAGTCCTTTTCGTGGATCACGCGCGCGCCCTTGATCTTGCTGATCGAGCCCACGTCCACTTTCGCCGGAACACTGCCCGCGTGTGGCGTACGTATCACCCTTGCGTGCAGCATGCCCGGAACCGATATGTCAGAGACGTACGAATCGGTTCCAAATACCTTCCATGCGACATCGCGACGCGGCAGCGACTTGCCGACCACCTTGTACTCGGACGGCGACTTCGGCTTGGCCGTGCCCTTCACGTCCATCTGGTTGCCGACCTGTTTGTTCCATTCCACTTTCGAATTGAAGTACCTGCCCCCGATCAGGTCGGCATAGCTCACGCGCTTGCCTGCATCGTCAAGGGATGCGATTACCCCGTCGTTGACCGCGAGCCGTTCCGCCGGCACACCGAGCTGTTGCGCAGCCATGCCCACGAGTATGCGTCGTGCCTCGGCCGCGGCGTTGCGCAGCGGCTTCGCACCGGCCTGAATCCCGAGCGCGCTCGACGCACCGCCCTGGTTCAGCGATGTGGAGGTATCACCCATGACCACGTTCACCTTCTCGAATGGCACATCGAGTTCCTCGGCGACGATCTGCGCAATGGCGACCTCCAGGCCCTGGCCGAGGTCGACCTTGCCGTAATAGGCGGTCACGCTGCCGTCGGGCTTGATTGCCACCCAGGAGTCGAGTTCCTCCGGGGCGAGCGGCGGTTTGACTGCGGCCACTCCGGCGGTAGCTTGCGCCATTGCGGGTGCTGCGACCCACGGCATGGTTGCGGAAACCACCAGCGCCCCGGAGGCTTTCAGGAAATCGCGCCGCTTCATCGAGCTGTTGTTCTGATCGTTCATGTGATCTCCTCTTAAGCCATCTGGGTCTGTGCGCGTTTGATCGCGCGCAGGATCGAGACGTGCGTCCCGCAACGGCACTTCAGGCCGGTGAGCGCCTCGCGGATCTGGGCGTCGGAGGCCTTGGGATTTTTATCGAGGAAGGCGGCGGCCGTCATCATCCAGCCACTGGTGCAATAGCCGCACTGAGGCACTTGTTCTTCAACGAAGGCCACTTGCAACGGGTGCGGATTCTCCGGGGTGCCGAGGCCGGCGAGGGTCGTGACCCGCTTGTCCTTTACCGCTGATACCGGCAGCACGCAGGAACGCACCGGTTCGCCATTCAAATGCACGGTGCAGGCGCCGCACTGCGCCAGGCCGCAGCCGAATTTCGGGTTCTTCATTTTCAGGTCGTCCCGTAGCGCGTAGAGCAGCGGCATTTCCGGCGCGGCATCGACTGTCACGGGCTTGCCGTCGACTTTGAATTTGTATTTGGCCATGTTTCCTCCAGTGGCGGCGTATCGGATCAAACAGCGTTGTTGGTTTCGCGAATCACTCGCGAAGCTCAGGGATGTTTCATACAGGTTGGTTGCTGCGGGCGCGCGACGGGATACCTGGAATGGGTAGGCATGCTGTGTCTCCGTTTGGATTTATCGCTTTGGTTTTATTCGACCTTTTTACCTTGCCGATCCGGCCGTGTCAAACAGATGGACCCGCGTTCCGCATATCGGAATAGCGGGCGCATAACAGGAAGCACATAGCGCATGTCGGCTATCATGATCGGCCGCAGCCTTATAAAATTAACCACGGAGACCCTGATGGCAAAAAGCGCATTGGACCCACGTCGTACCGCACTTTTGTTTTTTGATATGCTGAATGGGCACGTCAAGAAAGACGACCCTGCCACGCAAGCGCGATGCGCTCCAGTCGTTGCCGCTTCGACGAAGTTGCTGCAAGCCGCACGTGCGCACCGCATGATGGTCGCGTATGCCGGCGCCAATCATCGCCCGGACAATGCCACCAGCGCACACACCATACGTGACATGGATTTCGGAAAACGCGCAGTGGATCCGAACCAACCGCC
>JBBWZW010000216.1:0-14454 GCA_039649305.1 Burkholderiales bacterium
GCCGCGCCGCGGGCAAATCGTCCGGGATCGACGGTACAGTCAGGCTGAAACCGCTCTAGCTTGCTTCATCGGCGACATCCATAACTACTTCCATCGAGGCAACCATGCCCTGTTATGCCATTGAAGGCGTGATCCCCGTCGTGGATCCGACCGCGTATGTTCATCCCACAGCCGTTCTCATTGGCGACGTGATCGTCGGTCCCGATTGCTATGTCGGACCGGCTGCCTGCCTGCGCGGCGACTTCGGCCGCATCGTTTTGAAGGCGGGGTCGAACGTGCAAGACACTTGCGTGATCCATGGATTTCCCGCGCACGATACGGTGGTGGAAGAAAATGGACACATTGGGCATGGCGCGGTCTTGCATAGCTGCATAGTGCGGCGCGATGCGCTCGTGGGCATGAACGCGGTGGTCATGGACGAGGCGGAAGTCGGTGAGAAATCGATCGTCGCGGCATGCGCGTTCGTTCGTGCCGGCATGAAGATTCCGCCTCGTTCGCTGGTGACAGGTGTGCCGGCAAAAGTGGTACGCGAACTCAGCGATGAGGAAATCAAGTGGAAACTGGAAGGGACGCACACCTACCAGGACCTGGCCAAACGGTGTCTGGCAAGCATGGTGGAAACCGAACCGCTGACCGCCGTCGAGACCAACCGGCCGACGTTGAAGGCGCCCGACGTGCAACCTTTGATTGCCGCCAGACGCGGTTGATTTCCTACGGTCCTGGAGTGGCCCCTGCGGCCTTGCGCCCGCCCTCTTAAAATGGCTGCTCCAAAACAAAAGAACAATCCGGAGACACAATAATGGCAGCAGTGCGCAAACCGCTCGACGCGTTGGCCGTCGGCCTTATGACCATGCAGTGCGTCTGCCTCGGCATGCAACAGGTAGCAGTCAAAGCGGCCGCGTACGGGATGGGGCCGGTCATGCAACTCGGCGTCCGTTCCACGATTGCGGCGCTGCTGGTGGCGGCGCTGATGCTAGTGCGCAGCAATACGTTTTCGGTGCGTGACGGAACATTCTGGCCGGGCATCGGAGCCGGCGTTCTGTTCGCGCTCGAGTTCCTGTTCATCGCACTTGGCCTGCAGTACACCACCGCCTCGCATATGTCGGTCTTCCTGTACACGGCGCCGGTGTTCACGGTGCTCGGACTGCACTGGTTGGTGCCGGGAGAACGCCTGCGGTTCATCCAATGGGTCGGCGTGTTCCTGGCATTTGCCGGGATTGCGGTGGCGTTTTCCAATGGCTTCGCGGAACAGTCGCGCGACTGGAAGGACGTTTTGCTGGGCGACGCGCTCGGCGTCCTGGGCGGCCTGGCATGGGCGGCCACCACCATCCTGATCCGGTCTTCGGCATTGTCGGAAGCGCCGCCCACCACCACTTTGTTGTATCAGCTCGGCAGCGCCGGCGCGATCCTGGTGGCAATCGCTGCGTTGATGGGGCAGCATGTCGGCATTTCAATGACAGGCATCGTGTGGGGCAGCCTGCTTTTCCAGTCGGTGATCGTTGCCTTCCTGTGCTTCCTGATGTGGTTCTGGATGCTGCGGCGCTATCTCGCATCGCGCCTCTCGGTGTTCTCGTTCCTGACACCATTGTTCGGCGTCGGTTTCGGAGTGCTGTTACTGAACGATCCGATCGGAGTACGCTTTGCGATTGGGGCCGCACTGGTAATGACCGGAGTGGTGATGGTGAATCTGCGCGGCACTTGATCAGTGGAATTGAGCAGGCCTGCACGACAAACATGCCGACGGTGGATTACGATCCTAGTTGGCCTCCAACTTCTGGAACCCTGCCCCAATGACCGCTCCGCTGGCTCATGAACTATTGAGGCGCCCGGGCGCGTTTGTCGTCCAGACCCTGAAGGCGTTCCGCGCGAACCAGGGACTGTTGCTGGCCGGCGCAGTCGCCTATTACGCGCTGCTGTCCATCGTCCCCCTGCTCATTCTTATCGTCATCGCGTTGTCGCATGTCATTGAGCAAGAGGAGCTGCTGGAAACGCTGGGCCTCTACCTTGAATGGCTGATGCCGAGCCAGTCAAAATTCATTATCTCCGAACTCGCCAATTTCCTGCTGCATCGTGACGTTATCGGCTGGCTGCTGCTGGGAACCCTGCTGTTCTTCAGTTCGCTCGCCTTCACCGTGCTGGAAAATGCGATGTCGGTGATCTTTCATCACCGTGTCGCCATTCGAAGACGCCATTTCATGATATCGGCGCTGCTTCCTTATTGCTACATCCTGTTCCTCGGCGTCGGCCTGTTGCTGATGACGATGGTCTCCGGGGCGCTGCAGGCGATGGCACAGGAACAAGTCGGTTTCTTCGGGCATACCTGGTCGCTCGGACGGGTGTCCGCCCTGTTGCTTTACCTGCTCGGCGTCGGCGGCGAGATCCTGGTGCTCACTTCCATCTATCTCGTCATGCCGGTCGGGCGGCTGTCGCTGTGGCATGCGCTGCTCGGCGCTGTGACGGCCACGTTGCTGTGGGAAATCACCCGCCATATTCTGGTGTGGTATTTCGCTACCCTGTCGCAAGTCGGCGTGGTCTACGGCTCATTGACGACGGCGATCATCGTACTGCTGAGCCTGGAAATCGCGGCCACCCTGCTGCTGTTTGGTGCGCAGGTCATCTCGGAATATGAGCGCATCGAGCGGCTCAGCGAACACGGGCTTAAAGTAAAAACCAAGGAGTGGCGCACGGATTGACCTATCCGGCCATCAGTGCGGGTTGCTCGACCTCGGGAAAGATAAACCGCTTCAACATCAGCGGCGGCATCTGGTCCGCGGGCATCGCGGGCGAGATGTAATTGCCCTGCACTTCATTGCATGACAGCGCCTGTAAGATTCGCAGTTGCGCGGCGGTCTCCACCCCTTCGGCCACGACCATCATCCCCAGCACGTTCGCCATCGACAGGATGGCCATGAACAGCACTTCGCCTTCCTTGCTGTTGGACAGCTGCGCGGTGAATGCCCGGTCCACCTTCAACACATCCAGGTCGAGCCGCTGCAATTGCGACAAGGAGGAATAGCCGGTGCCGAAATCGTCGACCAGCATTTTGATCCCCAACGATTTGAGGGCTGCCAGTTCCGCCGTCACCGCCTGGTCTTCACCCATCATGCAGGATTCGGTAATTTCGATTTCAATCAGGTAGGGATCGATCGCATGCTCGGCCATGCAGGCGCCGAGGATTGCGCTCAGGGTGCCCTGGCTGAACTGCCTGGGCGACACATTGATCGATACCGGCACCACCGGCAATTGCTTTGCCTTCCATTGCGCCAGTTGGGCGCAGGCTTTGCGGATCACCAGCTCACCCAGCGGCACGATCAGCCCTGTCTCTTCCGCTGTCGGCAGGAATTCCAGCGGCGGCACCGAACCATATTCCGGGCGTATCCAGCGTACCAGCGCCTCCATGCTTTGCAACTGGCCACTGAAGGTGTCGACGCGCGGTTGATAATGCAGCACGAATTCATCATGCTCGATGGCCTTGCGCAACGCCTGTTCGCGGTCGAGCCGCGCTACCAGGTTTTCCGAGAGGAACGGCTTGTAAAACTCGTAACGGCACTTGCCGCTGGTCTTCGCCGCATACATCGCGATGTCGGCATGCTTGAGCAGCGTGGGTCCATCATTGCCGTCCTGCGGGAACATGCTGATGCCGATCGACGCATGCATTTCATGGCTGCTGCCGCCGGACAGGATGAACGCTTTGCCGAGTGAGTTCATGATGCGCTCGGCCACGCCGGACACTTCCGCATGGCTTTCGACTTGTTCGAGGATGATGGTGAATTCATCACCTCCCAGGCGCACCACGCTGTCTTGCGGGCGCAGCATAGATTGCAGGCGCGTAGCCACGGCTTGCAGCAATTCATCGCCGGCGGCGTGGCCCAACGTGTCGTTGATGTTTTTGAAATCATCAAGGTCGACGAACAGCAGCGCCAGTACTGTATTCCTGTTCCTCGCCTTGTTCAGCGCCTCGGGGAGGTAATTGATCAGCCAGTGGCGGTTGGGCAGCGCGGTAACGGCGTCGGCATTAGCCAGCCGGGACAGCGCTTCTTCCTGCACCTTCATATCGGAAATGTCGCGCAGCGTCACCGCCAAGCCGTCGCCCGAGCGCACCAACCGGCGATGGATCCATGTCGCCTGCAGCGGGCTTTGCGCCGATACCTTGGATTCGTCTTCATAAAAACCGGTCTCCATCGCACGTTTGAAAATGGAGAACACCTTCCGCAGGTAATCTCCAAATCCGCCATCGGAAAACCGTGCGCCGATGAGCTGTGCCCTCGTTGCGCCGTAATATTGGGCGCCGCGTTCGTTACAGTCTTCCACCAGGAAATCGACGATGTTGTCGTTCTCGTCGTACACCGCGCGCACCATGTAGAAGCCTTCGCGCGCGCCGTCGGTCGCGAGGCGATAGGCGTCTTTCACCTGGTCCGTCTGCCGTTTTCTCCATGCCAGGCGGGAAGACAAGAACATGCCGACCACCGCCACGAGAAACAGGAATGCCGTCCCGGCAATCGCCATCTGGCGATAAGAGCTCGTGGCGATCAGATACGAAGCGGCGGCCTGCTTTCCGGACAGGCCGACCGTGGCAATCAACGGATAGCCGGCGACCTTGCGCCAGGCGACGATGTGGGAGTCGCCGTCGACGAACTTATGCGCCGGCATCTCCGCCACACCATTCTCGGAACTAAACATCGGGCGCGAACGGAAAACCCCTGGCGCGTTTGCCTGGCCGGCTTCCACTTCGAGCAATGCGCCGTCGTCCGTCAGTACCGCGAGAAAATCCGCCGGTACCGTCTCGTCGGCAAAGGACGCCAGATAACTGGACTTTACCGCGACGACGACCACGCCGTCGAAGGAACCGGCCGCCGTCTCGAGCCTGCGCGAAAAAAGAATGACCGGCACTTTCAGGCGTACGCCAATGACAGGGGTGCCGATCAGCAGACCCTTCGATGGATCGTTTTTATGGCTCTGGAAATAATCGCTGTCTGCAATGTCGGGCCAGTTCGCCGGTATCGGAAGCGTGCTGCTGACCGGCCTGCCTGCGCGATCCAGTATCGTGACAAAAAGACGGGAGGAGGCGGGATACAGCCCCTGTTCGCGTTGGTGTTCCAGCCTGAGCGTGCCGCCGGATGCCTTCCAATAGTGCCTCAGGGTCAGCGTGATCTGGTTAACCTGTCCGACCGAGCGCTCCAATTGATTGGCATAGCTTTTCGACAGCGCAGCAGCGTGGGTGTATGTGTCTTCCTTCTGGCGCGTCCTGTCACTGCTTATCTTGGACAGGGCCAGGCCCCACAGCAGGCAGCCGAGCAGCAAGCAGGCAACGGGCCAGACGAGGATCAACCGTAGATCGCTGCGCAAAAACCGGAACTTTCGCATCCGTCCGGCAATTCGTCTCTTTATCGTTATCGTGGTGCGGGCCATCCCGGCTTTTCTTCCAGTACAGAATTAGCAACATGTCCACGGACCGGCTCGCGGCAGCGCCAGTGGTGGACTTCGAAATATTACCATGCGGCAATCAGCCGTAATTTCTTTGCATAGTGAACGGATTCGGACAAGCGAATAGACCGCATCGGCCTGGCCCGGGCCCGTTGTCCGAGTTGTATCATTTGCCCATCCTCGCAAATGCGGTCAGACGAAGCCTCGGAAAGGAGTTTAGCGCCGTGGGTTTGCAGGAAATGTTTCCATCCGTGACGAGACCATCCAATGAAAATACAGATTGCCTCCGACCTGCACCTTGAATTCTTCGAACGGCTGTTCCCCGACTACCGGATCGTTGAACCGACCGATGCCGAAGTGCTGGTACTCGCCGGCGACATCCATCGGCATGCGCAAGCGATTGCGGCCTTTCGCGATTGGCCGGTCCCGATCATCTACGTGCATGGCAATCATGAAGGGTACGGCGCCGACTTCGAGCAACTGATCCCGGAGATGCGGGAGAGCGCGCGACTTGCCGGCATTCACTATCTCGAGAACGACGAGCTGGTCGTCAATGGCGTGCGCTTCCTCGGCTGCTGCCTCTGGACCGACTACTGCCTGCAAGGCAAGGAAAAGAAGGAAGCGGCAATGCGGGAAGCCGCGCGCTGCATGATGGATCACAAGGCGATCCTCACCGGTAACGGCAAATTCTTCATGCCGCAGGACGCGTTGCAGATACATATCGCGTCGCTCGACTGGTTGAGCCGCAAGCTGGAAGAGCCGTTCGACGGGCCGACGGTCGTCGTCACCCACCATGGGCCGCATCCGAAATCGATACATCCCCGCTATGCGGGTGACATTGTGAATGCCGGATTTATCACCGACCTGACGCCGCTGCTGGACAAGGCGACGCTGTGGGTACATGGGCATGTGCATGACAGCTTTGACTATCGTGTGAATGGCACGCGCGTTGTGGCGAATCCGCGCGGGTATGCGAAGAATCGGAGTGCTGTGACTACGCCGGATCAGCTGGTTTGGGAGAACCCGGCGTTTGATGCGAAGTTGGTGGTCGAGGTTTGAGCGACACACAAATCGTCCATGGGCTCTGCGAGGTTTCCTGCTTGAACTTTAAATAGTTTAGATTTAAAGTAGTTTAAGGAAACAGGTCGCGCATAGCGCACCAGCTCTCGCAGGTTAACCAGAACAACGGAGACACACCATGAGCCCCACGACCGCTCACGTGGACACCTTCGCGCGCGACCACCTGCCGCCGCGCGAGCAGTGGCCGGACCTGATCTTCGATTTACCCGAGCTGCAGTATCCGCCGGTTCTGAACTGCGTGACAGAGCTGCTGGACAATCCGATAGCGGCCGGCCATGCCGACAAGCCAGCCATCTTCACATATAAGGAAACCTGGACCTACGCGCAGCTCCAGGAAAAGGTCAATCGCATCGCGCACGTCCTGCGGGATGACATGAAGCTGGTGCCCGGCAACCGCGTGCTGCTGCGTAGCGAAAACACGCCGATGATGGCCGCTTGCATGCTAGCCGTGCTGAAAGCCGGGTGCATCGCCGTGCCGACCATGCCGTTGTTGCGCGCAAAGGAACTGGGCGTGATTCTCGACAAGGCGAAGGTCAACGCGGCGCTCTGCTCGGCGAGCCTCAAGACGGAAATGGAACTCGTTCGCGGCCAGTCCCCCGCCCTTCGCGCCGTTACCTGGTTCAACGACAGCGGCCCGGGATCGCTGGACCAACTGATGGCGAACAAACCCGCTTCCTTTGAAGCGTTGCCCACATCCGCCGAAGATGTCTGCATCATCGCGTTCACTTCAGGTACCACCGGCACGCCGAAAGGCACCATGCATTTTCATCGGGATGTAATGGCGATCTGCGACTGCTTTCCGCGCTCGACACTAAAGGCGCAACCGGATGACATCTTCATTGGCACGCCGCCGCTCGCATTCACTTTCGGGCTGGGCGGCATGTTGCTGTTCCCGATGCGGGCCGGCGCCGCCACCGTCTTGTTGGAAAAGCCGACGCCCGAGACGCTGCTGAAGGCGGTGCAGGATTTCCGGGCCAGCGTCTGCTTTACCGCACCTACTTTCTACCGGCAAATGGCTCCGCTGGCGTCGAAATACGATCTTTCCAGCCTGAGGAAATGCGTCTCGGCCGGCGAAGCCTTGCCGGTCGCAACCCGCGACCTGTGGCTGCAGGCGACGGGCTTGCGCATGATAGACGGCATCGGCTCGACCGAGATGCTACACATCTTCATTTCCGCCGCGGGTGACGAGATTCGTTCCGGCGCGACCGGCAAGCCCATCCCCGGTTACCAGGCATGCGTGCTGGATGACGAAGGCGCGCCGGTCCCGACTGGCACTGTTGGACGGCTCGCCGTCAAGGGACCGACCGGCTGCCGCTACTTGGCCGACGACCGCCAGCGCAATTATGTGTACGACGGCTGGAACCTGACCGGCGACGCCTATGAAATGGATGCCGATGGCTATTTCTGGTTCCGGGCGCGCACCGACGACATGATTATTTCAGCCGGCTACAACATTGCCGGTCCGGAGGTGGAGGACGCGTTGCTCCGCCATCCCGCCGTGGCCGAGTGCGCGGTTGTGGGCTGGCCGGATGAACAGCGCGGGCAGATAGTCAAGGGGTTCGTGGTGCTGAAGCAGGGGTACGAAGCTTCAGCCGAGACCGTGAAGCAACTGCAGGAATTCGTCAAGCAGGCCATCGCGCCGTATAAGTATCCGCGCGCCATCGAATTCCTCCCTTCGCTTCCGCGCACCGAAAACGGCAAGCTGCAGCGGTATAAATTGCGCAGTTCGCCAAATAACGAATGAAGGAACGTCAATGAAAATCGTATGCATCGGCGGGGGACCGGCCGGACTTTACTTTGCCCTGCTGATGAAGAAGCAGAACCCGGGGCACGAGATCACCGTGATCGAACGCAACCGGCCCTACGATACTTTCGGCTGGGGTGTAGTGTTTTCCGATCAGACGCTCGGCAACCTGGTTAACGCCGACGAGCCAACTGCGAAAACCATCCTCCAGGCGTTCAACCACTGGGACGATATCGATACGCATTTCAAGGGCCGCACCATCACTTCGGGCGGCCATGGCTTTTGCGGCATCGGGCGCAAGCGCCTGCTGAACATCCTTCAGCAGCGCTGCGAAGAGCTTGACGTCAGGCTGGTATTTGAAACCGATGTGACCGACGACAGCGCGGTGGCCGCGCAATACGACGCGGATATCATCATCGCGAGCGATGGCCTGAATAGCCGCGTCCGCGCGCGCTACGAAACCACCTACCAGCCCGATATCGATACACGCAAATGCCGGTTTGTTTGGCTCGGCACCAGGAAACTGTTTTCCGCTTTCACCTTCGCGTTCGAGGAGACGGAGCACGGCTGGTTCCAGGCGCATGCGTATCAATATGACGGCGACACCTCGACCTTCATCGTGGAAGCGCCGGAAGACGTCTGGCTCAGGGCCGGCTTCGACAAGATGAGCCAGGAAGAGGCGATCGCATACTGCGAGAAACTGTTCGCGAACTATCTCGATGGCCACAAGCTGATGTGCAATGCAGGGCATCTGCGCGGCTCTGCGATCTGGATCAAGTTCCCGCGCATCGTCTGCAAGAGCTGGGTGCATTGGAATAGCGTCAATGGCAAACGCGTACCGGTGGTGTTGATGGGCGATGCCGCGCACACCGCCCATTTTTCCGTCGGCTCCGGCACCAAGCTTGCGCTGGAAGATGCTATCGAGCTCGCGCGCTGCTTCGGAAAACATGGTGGCATGGAACAGGTGATGGCCGCTTACGAGGAGGCACGCGCGGTGGAAGTGCTGAAGATACAAAGCGCTGCGCGCAATTCGATGGAATGGTTCGAGAATGTGAACCGCTACACGCGCCTGGAAGCCGACCAGTTCGCCTACTCGCTCCTGACGCGCAGCCAGCGTATCTCACATGAAAACCTGCGGCTGCGCGATCCAGGCTATGTAGAGCGGTACGAAAACTGGTTTGCCGATCATGCGCATGCCCGGGCTGGCATCTCCCGGCCCGTGACCAGCCGTAGCATCCCACCGATGCTGACGCCATTCAAACTGCGCGGCACTGTGCTGAAGAACCGTATCGTGGTTTCACCGATGGCGCAGTATTCCGCCGTGGACGGTGTCGCCGGTGATTACCATCTCGTGCATCTCGGCAGCCGCGCAATGGGCGGCGCCGGCATGGTGTTTGCGGAGATGACTTGCGTATCTGCCGATGCGCGCATCACGCCGGCTTGTCCTGGCCTGTACACACCGGAACATACCCAGGCATGGAAGCGCATCGTCGAATTCGTGCATACGAATTCCGACGCGAAGATGGCGATGCAGATCGGCCACGCCGGTGCGAAAGGATCGACCCGGCGTTCGTGGGACGGCATCGACCTGCCGCTCGAGACCGGCAACTGGCCATTGGTGGCCGCGTCGCCGCAACAGTACATCGAAGGCGTATCACACGTCGCACGCGAAGCCACACGCGAAGACATGGAGCGCATCAAGGCCGATTTCGTGCGCTCCACACGCGAGGCGGCCAAGTCCGGCTTCGACTGGCTGGAATTGCATTGCGCACATGGCTACCTGCTGTCGAGCTTTATCTCGCCGCTGACCAACCACCGCACCGACGAATACGGCGGCACGCTCGAGAAGCGCTGCCGGTATCCGCTCGAAGTCTTCGCCGCGATCCGGTCGGCCTGGCCGGAGGATAAACCGATCAGTGTGCGCATATCGGCACATGACTGGGTTGAGGGCGGCATCACACCTGAGGACGCGGTGGCAATCGCCCGGCTGTTCAAACAGGCCGGCGCCGACATGATTGATTGCTCCTCCGGCCAGGTCAGCAAAGAGGAAAAGCCGGTGTTTGGCCGCATGTTCCAGACGCCGTTCGCTGACCGTATACGCAATGAAGCAGGCATTCCGACCATTGCGGTAGGCGCGATCTTTGAGGCCGATCATGCCAACAGCATCATTGCCGCAGGGCGCGCCGATCTCTGCGCGGTAGCGCGTCCCCATCTCGCCAATCCCGCATGGACACTCGCGGAAGCGGCAAGGATAGGTTACCCGGACATGGAGTGGCCGAAGCAGTACCGCGCGGCCAAGCTGCAACTCGAACGCAATCTCGAGCGTGAAAGGCAACTGGCCGCCGCCAACAGCGGTCTGACGCCGCAACAGATTGCCGCGCGACTGCTGGAGGGTTGAGCATGATGTCCGGTCAGAGTCTTGCGGGAAAACATGCGCTGGTCACGGGCGGCGGACGTGGCATCGGCGTCGCCATAGCAAGGACATTATTAATGCACGGTGCACGGGTCACACTGGCCGGGCGCAATATCAAAAATTTGGCTGACACAGTCGGTGAACTCAAATCGCTCGGCGAAGTCGATTATCTGGCTGTCGACGTGGCGCAGCGGGAATCGGTGGCGCAAGCTTTCAGTCCCGCTGCAACACGCTACGGCCGCACTTGTAAAGGAGCTGAATATATGCCACGCAAAATGGCCGTCACTGCGGCCAGCAACATGGATAACGATCAGAAGGCGCCGGGCCAGGTGATCGACCTGGAGACTCGGCTGACGCAGGACCACCATCAATCGCTGAAGCTGTGGCTGCGCATGCTGTCGTGCACAGTCCGCATCGAGAACGAAATTCGCGCGCGGCTGCGCAGCGAGTTCGGCATCACCTTGCCGCGCTTCGACCTGATGGCGCAACTGGAGCGTCATCCGCAAGGATTGAGGATGGGAGAACTGTCCAAACGCATGATGGTCACCGGCGGCAATATCACCAGCATTACCGACCAGCTCGAGCAGGAGAAACTGGTGGTGCGGGTGCCCGACCCCAACGATCGCCGCGCATACAGTGTGAAGCTGACCCCCGCCGGCCGGCGCACTTTCAAGCGCATGGCGGAGGTGCACGAGGGCTGGATCACGGAGCTGCTCGGCGGCGTGTCAAAGGCCGACAAGAGCCAACTGATTGCGCTGCTGTCGCAGGTGAAGCACCATTTGAACGGCCAGTCGGCGCCGGATCACCAATAACCAAACCCCGAAGGAGACCAGCCATGCGCTACCTGCCAGGCCAACCGCAGCAGCTTCCCGGCAATCGAATTCCGATGACGGATTACCAGGCGCGCCATTTCCAGTTTGAAGTGGGTGGTGGCGTGGCTACGCTCACGATCAACCGCCCGGATCGCAAGAATCCGCTGACCTTCGACTCCTATGCGGAGTTGCGCGACCTGTTTCGCACGCTCGTTTATGCGGATGACGTGAAGGCGCTGGTCATTACCGGCGCCGGAGGCAATTTCTGTTCGGGTGGCGATGTGCACGACATCATCGGCCCGCTGACACAGCTCGACATGCCGGGCCTGCTGGCTTTTACGCGCATGACGGGCGACGTGGTAAAAGCAATGCGTGCCTGTCCGCAGCCGATCGTCGCTGCGGTCGACGGCATTTGCGCCGGCGCCGGGGCAATGCTGGCGCTCGCATCCGATATACGCTTCGGCACCGCGCGCAGCAAGACCGCTTTCCTGTTCACGCGGGTCGGCCTGGCCGGTTGCGACATGGGCGCATGCGCATTGCTGCCGCGTATGATCGGGCAGGGCCGGGCTTCCGAACTGCTGTTTTCCGGTCGCAGCATGAGTGGAACCGAAGGCGAACAATGGGGCTTTTTCAATCGGCTGTGCATACCGGAATCGGTCGTGGCCGATGCGCAGGTATTTGCTGCCGAACTGGCGCATGGTCCTACCTTTGCCCACGGCATGACGAAGAAGATGCTGCAGCAGGAATGGAACATGGGCGTCGACGAAGCGATCGAGGCGGAAGCTCAGGCGCAGGCGATCTGCATGGCGACCAATGACTTCCATCGCGCTTACCACGCATTTGTGGAGAAGCAGCGGCCGGCTTTCGAGGGCGACTAAGATGCGCGACAAAAGTTATTTGAGCTGGCCCTTTCTCGACGCGCGGCATCGCGAGCTTGAACAGGCAGTGGATGAGTGGGCGAACCGGAATCTGTCACATCAGCATGAACAGGATGTGGATGCCGCCTGCCGGCAGTTGGTACGCCAACTCGGAGCCGCGGGCTGGCTGCGCCATGCCATCGGCGGTACTGCATTCGGCGCTGCCGCCGATGCCATCGATACCCGCGCAGTCTGCCTGATCCGCGAGACACTCGCCCGCCATTCCGGTCTGGCCGATTTTGCGTTTGCCATGCAGGGACTCGGCTCCGGCGCGATCACCCTGTTTGGCAGCGCGGAACACAAGCAGCGTTACCTGACGCGGGTCGGCGTGGGCGATGCGATATCGGCCTTTGCCCTGTCGGAACCGGAGGCCGGATCGGACGTGGCGGCGATGGAATGCGCCGCTGTCCGCGATGGCGGCCAT
Organism: Burkholderiales bacterium; assembly: GCA_039649305.1. Taxonomy (GTDB): domain Bacteria; phylum Pseudomonadota; class Gammaproteobacteria; order Burkholderiales; family Burkholderiaceae_D; genus Noviherbaspirillum. The sequence continues at coordinate 12,815 of JBBWZW010000216.1, forward strand.
TATGTATTGAACGGTGAAAAAACCTGGATCTCGAACGGCGGTATCGCTGACTTGTATGTGGTCTTCGCGCGTACCGGCGAAGCGCCGGGTGCACGCGGCATCTCAGCTTTCATCGTCGACGCGGAGACGCCCGGTTTCAGCATTGCGGAGCGCATCCAAGTGATTGCCCCTCATCCGCTTGCACGCATCAAATTTTCAGATTGTCGCATCCCCGTCGCCAATCGCCTCGGCGAAGCCGGCCAGGGCTTCAAGGTGGCGATGGCGACTCTCGACATATTCCGCACATCGGTCGCGGCCGCATCGCTCGGGTTTGCGCGACGCGCTATGGATGAGGCTTTGCAGCGGGCCACCACGCGCAAGATGTTCGGGCAAACGCTCGCCGATTTTCAACTGACGCAGGCGAAGCTGGCGCAAATGGCGACCGGCATCGATGCCGCGGCGTTGCTGACATACCGCGCCGCCTGGCAGCGCGACCAGGGCCAGCGCGTCACGAAGGAAGCCGCCATGGCAAAACTGACCGCGACTGAAACGGCACAACAAGTCATCGACGCGGCACTGCAGATGTTCGGTGGCCTGGGCGTGGTGAGCGGTCAACCAGTCGAGCAGCTATATCGTGAAATTCGCGCATTGCGGATTTATGAAGGCGCGAGCGAAGTGCAGCAATTGATTATTGCGCGGGAATTGCTGCGTGAAGCATCACCGGCATAGAAGACGCTTAACAAGAAAGGCAAGATATGGAAATTCTTCAACCACCTGGCTGGGCGCGCCCGAAAGGATACTCCAACGGCATCACGGCGTCGGGCCGCATGGTGTTCGTCAGCGGCATGGTCGGCTGGGATGCGCAAGGCGAATTTCACACCGACGACTTCGCCGGCCAGACGCGGCAAGCGCTGCTCAACATTGTCGCAGTATTGGCCGAGGCGAGGGCGCGGCCGGAACACATCGTCCGCATGACCTGGTATGTGGTCGACAAAGCTGAATACGTCGCTGCGTACAAGGAGATCGGCGATGCTTATCGGGAAATCATTGGGCGCCACTATCCGACGATGACGGCGATACAGGCTGTAGCGCTCATTGAGGAGCGCGCGCGACTGGAGATTGAAGTTACTGCAGTGGTGCCGGAATAATCGCTCACCGCTCGCAGCAGTTGCAGCTTGGGATGCCAATCTGATGCCAATCCCACAACACCTGGCTTTGCACGTCGTTGATTTTTATACGAGCGGCAACCATTGCGATTGAATCCCGCACCATGGAGGGAAGCCTTCGGTCCCGCGCAGGCGGGAACGACACAGCGGTCTGTACCCCAAAGAGTCAACACTGGTTATTGCCTCCACTCATCGCGAGCGTCGTGATGCCTCTCTCTGGATTCCCGCCTGCGCCGGAATAACGTGGTACGCGAGCCGTCTGGTACTTGTGTAGATACCCAGGCGATTCCATAACAAGCCGACAATCACCTCGGCCGCCCCCACAATTTGGTATATTCCGAGGGTTTCAGCGCATAGAGCAAAGGAGCCCACGCTTGATCCATCTCCTCCACACCGCAGACTGGCAGATCGGTACCCGCTTCGGCCAGTTCAGTGCGGAAGAAGCAGCGCTGCTGACCGAAGCGCGATTCGAAACGGTCGAAAACATTGCCAGGC
>JBBWZW010000251.1:0-2960 GCA_039649305.1 Burkholderiales bacterium
CTTCGGCGGTTGCCGCAGCGATGGCGATCATGCCAGCAAGTATTGCCCGCTTTATCGTCGCACACATATTCTCCGATTCTCCCATTCGGCTTCATCTGTTTTCACTGCAGTGTTTGCAATCCCTTCACTGAGTGGAAGCAGAGCCCGTGGGCGTTCCATCAACCGAACCGAATGGATGAACCGTCTGCGTCGCGTTATCCATTTTCAACGTGCGCAGGCCCTGAACAGCCGCCAGGACAACAACCAAAGTTATCTGCGCGAGGCCCAGGTGTGGTCGATGGCTCCCTACAGCGCCACCGGCATGCGATATCTATGACGGAGGTGGCGGGTTTCGCGCGTCAGAGGATCCGCCGGCTGAAGGCGTGGTCCGCACCATTCGTTCTCATGATCCAGCTCAGCAACTTCAGCCGCATGGAATACGCTTGTTTCGCCTCTGGCGATCTCGGGGGCTTGTGCTCGCCCCGTTGCGTCGGATTGCGATGCATTGTGACCACCTGAGAATGCGGGAAACGCCGCGGGGCGACCTTGGGAGGTCGAATCGGCACGTCGTTGGGATGGTTTCGTGGAATGGGTTCCAGACGTTCGTGAGTCGCGGTTTTCGGGGCAACTGGCACTGAGGACGGGGCATCAGTAGGCACGATCCCCACGTTCGTCTTTCGCCGGTGGGGCTGCATGCTGATTCGTGTCAGAAGCGAACGCGACCCGTAGTGCGGATTGTGAGTGGCGCGGGCCGGTTTTTCCAATGGAGACAGTGGCGCATCGACGGATGCGTTGGTCGGGCTCCGAGGTTCCGACAGGCGCTGGTAGTCGGTGAACAATTGAGCCAAGCTGAATGCCCGGCTGTACCCCGCCACAATCGCATTAACGGCCCAATTTGCCATTCTCACTTCCCCTGTTGCCGGCCATCGCCGGTCGATTTCGGTCGGCCGATGCCTGTACCTGTGTGAGTGCGTGGCAAGTGGGGATTAAAAAGTTCCACCTGCCAACCGCCGCCAGCAGAATAAAACCGCTGTTGTTCAGTCGTTCACTTCCGAAGCGTGGGCACTCACACACGGGACGACGAGGTCCTGAATCGACAGGCCGTGCAGACATCGTTGTGGCCGGGCGACGCTTTCAGGATTGTTGAAATTTTTTCTACGGTCGGCAAGCCCGTACTAAGGAACCCGTAAGGTTGCCGAGCGATCCTGCTCTTAAATTAATGGCAACGCCGGCGAAGGCCGCGACGATTGCTTGAAACGTCGAGTACGTCACCAACGCTCTGGGAGAATTGTATGTTGCTTGTCGCCGTTGCCGAGAGCGACGCTGTCGTCGCGCGCCCTGTCGAATCGCCCGTCGCTTTCAGCGCGGTGGATCTTGACAAGCTGTTCAGGGAACACCACTACCATTTGCTTCGCTTTGTGCAGCGGTATGTGCGCAATCCCCAGGACGCGGAAGACGTGGTACAGAGCACGTTTATGGAAGCGCTACGGTGTGTCGACCGCTATGCGGGCCGGTCCAAGCCGTCGACCTGGCTGTTCGGCATCGCGCTCAATCTCGCGCGGAACCAGGCGCGCCGCAACTGCACGGAAATTTATGACCAGGTCGACCAGGCAGTCATCGATGGATGGGCCGATGAGCGGAACGATCCGGCGCTGATGGCAGAGATGCGCGAGCAGATCGGTAAAGTCGAAGCGCTGTTGGCCGGATTGTCGGCTGAAATCCGGACCACCTTTGAAGCGGTGCTGGACGGAGATGCCACCTATAAGGAAGCCGCGCAGGAACTGCAGATACCGGTCGGTACCGTGCGCTCGCGGGTCTCGCGCGTACGCAGCGCGGTGCGCTTGCATTGCGTGTGACCGTTGAATCCGGTGGCAATCCGCTTTAGCGCGGCACGGGCGCCCAGGTACTGACGACCGAGTACCATGCACGCGCGTATTCGGATGTATCGAGGATCGCATCGAGAACGCTGGTGTCCTCCGGCAGGGCCGACACCGGCGTTGTCGAGACGACTACATAGCGGCCCGAGTCCGCGTGCCACGACAGCTCGGTTCGCTGCTGCGTAATCGATGTCGGGAGCGGCCGCGATGATTGCGGTGGTTGACCGATATGCTCGGTCAGGGGCAATTCTGCGACGACCGACAGGCACTGGATGCCGTCGTTGATTGCCACGGTTGTCCGGGTGACCACATCACCGAATTGCAGTTCGAGAACCGGGGTGGCGGCGAGTTCGTCATGCTGCCCAGCGAGGTCAACCAGCTCGTTTAGTAACCAACGCATGCCGGCGGCGCTATTCAACGGGGACGGATTCTCAGGAATATTTTGCTGCACAGATAAAGTCCCTGGTCATGCAAGCAGTACGATGAATGCCGGCTTGCGCACGAAATGCCAATAAAGCAATGCATTGTACCGGGAACGGTAAAGATGACAAGTAGATCGGATCTCCGCTGCCGGCAGCGCTGCCCGTGGGGAGCGTCTTGAATAGCCGCCACACGCCTGAAAGATACGCATGCTTCACCTGTCGGATTCCATTCGCGGGCACAAAATTCCCGCAACGGGATGGGGCAACCGACGCTGCGACGCATTGCTCCTGCGGACCGGACTTGTACATTGCGACGCTGCTCCATGAGAGTGCCTGGGAACCTCCGGGCTGGTCTTGCTGCTCGTCGAATCTGCCAATGCTCAATATGCGGACCGGTTGGATCTCATCAGCGTCCGGGATCGCCGCCTCCTTCAAGAATCCTTTGTTGGATATCGAGGCTGTCCTTACATCGCACTTGCCATGAGTGGTGCGAATGACGGGCGCGGTTCCTGCCAAGACAAGCAGGCAGCGAATGGCAGTGCGTTGGAAAAGCAGGAAGGGGTTAACGTCGATGGGAGGACGATCGGCCGGACCATGTCAGCAGCGGGAAATGCCGTCGCAAAAACTGCTCTGCCGCGCAGACTCCTGGGCTCAGATCAGGCTTCTTGCGCAGTGTGTACAC
>JBBWZW010000425.1:0-7555 GCA_039649305.1 Burkholderiales bacterium
ATCCAGACCAGCGAACGTAACGGCAAAGTCGTGGCTGCCACGCTGGTCGAGCCGAGCGATGAAATCATGCTGATTACCACCGGCGGCGTATTGATCCGTACCCGTGTCTCCGAAATTCGTGAAATGGGCCGCGCCACGCAAGGCGTGACGTTGATTGCAGTCGAAGACGGCACCAAGTTGAGCGGATTGCAGCGCATCGTCGAAACTGACGTCGAGGAGCGCATTGCCGAGGCCGATGCCGAAGAAGAAAACGGAGGAGCGGAGGACCAGTGAGTCGCGTATATAACTTTTCCGCCGGGCCGGCAGTCCTGCCGCAAGAGGTGCTCAAGCTAGCCGCCGAGGAAATGCTCGATTGGCATGGCAGTGGCATGTCGGTGATGGAGATGAGCCATCGCGGCAAGGAATTCATCTCGATCTATGAAGCTGCCGTGCGCGATTTCCGCGAATTGATGGGCGTGCCCGCCAATTACAAGGTACTGTTTTTGCAAGGCGGCGGCATAGGCGAAAATGCGATCGTGCCGCTGAATCTGCTGGGCAGGAAGTCGCAGCCGGCGGTGATCGATTTCATCAAGACCGGATCGTGGTCGGCCAAGTCGATCAAGGAAGCGAAAAAGTACAGCACGGTCAACGTGGCTGCTTCTTCCGAAGAGGGCAAATTCCATACTATCCCGCCACGGGATACCTGGAAGCTGTCGAAGGATGCGGCGTATGTCCATCTCTGCACCAATGAAACCATCGATGGTGTCGAGTTTCATTTCACGCCGGATGTCAGCGCAGAGACGAACAATGCGCCGATCGTCGCCGATATGTCTTCGCATATCTTGTCGCGGCAGGTGGATGTTTCGAAGTACGGCGTGATTTACGGCGGCGCACAGAAGAACATCGGCCCTGCCGGCGTTACGGTAGTGGTGGTGCGCGAAGACCTGATCGGCCACGCGTTGCCGATTTGCCCGTCCGCTTTCGACTGGAAGCTCGTCGCGGAAAATGATTCGATGTACAACACGCCGCCTACCTATGGTATTTATATCGCGGGCCTGGTATTCCAGTGGCTGAAGAAGCAGGGCGGGGTCGCCGCGATGGAGCAACGCAATATCGCAAAAGCGGCACTTTTGTACGGCTATCTGGATTCGACCGATTTCTACAGCAACAAGATCGCGAAAGACTGCCGCTCACGAATGAATGTTCCGTTCTACCTCAGCGACGAATCCTTGAACGACGCGTTCCTGGCGGGAGCGAATGAGCGCGGGCTGCTGCAGCTCAAGGGACACAAGTCGGTCGGTGGCATGCGGGCGTCGATTTATAACGCGATGCCAATCGAAGGCGTGCAGGTATTGGTCGAGTACCTGAAAGAGTTCGAGAAGACGCACGGCTGAAACGGACCAGTGGTAGAGGCGCATTCCTTCCCGCGCTTGTCGAGACAAAGGGAAGGACGGGGAAAAATTATAAAGTCACAAGATGGAAAGCAAACTCAAACCCTTACGTGAACAGATCGACGCTATCGACGCGCAGATCCTCGATCTGCTGAATCGCCGCGCGCGGGTCGCGCAAGAAGTCGGACACGTCAAAGCCGAGACCAACGCGCCGGTATTCCGGCCTGAGCGCGAAGCACAAGTGCTCGCCAGCGTCGCGCAGCGCAACCCGGGTCCGCTGCACAGCGCCGATGTGCAAACCATATTCCGTGAAATCATGTCGGCGTGCCGCGCGCTGGAAAAGCGCGTGACGGTTGCGTATCTCGGACCGGTCGGCACCTATAGCGAACAGGCGGTCTACCTCCAGTTCGGACAGGCGGTGGAAGGGCTGCCATGCGCGTCGATCGACGAAGTGTTCCGCGCCGCGGAGGCGGGCACCGCCGATTTCGGTGTGGTGCCGGTCGAAAATTCGTCGGAAGGCGCGGTCAATCGTACACTCGACCTGTTGCTGCAAACGACGTTGGCGATCAGCGGCGAAGTATCGATCCCGGTCCATCATAGTCTGATGACAAAAGACGGCGCCATGGACGGCGTAACCCGGATCTGCGCGCATTCGCAAGCTCTTGCGCAATGCCAGACCTGGCTGAACCAGAACTATCCCAACATTGAGCGGCAGGCGGTTGCTTCCAATGGCGAAGCAGCGCGCATCGCAAGTGAAGACCCGGCGGCCGCCGCGATCGCCGGTGAGTTCGCGGGGCAGAAGTACAACCTGCAGGTGGTAAAAGCCCATGTGCAGGACGATCCGCATAACCGCACACGGTTTGCCGTGGTCGGTTGCCTCCACACGAGCCCAAGCGGTAAGGACCAGACGTCGCTGGTGTTGTCGGTTCCGAACAAGGCTGGGGCGGTGTACAACCTGCTGGCGCCGCTTGCCAAGCACAGTGTATCGATGACGCGTTTCGAATCGCGCCCGGCCCGCATGGGTACATGGGAATATTATTTCTATGTCGATATCGAGGGCCATCTGCAGGATGGAAAGGTGTCGAAGGCGCTGGCCGAGCTGAAAGAGAACGCCGCGTTCTTCAAGGTCCTGGGCTCCTACCCGTCGAGCTAATTGTATTGAGCGGGTTACTTCGCGCGGGGCAGCGAAAGCTCGCCGACCGCGCCTGACCGCATGAAATGAACGTCAACTAATTGAAAGCGATTATGTCTAGTCAATTCGGACCCGATTATGTCCGGGCCATCGCTCCCTACCAGGGCGGCAAACCGATCTCCGAAGTCGCGCGCGAATTCGGCCTCGACGAAGCAAAAATCATCAAACTCGCCTCAAATGAAAATCCGCTCGGCATGCCCGAGTCGGCCAGGCAGGCGATGCTGAAAGCGGCTGCCGACATAGGCCGATATCCGGATTCGAACGGCTTCGAGCTGAAAGCGGCGGTCACTGCAAAATATGGCGTGCCGGCGGAATGGATCACACTGGGCAATGGCAGCAACGACATCCTGGAGCTGGCCGCGCATGCGTTCGTGCAGCCGCAGCAGGAGGTCATCTATGCGCAATACTCGTTCGCCGTCTACCCACTAGCCACCCAGGCAATCGGCGCTCGCGGAATCGAGGTTCCGGCCCAGAAGTTCGGCCATGACCTGAGTGCGATGGCAAAAGCGATCACTGCGGATACGCGGCTGGTTTTCATTGCCAATCCGAACAATCCGACGGGCACCTACCTTCCTGCGCAGGAAATCGAAGCGTTCCTGAAAGCGGTGCCTTCCAATGTGGTGGTGGTGCTGGACGAGGCCTACAACGAATATCTCGCAGCCGAGCTGCAGTACGACTCCATCGCCTGGGTCAGGAAATATCCGAACCTGCTGGTCTCCCGAACCTTGTCGAAGGCCTATGGCCTGGCTGGTTTGCGAATCGGCCTGGGGATCGCGCAGCCGGGAATCACAGACTTGCTGAACCGTATACGCCAGCCGTTTAACGTGAACTCGCTGGCGCAGGCTGCCGCGGTAGCCGCATTGCACGACCGCGAGTTCCTCGAGAAGAGCGCGAAGGTGAATGCGGACGGCTACCGTCAGTTGACCAGGGCGTTCGAAGGGATGGGCCTCGAATACGTGCCATCGTATGGCAACTTCGTGCTGTTCAAAGTCGGCAACGACGATGGCGCCGGCGCGCGGGTGAATATCGCGCTGCTGAAGCAGGGCGTGATCGTGCGTCCGGTCGGCAGTTACGGTTTGCCGCAGTGGCTGCGCGTGTCGATCGGTTTGCCCGAAGAAAATGAAGCGTTCATCGCAGCGCTGAAAAACGCATTGGCCTGATCCCGTGTTTAACAAGATCACAATTTTCGGTGTCGGACTGATCGGTGGCTCGTTCGCGCTCGCGCTCAAGCAAGCCCGCATGGTGCGCCAGGTCGCAGGTGTCGGCCGGAGCGCCGCATCGCTGGCGCGCGCACGGGAACTTGGCATCATCGATGTGATGAGTACTTCCGTAGCAGACGCTGTGCAGGATGCCGACCTGGTGCTGATCGCCGCACCGGTGGCGCAAACCGAAGCAATACTTGCTTCGATCAAGCCCCATTTGCAGCCCGGCACAGTTGTAACCGACGCCGGCAGTACCAAGTCCGATGTGGTTGCAGCGGCCCGCAAGGCGTTGGGAGACAAGGTCGGGCAGTTCGTGCCAGGCCATCCTATCGCGGGGCGGGAATCGAACGGCCCGGAGGCGGCGATCGTCGATCTCTATGTCGGCAAGAAAGTGGTCCTCGCACCTTTACCGGAAAACTCTGTCGAGAATGTAGCCAGAGTTGCCGGTGCATGGGAGCAATGCGGCGCAATCATCCACAAGCTGACGCCGCAAGAGCATGATCGCGTGTTCGCCGCGGTCAGCCATCTTCCGCATTTGCTCGCCTACGCACTGGTCGACGATATCGCCAAAAAGCCGCATGCCGGCCTCTTGTTCCAGTATGCCGCCAGCGGGTTTCGCGATTTCACGCGAATTGCCGGTTCTTCCCCGGAGATGTGGCGCGATATTTCGCTGGCCAACCAGGAAGCCTTGCTGCTTGAACTGGATGCGTATATGGCGCAATTGGGAAGCCTGCGCAGCATGCTGGCGGCATCCGATGGCGCAGCGCTGGAAACGGTTTACGCCAATGGCCAGCAGGCACGACAGAACTGGGTTCGCACTATCGAGGCTGCCGAGCGGCCGAGCAAGCAAGGCGGCGACTGATGAAACAACACTATCCTCATACTCTCGACCTGCAACCCGCCGCACGTGCTCAGGGCACCGTGCGGCTGCCGGGTTCGAAGAGCATCTCCAACCGCACCTTGCTTCTTGCGGCGCTTGCCAAAGGCACCACGCGGATTTTCGACCTGCTTGCATCTGACGATACGCACGTGATGCTGATGGCTTTGCAAAAGCTCGGCGTTAAGTGGGAGCAAGTTGGCGCGACGCAGGAGTGCGTCGTCCACGGCACCGGCGGGGTGCTGCCCGTGCATCAGGCCGACCTGTTCATGGGCAACGCCGGTACGGCAATCAGGCCTCTCACCGCTGCGTTGGCGGTCATCGGCGGCGACTACACCTTGCACGGCGTAGCGCGCATGCATGAACGCCCGATCGGGGATCTGGTCGACGCGATGAACGCCATCGGCACCCGTATCGAATATACCGGTGAGGCCGGCTTTCCGCCGCTGCACATCCGGCGTGGCATGATCCAGTCGCATCGCATGCAGGTGCGGGGCAATGTATCGAGCCAGTTCCTGACTGCATTGCTGATGGCGGCGCCGCTGATGGCCAGGGACGAGGCGGTGACCATTGATGTGGTCGGTGACCTGATTTCCAAGCCGTACATTGAAATCACCCTCAACCTGATGCGCCGATTTGGCGTGGTGGTTGAACGTAATGGCTGGCAATCGTTTACCGTGCCGGTCGGACAGCATTACACCAGCCCCGGATCGATTCATGTAGAAGGTGATGCCTCATCGGCGTCGTACTTCCTGGCGGCAGGCGCCATTGCCGGCGGGCCGGTACGGGTCGAAGGCGTCGGCAGGGACAGCATCCAGGGCGACGTGCGTTTCGTCGAAGCGCTCGAGCAAATGGGCGCGAGCATCACAATGGGTGATAACTGGATAGAAGCGACATCAAATGGCGTGCTGAAGGCGATCGATGCCGATTTCAATCATATCCCCGACGCGGCGATGACCATCGCTGTTGCGGCCCTGTATGCGGACGGTCCGAGCACCCTGCGCAATATCGGCAGCTGGAGAGTGAAGGAAACAGACCGTATTGCCGCAATGGCAACGGAATTACGCAAATTGGGCGCCGAAGTGGAAGAGGGCGCCGATTATCTGCGCGTTACGCCGCCGGCACAAATCGCGACCGCTGCGATCGATACGTACGACGATCACCGGATGGCCATGTGCTTTTCGCTGGCATCGCTGGATGGCGCGGCGCGCAAAGGCAACCGGATCCGCATCAATGATCCGAAATGCGTGGCCAAGACTTTCCCCGACTATTTCAGTGCGTTCTCAAAAGTTGCGCAAAACAAGCTTCTGTGAACCGCTCTCGCATGCCCGCATGGGCGGGCTGTGCATCGCTTTTGATACTCCACTAATATCTCATTAATGAATACATCGACCATTCCGGTGATCGCGATTGACGGCCCGACCGCTTCCGGCAAAGGCACCGTTGCCCATCGGGTTGCCACGCGCCTCGGCTTTCACTACCTTGATTCAGGTGCGTTGTACCGGCTCACCGCTTTGTCGGCACTGCGTCGCCAGGTCCCGTTGAACGACGAGCATGCGCTGGCGAAACTGGCCGAAGGCCTGCTGTGCAAGTTCGCCGGCGGCGAGATCTCGCTGGCAAACGAAAACGTCACGTCCGCTATCCGTGCCGAAGAAGTTGGCAATACTGCATCAAAAATCGCCGCACTGCCATCGGTCCGGCATGCATTGGTCGGCCTCCAAGATGGTTTTCGTACCGAGCCGGGCCTGGTGGCCGACGGCCGCGACATGGGTACCGTCATCTTTCCCGATGCACAATTGAAAGTGTTCCTGACCGCGAGTGTCGAGGCGCGCGCGCAAAGACGATATAAGCAATTGATTGACAAGGGTTTTTCTGCTAATATGCAAGACCTTCTCAAAGATTTGAGAGAGCGCGATGCACGGGACTCTGATCGTGCGATTGCGCCGCTCAAGCCTGCAGAAGGGGCGTACTTGCTGGATACATCCGATATGACAGCCGATGAGGCGGTCGATCAGGTGCTTCGCTGGTACGCAACCGTAAAGAAACATGCATGAGCACGACTTATCTGTTATTGACGTGCCTGTTTCCGTAGTGCGATTGGTGTCCGATCAGGCGCAAGGCCGAGTCGGGTGTTGATAAACCTAACCCAGTATTAATCGTATGGAGACACGCGACTAATGTTGGCTAACTCCGTTTAAATCTATGTCTACAGCTTCTGCATCCCCCGCATCTGGTATGGAAAGTTTTGCCGCTCTCTTTGAGGAATCGCTGTCGCGTCAGGATATGCGTTCCGGTGAAGTGATTTCGGCTGAAGTCGTTCGTCTCGACCACAATTTCGTGATCGTCAACGCAGGCCTGAAATCCGAAGCCTTCATCCCCATCGAAGAGTTCAAGAACGACAATGGCGAACTCGAAGTCAATGTGGGTGATTTCATTTCCGTCGCGATTGAATCGCTCGAAAATGGCTTTGGCGACACTATCCTGTCGCGCGACAAGGCCAAGCGTCTCGCATCGTGGCTCTCGCTGGAAAAAGCGATGGAGTCCGGCGAAATCGTGACCGGTACGGTCAACGGCAAGGTCAAAGGCGGCCTGACCGTCCTGACCAACGGCATTCGTGCATTCCTCCCGGGTTCGCTGGTCGACACCCGTCCGGTGAAGGACACCACGCCGTACGAAGGCAAGACGATGGAATTCAAGGTCATCAAGCTTGACCGCAAGCGCAACAACGTTGTGCTGTCGCGTCGCGCCGTCATCGAAGCATCGATGGGCGAAGAGCGCGCCAAGCTGATGGAAACCCTGAAAGAAGGCACCGTTGTTACCGGTATCGTCAAGAACATCACCGACTACGGCGCATTCGTCGACCTCGTCGGCCTCGATGGCCTGCTGCACATCACCGACCTCGCATGGCGTCGTG
>JBBWZW010000307.1:0-13037 GCA_039649305.1 Burkholderiales bacterium
CGCCGCCTCCTTCGACAGGCGAGCCGGGACCGACAACCGAATACTCTGTTTGCGCTTCGTCCCGCCCTCCCGCATCCCAGCCATTTCTGCCGCTTCCGCATTCATGACTCGGAAATAGCTGCACGCAACAAGGAATCCTTTACCGTTCCTGCGAGTGGCATGATGACGCCCATTTAACGAGGCCCGCTACAGCGGCGTAGGCCGCACCACCGCATTTGAAAAGTCATGCAAGCGAATTCCCGCCCTATCACCAGCAGCCAGACCGCGATCCACGATCAGCTACACAGCGTCCTCGCGAAACATGCTGCTACCGAATTTTTAAAACCGATCGCGCCCTACAACCGCGCGGCGTTTGATACCAGCATAGCGGCCTGGACGGCAGCCGGGTGCAGAATGTGCTGAAGCGCTGACGCAGCTTACCGGCACTGAAGTCGCATGCGAGTCCTATGTCACGCAAACGCCGATCACACCGTTCGAACGAAAGTACATCGCCTCGGGCCACGGCCTATGGCGTTACGTTGCTCAGCTCCCCTCGGTCGCAAATTAAGCCTGTCTAAAGCGGATTTCATGTCACTGTAGGGAGCCGCGTTTGACCGTGCCTGGCATTCAATCGGTTCCCGGGACTGCGCCGCCCCTACAGATATGAAATCCGCTCCAGCGCCTCGCACTCCAGCAAGCATTTGATTTTTTTTGATTGCATGTTGGAAATCGCGTCTTGATGCAGCACAAACCAATACTTCGTAATTTTAAATTCCCCAATTTATGGCATTGTGACGGTAACTAAAAGGCGGTAAGCTCGACCCTTCATAAAACTTTGTCAACCGGTTTCATTCGAGCTCCCATCCTTACCAATAAGCAATCAAGATGAAGGAGTCGCCGCGCCTGCCAGACGTCATAGGCATTTCGCGCGCCACCCCTGCGGGGCCTCGGCGGGCACAGATACGATAGGGGTATTGGGGAATGCTATACGTCTCAAATTCTGCGCAAACGAATCAGGCTGTTCTCGTCCTGCGCCCTTCCAGCCGGGCCGAAGCGCCGTGTCCGTATTCTGAAACACTGAAAGACCACGGCCTCAACCTGATCGAGTGCGCGACACTCGAAGCGGCCTACAACGCGATGCATGACGGATGCCGCGTCGGCCTCCTGATCGTGACCCGCGAAACCGAGCTCGCGCATCTCGACAAATGCGAACCCATCGTCAGCAACAACCAGATTTCATGGGTAGGCCTGGTCGCGCAAGAATTGATTTCCACCGCGCGCATGCGCGAATTCATCGGCGAGCACCTGTTCAATTTCATTACCATACCGGCCGACATGGACCACATCGTGCTGACATTGCGCCATGCGTGGGGCATGTCTTTCATGCGCGACATCCAGGGCAAGTCGCGGCCGGACCGCTTGCCGCTCGATACCGACTCGACCATGGTCGGCCATTCCCCGCACATGCAGCGCCTGTTCGCCCAGATTCAGAAAGTCGCGCGTACCGAGGCTTCGGTACTGATTACCGGTCCGTCCGGCACGGGCAAGGAGGTCGCCGCGCTTTCGATACACCGCCAATCCGATCGCAAGAGTGCCTCGTTCGTCGCAGTCAACTGCGGTGCGATCGCGCCGCAACTGTTCCAGTCCGAGCTGTTCGGCCATGAAAAGGGCGCATTTACCGGCGCCAGCCAGCGCAAGATCGGCCGCATCGAAGCGGCGCAAGGCGGAACACTGTTCCTCGACGAAATCGGCGACATGCCGTTCGACATGCAGGTCAATCTGCTGCGCTTCCTGCAGGAGAAAACCATAGAGCGCGTCGGCGGCACCGAGCCGCTGGAAATCGATGTGCGCGTCATCGCGGCCACCCACATCGACCTGGCGGAAGCGGTCAAACAAGGGCGCTTCCGCGAGGATCTGTACTACCGGATCAACGTCGTCTGCATCGGAATTCCACCATTGGCGGACCGCGGACTGGACATCGAAGACATCGCGAAATATTACTTTGCCAAGTTCGCCGGCATGCACAACAGGAGCCTGCGCGGCTTCTCCAAGGCCGCCATGAATGCGATGCTCAGCCACAGCTGGCCAGGCAACGTGCGTGAACTGGTTAACCGGGTGCAGCGCGCAACCGTCATGGCCGAGGGACGCTTCATCCAGCCCGAGGACCTTGGCTTTGACCGGCAAAGCGACCAGAACCAGATCATGTCGCTGGAGGATGCCCGCGCCGCCGCCGAGAGCGTCGTCATCCGCCGCGCGCTGTCGCAGTCCCGCAATCAGATCTCACGCGCGGCTACGCTCCTCGGCATATCCCGCGTGACGCTCTATCGCCTGATCGAAAAGTACAACATCCGGCCCGACGTGATGCCAGCTGCGAAAGCACCGGTCATCGAAAGCGCAAAGCCGGAGTTCCAAGTTCAAAAAGCCCACAAGTAAGGCGCCGCGCAGGAATAACTCGTGCAATTTGGCGGACGTAGCGGGATGCGATGCAAGGCGCGAGGAGGAGTCATAGCGAGCTATGGCGACGACGAGCAACACGTTCGCAAGAAGAAAGCAGAACATGCTCTCTGCAGCGCGCCCGCTATGGCAAGCAAATTTGCGAGTTAGTGCTGCGCGGCGCCTGAGGTCAGGCGATCGCCGCCGGGCGGCAACGCGCGGCGCTGTGGGCGCAGTCTTGTTCCCTGGCCTGCTCCGCCATCTCTCCGCAGCTTTATCCAGACACATCAGAATCGAATATAAAAAAAGGTTTCATCCGGAGTCCTTCTGTGTACAGCAAAAGAGGCTCAAGCAAAGGTAACGGGTAGCGAAGATCACGGCATGTACGTGGCCGGGCGAGAGCGTATAGCTGCCTTGCTCGTTCGCGCGTGCCTTTACGGTTTTAGCTGCCCTGCTCCCACCTTGGCCATACAACATGAAAGGTGGAATCAGGATGAAATGGCAAAGCAAATGTCAGGCGCCGTTATTGCCGCTCGCATTCACAAGTTTGATACTGGCCGCTCCGGCCTGGGCAGCAGACGGCCCGATGCAAAACCGGGAACAGGAACTACGCCAACGGCTCGCACAGAGCGACGTACATCTGGCAGCGCTGCAGCAAAGAATAGAGCAGCTGGAAAGACGCCTGGAAGCGTTGAACAGCGCGATGAAGACACCTGCGTCAACGGCGGTGCAGCAACGAGTCGCGCAGGCATCGCCGCCGGCTCCATCCTCCCCATCTCCCGCGGTCCCCGATAAGCCTCGCGCGGCGACGGCTACATCCGCGCCCGGCGCTTTCGAAGTAGATGAAGAAGCCGCGCAACGAGCGCTCGAGCGCACCCTGACCCGAACCGGCGCACTATTGCTACCCGCAGGCACGATCGAACTCGCGCCGCGCTTTAGCTACACGCGCAGCGAACACACATCTCCAATTTTCTCCGTCGTCACCGACCCGCGCACCTCGACACCCGGCCTGGTCCTTGCAAGACAGGAGTTGCGGAGAAACGAAATCAACGGAAGCCTCGGCCTGAAAATCGGACTGCCACTGGAGTCCGAACTGGAAGCAGTGATGCCATATAACCAGGTGCGCTCGTCAGAGGTGGACGACTTCCGGAGCAGCTCATCGGCCCGCGCCAGCGGCTGGGGCGATCTCACCGTTGCCCTGGCGAAGACGTTGGTGCGGGAAAAAGGATGGAGACCCGACCTGGTCGGCCGCGTGACCTACAACTCAGGCAGGGGGCGGCGCCAGGATGGGATAGCGGGATTCAATTCCGGCTATCGACAGGCCCAGGCGGAGATTGTTGCGCTCAAGCGGCAGGATCCGCTCGCTTTCACCGCAAGCGTCGCCTATACCAAGGTCTACCAGGAGGCTTCCGTCAAACCGGGTGACGCAGCCAGTCTCTCGTTCGGAACGACGCTGGCAGCCAGTCCGGAGACGTCTTTGCAACTCGGTTTTTCCCAAATCTATCGAAAGGAACAAGAACTGAATGGACTCAGGACGCGTGGGTCGGACCAGACGTACGGAATAGTGACCCTCGGCGCTGCTTCTGTCCTGTCGCGCGACGTGGCGCTGCTCACCCAGGTGGGCGTCGGCGTCGGTAACGATGCTCCGAAATACAGCTTCTCTTTTACCCTGCCGATTCTCTTCCACTGACAGCACGCGGGCAACGCAACCGTCGCCCGCTGTTTTCATTCTGTTCAGAGGCGCAACAAGCCTTTTACAACCACAATCAGGTTGGACGTTCCGCCTTGTCCTTGAATGTTGCCGGCCAACAGAACTCCGTAATTATAAAAAATGGAGACATTGGGGGCGAAGATGTACACTCCCGCCGCGGTGGCCTTATCCATCTCGTCCATGCTTAACTGCATGGGCTCCTCCGCGTTCAGGTTTGTCTCGCTCAGCTCCATTGGCGCCGCTGCAAAGCTATGCGATGAAAATGCAAGCAGGGAGCCAGCCAACAAGGCAGCCAGTTTCGCTTTCATTTTTTTCATTCATTCTTCTCCTAAAGATAAGGTTAAGGGCCCGCGCAGTAATAAGTTGTTCATTTTGGCGGTCGCAGCGGGATGCAATGCCAGGGGGCCGCCCAAGTGCGCCCGACACGATGCAGTGCGAGCACGGCCAGCGGCGGGCAACACGTTCGCGAGCAACGAAATAGAATCAGGCTCTCTGCAGTGCGCCCGCTACGGCCAGCAAAAATGAGAACTTATTCCTGCGCGGGTCCTAAGGTGGTGAAGCTCAGGCAAATTCGTCCCGAATACCTTTCACTTTAGATGAAGGCGAATAAAGAATAAGTGAGTAATTTCGATAGGGCCGGACGTGATCGCCGGTTTTCATTGAACGCCGTATAGCCATGCGCACTCGATAGCCATGACTGAGCGGGACGGAGATCGCGGCAGCTTGGGGACGCCTTCGCGGGCAACATGAACACGTTGCCCACTTTGTGATTCTTATCGAGAATTAACTTGGCGCGACCAGCACAGGAGCTTTGTAAATAATGACTGGATAGTAAACGTTGGCTTTGCCGCCATAGCCCTGGATATTGCCGACCGCAAGAATACCTGTACTGTTGATGGTGACTACTTTGTATAGATCGCCCGCGGTAACGCCGTCCATCTCCGCTGCGCTCAGCATCATTGGCTCTTCCGGAGCCGGTGCGGGCGCTTCTTCAGCAAAGCTTACCGATGACATGGCCAAGAGAGGAACCGCTACAACGCTTGCAAGTGTCAAATTCATTTTTCAATCTCCTAAAGGTTAAACAACTCGAACCTCACGTCGGTCTGTGGTCAGGTTCGATATCAATTTACGCTTTGGCGGCGAAAGAATAAGTACGCGATTTCTATCGTACCGGCCGCGATTCACGCTGAATGATTCGATTCTCAGATCGATTGCCGATACAAAATGATAAGCGCCCCCGTAATGAGGCGTGCTCGTCAGCGCAGCATGACGAAGTCCTGCTCCCGCGGCACCAATTGATTTGGCGGCGCAATCCCGTCACGTCGTTGGACAACGAATCCGATCCGGCCCAGTTGCGGATAATCGATCCAGCTTTGCATGAACTCGTCGACCGGCATTGTGCGATTTCCCCAGCCGGAATCGGCCAGCAGCACACGATTGCCCCGCATGCCGCGGAAAATCACGAAGTGGTTGTATCCATGGGTCTTGATAGAGACGATGGTGGGCGCCTTAGCTACCAGGTCCTTGAGCTGCAACTTGCCATAGCCGATACCCCGGTATCCGCGAGCATCGGCATGACGCTTCAGGTCCGCCAGTGAGAAGCCTTCCCGGCTTCGTATCAGGTCCGGATTATTGACATACTCTTCCCGACGCATCAGCGCATTGGCGATTTCTTTTTCGGTCGCCTGCTCGCCATGCTGATAGTTGAGCAGCGTGGTCAGGGCCGCCGCGCCGCAACTCAAATCCCATTCCTGCATCACCACATGTTCATGCCGCATTTCAAGCAGCGATTTGACGACCCGGGTGCCCGCCCCGGCATTCGCCGCCAACAACAACAGCAACAACGCGGCACACGACGCGGTGCAGACCTCCCTCGCGGTGTAGTGCTTACGGGAGAGCTTCATTATGCATGTCCAATGTTGTATGGATTCCCGCTTCCTGCTCTGCGGCGGAAAGCATGCGTAGTATTTCCGCCAGGCGAGCCGCGGAAGGGCTGGCCGACCAGTGCCTGCCATGTATCAGATACAGCATGGCTTTGTAGCTGGCTTGCTCGCCCAGCGGCAGGCGCACCAGCGTTCCCTGGTTCAGCTGCTTCTGTATGCGATGCCTGGGCAGCCAGGCGTAGCCGAAGCATTCACCTACCGCCGCAACTACCGCGTCGAAGTTACTCATGTTCCAGCGCCGCCCATACCTGGAGCTTTCGGCACCGCTTAGTTCCATTTCATTGGACTGGCCTATGCAAATGTGTACCTGCTTTTCGAGGTCGGTCGAGTTGATATCCCTGCCCAGCCTGAACAACAGATGTTCCGGATGCGCGACCGCAACGTACTCGACCTCGGCCAGCGGCTCGCCGAGAAATCCCATAGGCACGCGTCCGCTGATTACCAGGTCGACCGTCATGTCGCGCAACACCTCTTCGGCCCGCGGCATTGCCACTTCGGTCAGTCGTACATGGGCACCGGCCCCGAGTTGCTCAAACCTGCGCAGCGCGCGCATCAACATCGCGGTCGGGGTATTATGGTCGACCACCAGCCGCACTTCCGCGCTGCAGCCGTGCCCGACATTCTTGGCGAACAGTTCAAGCTCGATTGCTTCTTTCAGCACATGGCGCGAGCGATCCAGCATCGCGCGACCGGCCAGGGTGAGATGCGCCTTGCGTCCTTCGATTTTCAGCAGCTGGATGCCCAACTGCTCCTGCAGTTTGGCGACTGTGTAGCTGATCGCGGATTGGCTGAGGTGAAGAAATTTTGCAGCCTCGGCAAAGCCGCCGCAATCAACGACCGCATGGAATATGCGCCACTGCTTCAGGCTTACATGCAGGTTCCGCACATCGTACGGCCTCGACTTGTATGCGATGCCCGGGCTGCGCTGGACTGACGCTTTTTCCAACAGCGGATTTCTCGACTGAGTCATTTTTCTTCCTTAGCGATGCGGACCCCTGCAGGCGATGCCGCGCGATGTTTTGGAACGTTAGCGGCTGCGTTTTCCGTCAATGGCAAAGCATGAAGATGGGAAGAGGCGATGCAAGATGCAATACACCACGCCATCGCGCGGTGCGCCTCCCATTTGGCTTTCCTGAGTGTCAGCGCCGGCATCGATTGCTGCCGGAATGCATTGCTGTCGTGTGCGTCTGTCCCCCAGGGATAGCACGAGTCGTAGCAAAACTTGCGCCTGTCTTGCAATGCCTTGATTTTGCGGGCACTTCACTGGAGGCGCCGACTCCCTCTGTCCACCGATGTATCGGACATGTCGCAGCGACTACGCCTCGTCGGCGCATTAAGCTCGCCGGATGCGTCAAAGCGCAGAGCAGTGAGCGGAACGCGCGCGTCGTCCGATGTAAAGGCTATGCGCCGTATCAGTAGCCCGGTATGCAATTGCCTCCCGCAACCAACGCCAAATAAAAAACCCGCCACTACCTGTCAGTGCAGGCAATGGCGGGAACCGGAGAGAGGTGAGTCTCTGTCCCAGGACGCTTACGCGGGATGCGCTGTGCGCTTCCGATCGGGACGACTGGACGGTACGCTATGCCGTTCGCTGCGGGTGACGGCAGGTTTGGCGTGATTTTTGGAGTGCTTAGTTTTCATGTGGGTCCCATGCAAATCATTCGATGAGATAGCTATGGCAAGAGCCATGCCATCCTCGCAAAACCCTTGATTTGCCTCGGTTGTTCCGAGTGCGCCTGCCGTCGGCGGCGGGATTCGGTCCGTGAGTGTGTGGGTTGCGATGCGAATTACTTAAGCGGCCCGTCGCGTATTGGGGCCCGGGCCACCTTCCGCTACAGCGTAACCGGTAGTGGCATCGCGCCGCATACCGTCAGACTGCGCGCGTACAGAAGACGAACGCGGTCGCGCGTAAATTTTTGCGCCACGTCAAACCGGAAAAATCCCAATGGAAAGTTTTGGCGGTAACGACCGCGCCTGCATCGGCTGCAAGCCGTCTGTCGGGCAAATTGAATGTGACCTGTGACGCTTGCATTGAATTAGCGCGCCGTCCAATTTTGTCATCCGGCAGTCAACGTCGGCGCGCATGGAACGCGAATGGGGGAGAATACGCCTTCGCAGTGGGAATTGATAAGGAATGGAAATATGGACAGGTTGCAGTCGATGCGCGTATTCGCCAAGGTCGTCGAACAGGGCAGTTTTGCTCGCGCCGGGCAGGCACTCGATATTTCAAACGCTGTAGTGACGCGCCACGTGGCTGCCCTCGAAGAGCATCTCGGCACGCGCCTGCTTAACCGCACTACCCGCAGGCTATCGCTGACCGAAACCGGCCACGCCTACCTGGAGCGGGTACTGCAGATCCTCCAGGAAATCGACGATGCCGATGCAATCGCCTCTTCCGAATCGAAGAAACCCTCCGGCACCCTGCGCATCTATTCGCATCTCGGATTCGGGCAGTTGCAACTCGCACAACTGTTACCGCATTACGCGCGTGAGCATCCGACTGTAAAGCTGGACGTGACGCTGTCGGACCGCACGGTCGACCTGGTCGAAGACGGTTTCGATGTCGGCATCTTCATCGAGGATTTCCAGAAGTTCGACGGGAGCATGATTGCGCGGCAGCTCGGCGTGTCCGAAGTGATCCTGTGCGCGTCACGCGACTATGTGAAGGAGCACGGCATGCCCCAGACGCTGGACGACATTTCCCGGCATGCCTGCCTGAATTTTGCCTATCACCAGGTACGCCACCATTGGCCGGTCAAGGGCGAGAATGGCGTCACCACAAATGTCCCGATCAACAGCGTGGCGGTATCTAACAACAGCGAGTTGCTGCGCCATTTTGCGCTGGCAGGCATGGGTATCGTTGTCCGTCCATCGTATGCTATGGGGGATGACCTGCGCGCCGGCAGGCTGGTGCGCCTGTTGCCCGGACATCACCTCGGCCACCTGGCCGCAATAATGGTCTATCCCAGCCGCCGGCTGTTATCGGCAAAAGTGCGCAGCTTCGTCGATTTCATGACGGGAAAATTCCCGCAGCCGGAGAAGGATCCCTGGCTGACTCCGCATGCGCTGGAAAGCAGCACCGCGTGATCCTGCGGTTAATCACAGCCTCGATTGAGGTATAGTGAGATAGCCGAACAGTCTCTCCGACAACATTACAAAGCCATGTGCCAGTTACTTGGGATGAATTGCAACGTCCCCACCGATATCGTCTTCAGCTTCACCGGCTTTGCAACGCGCGGCGGCCGTACCGATGTCCACAATGACGGCTGGGGTATCGCTTTCTTCGAGGAACGCGGCGTACGCCATTTCGTCGACTACCAGTCGGCCATGGATTCGCCGATCGCCGACCTGATCAAGCGCTGCCCGATCAAATCAAAGAACGTCATCGCCCATATCCGGAAAGCGACGCAAGGCCGGGTTGCCTTGGAAAACTGCCATCCGTTCGTGCGCGAATTATGGGGACGCTACTGGGTGTTCGCCCACAACGGCGACCTGAAGGAATTCGAACCATTGCTGAACGGCGCCTTCCGTCCAGTCGGCACCACTGACAGCGAATGGGCATTCTGCTACCTGCTCCAGGAATTGCGGCGCCGGTTCGGCGACACGCCGCCGGAACTGCCTGCGCTGACGAGGGCGCTGCGTGAGCTCACCGGCGAAATCGGCAAGCATGGCCCGTTCAACATGATGCTGTCGGATGGCTCCGCGCTATTTACGCACTGTTCCACCAACCTCTATTACATCGTGCGCAAATATCCGTTCACCACCGCGAAGCTGTCCGACGAAGACATGCTGGTCGATTTTTCGCAAGTCACGACGCCCAACGACCGTGTTGCGATCATTGTGACGGCGCCGTTGACCACGAACGAGACGTGGACGCAGTTTACGCCTGGAGAGTTCAAGGTGTTTGTCGAGGGTGCGCCGGCGGAGTTTTAACACCGCCGGCATTCAGCCTCACGACAAATTCGGCGCCAGCCAACGCTCGGCATCTTCCTTCGTCACTCCGCGCCGTGCCACCATGTCTTCGACCTGGTCGTCGCCGATCTTGCCGACCACGAAGTACTTCGATTCCGGGTGTGCAAAGTAGAAACCGGATACCGCAGCCCCAGGGTACATCGCATACGACTCGGTCAGTTCCATACCGATTTCATCGCATTGCAGGAGCTTGAACATGTCGGCCTTCACCGTGTGCTCCGGGCAGGCGGGATAACCCGGCGCCGGACGGATACCGCGATAGGCTTCCTTGATCAGCTCTGCATTGGAGAGCGTTTCATCCGGTACGAAACCCCAGAACTCCTTGCGCACCCGCTCATGCAGATGTTCGGCAAACGCTTCCGCCAGGCGATCGGCAAGCGACTTCAGCATGATGCTGCTGTAATCGTCGAGTGCATCTTCAAAACGCTTTTCGTGCTTCTCGATGCCGATGCCCGCGGTGACAGCGAACATGCCGATGTAATCGGCGACGCCAGATGATTTCGGCGCGATGAAATCCGCCAGGCACTGATTCGGACGCGCAACGCCGTCCACCACCGGCTTGGCGGTTTGCTGCCGCAGCCCATAGTAGGTGAAGGCCACTTGCGTGCGGGTCTCGTCGGTATACACCTCGATGTCGTCGTCGTTGACGCTATTGGCAGGCAGCAGCGCGACCACGCCGTTGGCAGTCAGCCAGCGGCCGTCGATCAGCTTCTTCAGCATCTCCTGGCCTTCTTCAAACACTTTGCTCGCCGCTTCGCCGACCACTTCATCTTTCAGGATCGCGGGGAACGGTCCTGCGAGATCCCACGTCTGGAAGAACGGGCCCCAGTCTATGTATTGTGCAAGCGTGGCCAGGTCGTAATTCTTGAACACGCGGCGCCCGATGAATTTCGGCTTGACCGGTGCACAGACGCCGCTGAATTCGAGCTTGGTCTTGTTGGCGCGCGCTTGTGCGAGCGACACCATTGGCGTCGCCTTTTTATTCGCATGCTGCTCGCGTATGCGCACATAGTCCGCGTTGATTTCCCCGACGTACTGGTCGCGTTGCTCCGGTGTCAGCAACGACTGCGCAACCGACACCGAGCGCGATGCGTCCGGCACATACACGACCGGACCTTCATAGTTCGGCGCAATCTTCACTGCGGTATGCGCGCGGCTGGTAGTGGCGCCGCCGATCAGCAACGGGGTCTTCATCATGCGGAAATGCGGATCACGCTGCATCTCTTTCGCCACGTGCGCCATTTCTTCCAGCGAAGGCGTGATCAGGCCGGACAAGCCGATGATGTCGGCATTCTCCGCTTTCGCTCTCGCCAGGATCTCGGAACACGGCACCATGACGCCCATGTTCACCACTTCGAAGTTATTGCACTGCAGGACCACAGACACGATGTTCTTGCCGATGTCGTGCACGTCGCCCTTGACGGTGGCGATGACGATCTTGCCTTTCGGCTTGGCCGCAATGCCGGTCCGCTTTTCGTCCAGCAGCTTTTCTTCTTCGATGAACGGGATCAGATGTGCCACGGCCTGCTTCATCACGCGCGCCGATTTCACGACCTGCGGCAGGAACATCTTGCCCTGCCCGAACAGGTCGCCGACGATGTTCATGCCATCCATCAGCGGGCCTTCGATCACGTGGATCGGACGTCCTCCGCTGTTCAGGACCTGCAGACGCGCTTCTTCTGTGTCTTCGACAATCCATTGCGTGATGCCGAGCACCAGCGCATGGGCAAGACGCTTCTCGACCGGCGCATTGCGCCACTCGAGATTCTGCTCTTCCTTTTTGCCGCCGGCTTTCAGCGTGCCGGCGAATTCGATCATGCGCTCGGTGGCATCCTCGCGCCGATTCAAAACGACATCTTCGACACGCTCGCGCAGCTCGGGGGCGAGGTCATCGTACACGCCCATCATGCCGGCATTGACGATACCCATCGTCATGCCCGCCTTGATCGCGTGATACAGGAATACGGTGTGGATCGCTTCACGCGCCGGATCGTTGCCGCGGAAACTGAAGCTGACGTTCGACACGCCGCCGCTGATTTTTGCATGCGGCAGGTTCTCGCGTATCCAGCGGGTTGCATTGATGAAGTCGACCGCGTAATTGTTGTGCTCTTCGATGCCGGTCGCGATCGCGAAAATATTCGGATCGAAAATGATGTCTTCCGGCGGGAAGCCGACTTTTTCCGTGAGCAGTTTGTACGCGCGTTCGCAGATTTCCGTCTTGCGCTCGAAGGTATCGGCCTGGCCGGTTTCATCGAAGGCCATGACGATGACCGCGGCGCCATAGCGGCGGCACAAGTTCGCCTGGCGCAGGAATTCTTCTTCGCCTTCCTTCATCGAGATCGAGTTGACCACCGCCTTGCCCTGCACGCACTTGAGGCCGGCCTCGATCACCGACCATTTCGATGAGTCGATCATGATCGGCACGCGCGCGATATCCGGCTCCGACGCGATCAGGTTCAGGAAGCGCGTCATCGCGGCGACCGAGTCCAGCATCGCTTCATCCATGTTGATGTCGATGACCTGTGCGCCGTTCTCCACCTGCTGACGCGCGACCGACAGCGCCTCGTCGTACTGCTCGTTCAGGATCAGGCGCGCGAATGCCTTGGAACCGGTCACGTTGGTGCGCTCGCCGACGTTCACGAACAGCGAGCTCTCGTCGACGATGAACGGCTCAAGGCCGGACAATTTCATTGCGTGCGTGGCCTCGGGTATTTTGCGCGGCGGGATCTTCGCAACGATGTCGGCAATCGCCTTGATATGGTCTGGCGTAGTGCCGCAGCAGCCACCCGCGATGTTGACGAATCCGCTTTCGGCGAATTCCTTCAGCAGTGACGAGGTCACGTCGGGCGTCTCGTCGAAGCCGGTATCGGACATCGGGTTGGGCAGGCCGGCGTTCGGGTAGATGCAGACGTAGGTATCGGCAATCTTCGACAACTCTTCCGCATAGGGGCGCATCAAGGCAGCGCCCAGCGCGCAGTTGAGGCCGACGGTCAGCGGCT
>JBBWZW010000341.1:0-16681 GCA_039649305.1 Burkholderiales bacterium
AGGGATAAGTTGGGCAATTTGGCGGCCGTCGCGGGATGCGGTGCAAGGCGTGAGGAGGAGCCATAGCGAGCTATGGCGACGACGAGCAACGCGGCAACGCGCCCGCTACGGCCAGCAAAATTGACCAGCTTATTCCTGCGCGGTGCCTTAGCTGCACAATTATGCGAGTGGCATGCCCGCCGCCGCATGAGCTCATTTGAACAATTCCGCCCGGAACTTCTTTCCTTTCTACAAGCCAAACTCCCAACTGACCGGCAAGCGTCATACGGCTTTCAAAAAAATTAACAGCCGAAGAGGGGGATCGGCACGTCTGTCTGGGTCCGCATGCGGGCGCAGGTGAGATGGTTGTGCCCCACCCTCGGCATTCTGTGTGCAGCATTTCCCATCGGGAGGGATTACATGTCATGGAGTCTTCCGCCGTTTGATCCGGCACAGCCAATTCAATGGAACGCGCTGCTGCTGTTCGGCAGTCTGCTGCTCGGCGGACTGATAGGCGGGCATATCGCCAGCAAGAACCCCTGGATACCGCGCATCACGGGCTACCTGCTGGTTGGCTTTTTCCTCGGGACGGGAGGGCTGAACTGGCTATCGGGCGATGTCCTGAAGCTGTCCACCGTCTTTGCCGACCTTGCGCTTGCGCTGATGGTGTACCAGCTTGGGCGTTATGTGGATATCGGCTGGCTGCGCTATGAAAAGTGGCTGGTCGCCACCGTACTCACCAGCGCGCTATTGTGCTTCCTGTTCGTCTGGGTAAGCCTGGAATGGTTCGGTACCGCGCGAGCGCCGGCGATGCTGGCCGGTGTGTTTGCCATCGGCATCGCACCCACGGTCATCATGGTGGTGGTACGCGATCTCGGGGCGGAAGGACACGTGACGCGGCGGCTGGCCGCCATGACTGCACTCACCAACCTCCTGGCGCTGTTCGCGGCGTATGCACTGTTTCCGATCGTCGCCGTGGAAGCCGGGACACCCGTGCTCGATATGGTTGCCGGCGCCTTGTACTCAATATGCGGTTCGGTGGCGCTTGCCTATTTCACTTATCGTCTGATGATTCCGCTGGCGCGCATGCTCGGGCGCCAACGCAGCGGACAGTTCGTGCTGGTGATCGCCATCATTGCCCTCGTCATCGGCGCCGCGCACGCGCTGCACCTGCCGGTGCTGCTCACCATGCTCGCATTTGCGATCCTCTCGAAGAACCTCGACCTCAATTACCACCTGATGGAGCTGGAATTCGGCGTTGCGACCGAGCTGTTCGTCGCCGTGCTGTTTGTGACGATAGGCGCATCGCTGCGTTTGTCAGACCTGACGGCAGCCGGAATGACGGTGGCGATCCTGATCGTCGCGCGTTTTGCTGCGATGGCATGCGCGATCTTTACATTTGCGCGGCCGGCGAAGTTGCGATGGGGGCAGGCCGGCGTACTCATGCTTGGCACTTTGCCGCTGGCGGAAACCGGGCTCGCACTCGCCCAGATTTCTTCGCTCTATCCGCAGACCGCCGCGAGTGTCGCGCCGCTACTGGCAGGCAGCCTGGTCGTACTGGAATTGTTCGGCCCGATAGCGACACAGTTCGCGCTGATCAAGTCGGGCGAAGGCGGCCATGAGCGGCCGCAAGCCCACGTATGAATCTGACCGGAGAACGCGTTGCACACTTTGCCTTTTACTACTTCGACGCCCTTCACAATGGGCATCGAGCTCGAACTGCAGCTGGTCAATCGCCGCAACTACAACCTTGCAACGGATGCAGTGGATTTGCTGGCGTGGATAAAGCCGCGCTCAATCCAGAATCAGATCAAGCTGGAAATGACGCAGGGGATGATCGAGCTCAATTCCGGTATCCATACGCGGGTCGACGAACTCGTCGGCGAGCTGAAGGAAATCCGGGCCGCACTGCTGAAAGGCGCGCATCATTTAAATATCGATGTGGCGGGTGGCGGTGCGCATCCATTCCAGAGATGGAGTGAACAGCGAATCACGCCGAGCAAACGGTTTCATGAGCTGCATGACAAATACGGCTACCTCGCGAAAACGTTTACCGTGTTCGGTCAGCATATACACATCGGTGTGGCAAACGGTGATGATGCGCTTTACCTGACCCATGGTCTGTCGCGCTATGTTCCGCACTTCATTGCGCTGTCAGCCGCTTCGCCGTTTTACCAGGGCGTTGATACTGCCTTCGATTCTTCGCGGAGCAATGTGGTGCGCGCGTTTCCGCTGGCGGGGACGGTGCCGGTGGTCACGCGCTGGTCGGACTTCGAAGTGTATTACGATGAGCTGCTTGAGCTTGGTGTCATTGGGAGCATGAAGGATTTTTACTGGGACATCCGGCCTAAGCCGGAATACGGAACTGTGGAAGTGCGTGTGTGTGATACGCCGTTGACGATTGAACATGCGGCGTTGCTTGGGTGTTATGCGCAGTTGCTCGCGCGCTGGCTGCTTACTGAGCGGCCGATTGAGGTTGGGGATAATTTTTATCTGCTTTATCAGCACAACCGGTTTCAGGCCAGTCGGTATGGACTGGAGGGGCGGATGGTGCAGCAGCGCTCGGAGGGGGCGGCGCAGAAGCCGATCTTCGTTAGTCTCCTGGATCGGTTGCAGGATCTGGAGAGGTATACGCAGAATGACGCGGAACGGGATGCGTTGAAAAGGTTAAGGCATCTTGCCTATGATCGACTTAACGATGCGGTTTGGTTGCGGAGGAAATATCGGGAGCGGGGGTCGCTTAATGATGTTACACGGTTGGCTTGTGAGTTGTGGAGGTCAGGCGAAGCATCGCAACAAGGATAATCGCAGGTTGGGATGCTAATCCCAACATCCCAGCTCGTAACGGAGCCGTCAGGCGTACAAGGTCAGGCGCGTTGGGATTTGCATCCCAACCTGCGTCTGCCGTATGCGAGGCATGTCGCATTTATTTATATCGATACGCATACCTGTTCGTCCGATGTGGATTAGCCGGACACCTCACCCCCCAATTTGCCTGAACGGGTCCAGCGCAAGATCAATCAACCGCCGCTCGCGCACCACGATTTCCGCCGTCGCCGTCATTCCGTACCGCAGCGGATATTTTTTATCCGCGACCGTGTAATGGTCCCGTGCGAGCATCACGCGCCCTTCGTAAACAGGCTGTTTGGTTTGCGGAGACGGCTTGGTAGCGGGCGAAATATATTCAAGCGTGCCATCGATGAGCCCATAGCGTTGGTAGGCAAACGCATTGAATTTCAATTTCACCGGAAGGCCTTCGCGCAAAAAACCGCGGTCCTGCTCGGCGATGTCGATCTTGAGCACGGGACGCGCATTTTTCGGAGCGATGCCGCCAAGAGGCGTATTGGCCTGAACCTTGTCGCCCGGCTGTGTCGACGTGACATCAGTGATCACACCGTCGACAGGCGCGAGGATCAGCAGAAAATTGTCCTTGTCGATATTTTCAAAACGGATTCTTGCGGCAGCATCGGCAACAAGGCGAGCAGTTTGTACCTGCAACCGCAATTTATCCTCGGTGTTGGCAACCTCCCTTGCAGCCGCCTCATACTGCAAGCGCAATTTGGCAAGCTCCTGGCCGCTGCTCTCGAGTTGAGACCGGGCTTGTCCGAGTTCGACGCCTTGCCGCGCATTCAGTTCTGCCAGTCTCGACTGCGCCACGCGCAAGGCGTTTTCGGCTGCGAGCAAGGCATTCTTCTTGGATTGAACCTGCAATTGGGATACCCCGCCTCCGCCCGGGGACGCGAGCAAGCGCGCGAACTTGTCCGCCTCATCGCGGGCAGCATCGCGAGCGCGACGAGCCTCTTCGAGATTGGTCCGCGCCTCCTGCACTTGCGCCTTCTGTCCCTCCCCCAGCCGGCTCGTGCCTTCAGCGACGCGTTTCTCGTGCTGGTGCTCTTCCAGTTCCATCTGTTGTTTCAGGGTCGCCGCCCTGCGTTCCAGCAGCGCTTTCTTTTCCGGGAATTGCTTCCATTCGCGCTCAGCATCCTCCAGCTTCAGCTGCGCCTCGAGCGCACTGGTGGCAGCTTCGATCGCGCCCCTCGCATTGAGCCTTGCCACCACATCGCCCTTCGATACCGGCTGGCCTTCGGCCATGTAGAGATTGGCGAGCTCGCCGTCGACCGGCGCGTAAAAGCGCCGCACTTCCGATTCCGGCATGAGTGAACCCGGCGCCATCACCATCACGTCCGCGTGCCCGAAAAACGACCAGGCCAGCGCGGATATGACGAGTGCCACCATGGTGAATATAGCGGCCTGCGTAAACCGCCATGGCTCCGCGGTAAGGATAGCTATGCCTTCGGCACTATGATCGCCCAGCGCCTCAGTTAGCGGTCTTAGACTTTCTCTCTTCATCGCTGTCTCCCAGCAGTGCCAGTTTCGCTTTCAGCAGCGAAGGCTCGAGGACGTTGCGCAATTCGCGCATGGACTTGCGCTGCAGTTCTGTTTCCGCGTTGATCTCGTCGCGTGCCTTGGTCCATTCAGCCGGAACATCCGCTTTCAACTGGGTGACGATACGCATGCCCTGTTGCGCGTCCCGGCTCGATTCGGAAAGCAAGCGGGATTGCGTGCGGAACTGATCCGAAATCGTGCCCTCGAGCCGCTGCCTTCCTTCAATCGCCCCATTCTCCCGATACTGGCGCCACTGAGCCAGTGCCTGCTTCATCAGCGCCTGCGCCCGCGCCAGCGCCTTGTCCTTGTTCTGGCCAACCTCTTCAGAGACAGCCCGAATGAAATAAATGTCTTCGTCAGGATGCAGCGAACCGTAGAACGACAGGAGCCGTTCATCATATTCCTTGATGACACGCGCCTTTTGCAGTTCGGCGTATTGATCGACCAGCGCTTTCTTGCGCTCCAGCTCCCTGGCAGCCGCATCTGCCCACGATCCCTTGTTCATCTTCTGCAAGCGCTCGAACGCCTGCCGGCTATGCCCTTCCCGCCAATCCGCCGATACCGCCTGATATTCTTGAATGACATCTGCGGGAGGCAGCCGATTGCTTGCAGCCAGCGTGCGAAACTTTGCCTGGAACGGCGGTGTCGCGAACTTTGCCTTGGCAATAAGCGCAACGAGCGGACCGAGGTTGCGGGCGCGCGCTTCGTTTTCCACCTGCACATACTGGAGCAAATCCTGCCGCACGCTTTCCAGACCCAGCCGCGGATATTTCTCCGCATACTCCTTCAGGACGGCCTCCAGCGCTTCCGGACGGTCCTGCTTCAACTCTGTGTCGATGGAAGTTTTCAGACGGTCGATAGCAGCGAGGTAGACCGCATCATCACTTTGCAGTTTGCGCAGATGACTGAGCGCCTCGGCGTACGGTTCCCGGAACTCCGGAACGATGGATGAAATCCTGTCGAGCGCCCTTTGATGACCGTTGGTATCCTCGTTCCATCGATCGAGCAGGTTCTTTATCGTTACCTCGTCCGCATAGATACGAATCGGCGCATCCACGCCTCCCCTGCCGAGCACAAACTGCTCGATATTGCCGATCCATTCGAGCTCGCTCACCAGCGACGCCTCGGCGCCGGCCTGTTTCATGCGTGTAAGGACGGCAGCAGCGCGATCGAATTCGCGGGCTTTCAATAAACGCAGCCACTCCGGCAGGTGCGCTTTCAGTATCGCTTCGGTGGCCAGCACCTTGATTTCGGCGTTGTCAGGATTACTTTGCGCGTATAGTCGCGCAACGGCCGCGGCCTGGCCATGCTCGCCGCGCGCGAGAAGATCCTTCAGTTCCCGCTCAGGGGCCCCTGCGCGATAATTGAAAAATGCCGCTATCGCCACCGTTGCTACGAGCAACGTGACGCCCCAGGCCACACGTTTCGGGCTCTTGCGATCCTTATCGGAGAACGCTTCAGACAGCTCGGACATGAACACCGCCAATTTGCTCCTGGGCCGTCGCTTGCCTGCACCATTGGGTCCTTTGGGCGCATCGTCGGCCTGTTTCAGTTCCTCGTTGATTTCCACGTCGTCCTGCTGCGGCGCCTGATCGACGCAGAATATGTCGAGGAAGGAACCCGCGGCGGCAACAAACGTGGTCTTGTCCGCATCGCCGTCGCTTACCGCGACGCTGCGTGCGGAGGGACTCAGTTTGGTCAGCGTGGGATCGGCCTCCACCTCTTCCGTCTGCAGACTCACCTTGTACACAAAATGATGCCCGCCGAACCCGATCACGCCATCCTCTTCGAGTGGAGCCGCGTGCTCGTCGAGGCGCTTGCCGGCAACGAACGTGCCGTTGGTGCTGCCCAGATCCTCGATGAAAGGTGCGCCGCCTTTCAGGAAGATGTGCGCGTGGCGCCGCGAAAGGTAATTCACCTGATGCGGAAACTCTTCCTTGTAACGCGAGAAGACTTCGTCCGCCTTGCTGATCAGGAATGGGAACTGTGTGACCACCACCGGCTGCAGCCCAAGGTCGCTGCGCTCCGGCGTCAGTGTCAGGCTGACAAGCTTCGCGCCGCGTCCGGGAGTCCGCACCCGTGCGCCCAATTGAACCCGATAGCACAATGCTTTTCCAAAACAAACCTCGTCGCCGTCGTTCAGCCGGGCGGTCTTCTGCCGCACTTCGACGCCATTCACCGACGTGCCGTTCTTGCTGCCGAGGTCTGCGAGATAGACGGCGCCCGACTCGAAGAAGATACGCGCGTGCCGGCGTGAAAGGTCGGTGGTGACCGCCGGCGCATACGTTTCGAAAGGAGGCTCGCTGCGGCCGATGGCGAACAGGCTCTCCTCAATGCGGATATCGCCCAGCTCGGGATGCGTGAGCGGCTTGAGTACGATAGCGCACTCGGTGAAATCGCCTGGTCCCTGGTCAGCTGCGGGTTGCATCTGCGCGACCGGGCCGTCGTCGGGAACGATGGAGGCGTGCGTCATTTGCCTGCATCGCTGACTTCCACGGCCGGCCAGCCTCCGCCGAGCGCCTTGTAGAGCGTCACCGTGTCCGAAAGAATCTGCTGGTGGTTCGCCAGCATTGCCAGTTGCGCCGCCAATAGCGAGCGCTCGGTCTCGAATACCTCCAGCTGCGAAACGATGCCTTCCCTGACTTGCCGTTCCGTCTGCGCGGCAACCACCTGCAAATGATCGATCTGCTGCTGCAGTTCAGTCCGCTGTTTTTTATGCGCATCGAGATTGACGAGCGCGTTCTCGACCTCCTCAAAAGCCGCGATGACCGTACGCCGATACTCCTGCTCGACGACCTGGGTTTGCGCCTCGGTTGTCTTAACGCGTGCCTTCACACTCGGGTCCAGCAACGGAATGTTAATGCTCGGCAGCAGACCGAACGTGAAACTCTTCAGCAAATCGGTGAGGGCGAAACTTGATGTTCCTCCGCGCCCGGTCAGGCTGATTGAAGGCAGTTGCGCAAGCTTTGCCTGTCCTACCAGGTTATACCCCTCCAACACACGATACTCTGCGGCCACGATGTCAGGCCTGCGCTTGAGCAGATCGGACGGCAAACCGGCCGGTACGACCGGAAGCCGCACCCGGTCCTGCAAGCGGGAGCCGGGCACTTTGAAATCCCCTGCCGGTATGCCCATCAGGGTGGCAAGCGCATTGCCCGCAAGGCCGCGCGACCGTTGCAGTTCCAGCAGCTCGGTGGTGAGCCGGTTGATTTCGGCGCGCTGTTGCAGCACCCGTGTGTTCGGCACCAGGCCACTCGCGTACATGGCCTCGAAGATTGCCAGTATCTGCCGATTCTTGACGACCGCTCGTTCCTGCTGCTCGATCTGCTCGTCAAATTGCAGTATCTGGAAATAGGTGGTCGATACGTTCGACACCAGCGTCAGGTATCCGGCCCGCCAGTCCGCTTCGGAAGCCTGGTACGCCGCGGTCTGCGCCTGCACGCCCTTCTCGACTTTGCCCCAGACATCGATATCCCAGTTAACCTGGGTACCCAGGTTGAATGACTTGGAGAACTTCTGCCCGGTGCTTTTTTCGAAGCTGGCGCCCGCGCCCAGATCGAGACTCGGCAAGGCACCCGCCCGTGCTTCTCCGATCTGAGTCCGCGCGACCCCGATACGGGCAGCGAGAACCTTTACGTCAAAGTTGCCTGCGATCGCCTTGGTGACGAGGCTGTCGAGATAAGGATCGCGGAATTCTTTCCACCACTCGGGAGAGATGGTTTCCGACGCCGATACCGTGGGCTGCGAATAACTCGTTTTGATCGGCGCTTCGGGACGCCGGTAATCCGGCATGCTGACGTCGGCGCAGCCGCATAGCATGGTCGCAACAACCCCGGCGATTACAAATGGTTGAGTGTTATACATGTCACACCTGTAGCGGGCGCACGACGCGGCGCGCGGTTTACCTCATGGCGGATGCCGTCGTCCATACCCTCGATTCGACAAACACATTGAACAAGCCGGCATCGAGATGCCCGGACCGGCACTCCATTTCGATCAGGTCTAGCGCCTGTTCGACAGGCAGGGCCTTCTTGTACGGGCGGTCACCAGCGGTGAGCGCATCGTAGATGTCGCATATAGTCAGAATCCGCGTTTGCATACTGATCTGGGCGCCTCGCAAGCCCATCGGATAGCCCGAGCCGTCGAGCTTCTCGTGATGCCCATGCGCTATCGACGGAACGCCGGCAAGGTCGCGGGTCCATGGAATCAATATCAGGAACGAATAGGAATCCGCCACATGCGACTCGATTTGCCGCCGCTCTTCCGGTGTCAGGCAACCTTTGGAAAGACTCAGCGCGGAAAATTCGCTTTGCTCCAGTAACGGCAGCGCCGCCCCGTCTGGTTGATCGAACGTGTAGTCGAGGATGACCTGCAAGTCCGACGCACCCGCGGTGTGTGAGATCGCGGGTTCGTTCGCGTTACGTATCGATGCGAGAAATGCATCGAGCCGCGCGAACTCGTCGCGCAGGTACGCATCGATCTTGCTCTTCTCTTCGCGGAAGGCAGCGATCGTCAGTTCGTGTTGCGCGTGCGACTCCACCAGGCGCTTATAAGCTTGCCGCTCAAGACATGCGCGCGCATACCTGAAGCGCTGCTCCAGTTGCCGCATCTCGAAATGATGGAGCTTCTTTTCCTTGCGCAGCACATGCTCCCTCACGCCGACCTTGCCAAAATCATGGAGCAGCGCGGCATAGCGTATCTCGCGCAACTGGTCGTTGGAAAACTCCACCTGCCGCAACGCGCCGCCGGCCTGGTCCACCGCGATGGCGAGTTGTTCCGCATAGGCCGCAACCCTGAACGAATGCCCGGCGGTGGCCGGATCGCGCTCTTCGATCGCCTGCACCGAAGCGCGCACGAAGCCGTCCAGCAGACGTTCGATATCGGAATACAGCTGGAAGTTTTTCAGGGCCACCGCGGTTTCCGCGCATACGCCGGTAAGCATTTCAAGGTCCTGTTCCTTGAACGCGTAGGGGTCGGACGAGGTATCCACCTGGATCAATCCGAGACACTCTCCCTCGAGGATCAGTGGCACGCACATGACGCTGCGAATGGCCTGGGCCACGATCGATTCGTGCGAGCCGAAATGCCGGTCCGACAAGGTGTCGACGGAGAGTATCGAGTGCTTGCGGTTCAACACTTCATCGATGATGGTGCGCGACACCCTCACCTGATCCGGATCCTCGACCGTGCCATCGCGCCGTCGCGCAGCGACAGGCGTCGGCGCCTGGCTTTCGTCCTTCTTCAGCATGATGAACGCGCGCTCGGCCAGCGGAAACAGTTCGAAGATAAATTTCATTATCTTCTCGATCAGCGTCGCGCTGTCGGTCACCGCCCCGAGGGCGATGCTGACCTGGGCCATGGCGTGGAGCTTCTGCACGGTGCGCTGGACATCGCCCTCGTCGACATCGCCGCCGGTTTCAAATACGCGCGTCAGTTGGGTCGCATCCACTGCCTTGGTGATGATCGTCGGCGCACTCTCGCGGGCCGGCTCGACGAGAGAGTGGAACACAATCTGTGCAGAGGCCACGCTAAGTTCGTCGCCATCGCGCACCGGATGCCATAGGCCAGGCTGTATGCGCTTGCCGAGGACGAAGGTGCCGTTGAACGAGTCGAGGTCTTCCACAAAATAGGCGTCGCCACGGCGCATGATGCGAGCGTGCCGGCGGCTTATGGTGTGCTCCGGGATGCACAGGAATTTGTCGGAGTCGAGGGAGTCCTGCGGATCTCGCCCTATCACCACCTCGTCATGGACCGCGAACATGGTTGGACGGGATGCACCGGTCCCGGTCACCTCCAGGTAGGCGGTCACTGAACCGACCGATCGGGCAAAGCCGGTCGGGTTGTACACTGTTTTGTCCATGCCACCAACTCACTTGACAATAATCGTGATCTTTCTCGAATGGACAGGCGGATTGTGCGGTATGTGTTTGTCGTCGCCCATCAACAATTGCAGCGTATGCTTCCCCTGCGGGAGTTCGACCATGGTCTCCGTTTCACCGGCGCCGAAATGCAGATGGTTCCGGTCGGATGGAATCTCCTTGTCGGCAGCCGGCATCGGCGTGTTAATCAATAAATGGTGATGGCCCGTGTTCGGCATCTTCACGTCTTTTGGCGCCACACCCATGTTGCGCAACCCGAACCACACCCTGAACGGCTTTCCTGCTGAAATGACTTGTCCGTCGTTGGGCCAGCCTATGTAGAGCGTTGCATTCGCGGGAGCCGGTGTGGGGCCGGCCAGTACGGCGGCGGGGAATGCGAAGGCTGCGATTGCAGCAGCGAATACCTTGTCCATGGGTGGCGCTCCGCTTCTCTAAAATTTTTGGCGGGTCATGACCCGCCCACCTTATTTCACGGTGATCGTGACCTTCTTCGAATACACCGGCGGGTTATGAGGGACATGATCATGATCCCCCAGCAGCAATTGCAGCGTGTGTACCCCCGGCGGCAGCTCGATGCGTGCCTCGGTCTCACCCGCGCCGAAGTGCAGATGATTGCGGTCGGACGGAATCTCCTTGTCCGGCGGCGGCAGCGCCGTATCGATCAGCAAATGGTGATGGCCTGCGCTGGGATGTTTCACGCCCTTCGGAGCGACGCCCATATTACGCAGGCCCATGCGCATCCAGAACTTCCCGCCTGTGATGACCGTACCGTTGGCAGGCCAGATCACATAGACCTCGGCGTTTTTCGGCGATGGCGTTTCACCGCCAATCGCGTATGGCACCATCGCTGTACCGAGACTGACCAGTAAGGTGGCCCGCAACATGCCGCGCACCCTTCCGGAAATTTGTGCACCACCTAAGTACGCACCAATATGCATGGGAGCACCTTTCGGATCGCATCAGTGGGATATGACAGGTCACTGCCGTCGGACATGAGTTCTTCGCCGACATCGTTTAGCTTAGGACAAAATTGAACCAAAAGTAGGTGTATATTCAGAATTATGCGCGGCACCCCGAATATTCGTTGGCGGAGCGTCGTCCCGCAGATGTCGCGTTTGAACTATCGGCCGCCGTTCTTCCATTGCATAGGGTTCGCGCCAAATCGCGGAGGGTGAATGCTTAACGTTCAAGTCGGAGGTCTTGCTACGCGGCAAAAACTTTTGATCCTTTGCGTGATCTGGGCTGCCCCTTTCAGATGGGTGGAAGCCGCCCCGGATGCCATGGCCAGCATCGCGGCGCATGAATCTGCGAACCATGCTGTCCGATTCCCCCTGAAGCCGGTCGCCATCCTCCCCAAGGATAGCGCGGAGCAATACGAACTCACCTTCTGGGAATCGATCAAGGACAGTACTCACGCGAGCGACTATGAGGCGTACCTGCAGTCGTACCCTAACGGTCGTTTCGCGGCGCTTGCGCGCTCGCGCATTGAGCGACTTCGTGCCGCCGCCCCCAAAGCCACCGCGCCGGCGGAGAAGGCTCCTGCGACGAAGGCGCAGCCGGAACGCGTTCGACCGGCGCCTGCTACAAAAGGAACTTATGAGCAGCGCCCTGCGCCTGCTGTTAAGGAGCGACCGCAGGCCGATGCCGAGGTGCCGACAAGGGGAACACCGAGCGGCGGGGTTGCAGGAGGCGCCGAGATCAAGGACTGCCCTGCATGCCCGGTGCTGATCGCCCTGCTTCCAGGTTCACTCGTCATGGGAAGCAACTCGAGCGATCCATCGGAAAGACCCGCCCACCGCGTGTCGGTCACCGCGCCGTTCGCGATCGGAAAATACGAAGTGACTGTCGATCAGTGGAACGCCTGCGCCGGGACCGGGGCCTGTCCACGCATCGGGGGCGATGGCAACCTTCCCGGCAATGCGCCGATGCGCGATGTCAGCTGGGACGATGCGCAGCTGTATGTGAAGTGGCTGAGCCAGGCCAGCGGCAAGACATACCGGCTGCCGAGCGAGGCCGAGTGGGAGTACGCCGCGCGCGCGGGAACGTCGACGCAGTACTGGTGGGGTGATCAGATGCGCACCGGTAACGCCAATTGCAAGGATTGCGGCCAACCGTGGCGCCAGGAGGGGCCTGCCACCGTTGGGTCGTTCGCTCCCAATCCCTACGGACTGCACGACATGAACGGAAGCGTCTGGGAGTGGGTCAGCGATTGCTGGCACAATTCCTACAAGGGCGCGCCTTCCGATGCGCGTCCATGGGACCAGCCGAACTGCAGGGAACGCGTGATACGTGGGGGCTCGTGGCGGGATGCGGCCAGCTACATGCTGTCTTCGACTCGGTTCAAGTATGCCGCGGGGGTGCGCCAGTCGCAGAACGGGTTTCGGGTTGTGCGGGATGCGAAGTAAGGCGCCGCGCAGGAATAACTTGTGCAATTTGGCGGACGTAGCGGGATGTGATGCAAGGGGCCCGCCGAGGGGCGCGAGGAGGAGTCATAGCGAGCTATGGCGACGACGAGCAACGCTGCAGCGCGCCCGCTACGTCCGCCAAATTGCACAAGTTATTCCTGCGCGGCGCCTAAGCGGATGTCCCTTACGCCCGCCTGCTTTGCCGTCGGTCACACCTCACTTGCGATGGATTAAGACCACGTGCATAGATCGCTGCAAAATTTTCAAAGCAGCGGATCTTGCAAGTCATCGATTCCTCCTCGGTCACTTCGCCTTCGAAATGCATATCGCGGCAGCAAGGTCCGCGCGTTCATCAAGTCACTCGAGGGCAAAGCCATGTGGACTCAAATCTATGACCCGTTCCACAATGCCGTGATATCGACATTGGTGGCGGCAGTGCCGGTGGTCGTCATGCTGGCGGCGCTGGCGTTCTTTCACATCAAGGCGCACATCGCCGCACTGCTAGGCCTGGTCGCCGCGCTGGCCGTCGCCATCCTCGGATATTCGATGCCCGCCGATACGGCGGTTTCGTCAGCCTTGCTCGGCGCAGCGAACGGCTTGTTGCCGATCGGCTGGATCATTTTGAATGTGATCTTCCTGTACCAACTCACCGAACGCAAAGGCTACTTCCGGGTGCTGCAGGAAAGTATCACCGGCATCACACTCGACCGCCGCCTGCAGTTGTTGTTGGTGGCCTTCTGCTTCGGCGCGTTCTTCGAGGGCGCGGGCGGATTCGGCACGCCGGTCGCAGTGACGGGCGCGATGCTGATCGGGTTGGGTTTCGCACCACTGGCGGCGTCAGGCCTGTCGCTGATTGCCAATACCGCGCCGGTGGCCTACGGTGCGCTCGGCACGCCAATCATCGCGCTGGCCGGCGTCACCGGGCTCGACATGCTGGAGTTGTCGGGGATGGTCGGCCGCCAGTTGCCGTTCTTCTCAATCATCGTGCCGTTCTGGCTGATCTGGGCTTTCTGCGGATTTCGCGGTATGAAAGACATCTGGCCCGCCATCCTGATCGCCGGCGCGAGCTTCGCGATCCCGCAATACCTGATCTCCAACTTCCACGGTCCCTGGCTGGTCGATGTAGGCGCTGCGCTGATATCAATGACCTGCCTCGCGCTGTTCCTGAGAGTATGGCGGCCCGCGGAGGTCTGGACTTCCGCCGCCGGGAAATTTGCCGGCTCGCTGTCGGAGGTGGTGAATACCGGCGCGGGCACGACTGTGCACAACTATTCACGTGGCGAAGTCATGCGCGCATGGCTGCCATGGGCGATCCTGTCGGTGCTGGTGTTCGTATGGGGTATACCCGAATGGAAGAAGCTGCTCGACGGGTTGTCGGTCTTCAAGTTCGAATGGCCGGGCCTGCATAACATGGTCCAGCGTATGCCGCCGGTGGTGCCCAAGCCTCACGCCGAAGCGGCGATCTATACGCTCAACTGGCTGTCCGCCACCGGCTCCGGCATCCTGCTCGCGGCCATCATCTCGGGCCTGGTAATGGGATACAAGGTGCGTGACATGTTCAAGGTGTACTGGGACACGCTGAAGCTTTTGCGGTATTCGCTTGCCACCATCGCGGCGATGCTGGCGCTGGGTTACACCACGCGTTATTCCGGCATCGACACAACGCTCGGGTTGGCGTTCTCGCATACCGGCGTGTTCTATCCGTTCTTCGGTACCCTGCTCGGCTGGCTCGGCGTCGCGCTCACAGGGTCCGACACCGCATCGAATGTCCTGTTCGGCGGTTTGCAAAAAACGTCGGCGGAGCAGCTCGGCCTCAACCCGGTGTTGATGGCGGCCGCCAACTCCTCCGGCGGCGTAATGGGCAAGATGATCGATGCGCAATCGATCGTGGTGGCATCGACCGCGACCAAATGGTATGGCCACGAGGGCGATATCCTGCGCTACGTGTTCTTCCACTCGATTGCGCTGGCGTGCCTGGTCGGACTGCTGGTGACATTGCAGGCGTATGTCTATCCGTTCACGCTGCTGGTCAAATAGTGAAGGGCAAAATAAAAATCCCCGGGCATGCCGGGGATTTTCTATGCAGCTGAAAGCGTAAAGCTTAGATCGGCTGGATGTTCGAAGCTTGCTTGCCCTTCGGGCCAGTAGTAACTTCGAAAGTAACGCGCTGGTTTTCTTTCAAAGTCTTGAAGCCGCTCGACTGGATAGCGGAGAAGTGCGCGAACAGATCTTCGCCGCCTTCATCCGGGGTAATGAAACCAAAACCTTTGGAGTCGTTGAACCACTTTACAGTACCTGTTGCCATTTCATTTCCTATTACATAGTTGGTGGGCTTTTGCCCGGATAGAACCTTTGAAGCAAGAAAGGAATGACAGACGAATACTGCACTACTATGCTCAAACTTCAAACGGTCGCAAATTATACTTCATAAAAGAAGAGCAGCGGACAATTTAATCATCCACCCGGGCTCGCGGAATGCATGGCACGCTTGCTGCATGCATTCATGGCAGGTTCCCCCAACAATAAAGTCGACTGCCATGGCAAGCCCACTCTCTTCACCTTACGCAAAATCATTTGCAAAGAAACACCCCTCGCGCTCCGCTTCGCGCAAGCACCGTGTATTTCCTACCATTTCGGAATCGGATGCCAGCCTGCTGGAGGAAACGCTGCTTGACACCTTCGGCTTCACCACGTTGCGCCCGGGCCAGCAAGAGGTGATTGAAAGTGTCATCCACGGCAACGACACGCTTGCCATCATGCCTACCGGCGCAGGCAAGTCGCTGTGCTACCAGCTGCCTGCGTTGAAGATGCCCGGCACGACCATTGTTGTATCGCCTTTGATTTCCCTGATGAAAGACCAGGTCGATAAACTTGAAGAAGCGGGTGTCGCCGCGGCCGAGGTCAACAGCACCCTGACCGCTCGCGAAGAGGCCGAGACGATAGCGGACATTGAAGACGCCAGCCGCGAGTTCGTGTTTGCAACGCCGGAGCGCTTGACCGACCCGGACTTTATCGCAACGCTCAAGCAAAACAAGATCGACCTGTTCGTGATCGATGAGGCCCACTGCATCTCGCATTGGGGACATGACTTCCGCCCTGCCTACCTTAATCTCGGCGCCATCATCGAGGCCCTCGACCATCCGCCGGTCCTGGCACTGACCGCGACCGCAACCGATTCTGTGGTCGAAGACATCCTCAAGCAACTGGCGCTGCCGCAGATGAAGGTGATTAACACCGGCATCTATCGGGAGAACCTGCATTACCGGGTGGTCGCCGCCACCGACGAAGCGGAAAAACTCACCGAAACCATCCGCCTCGTTCGCGAAACCGCAGGCTCCGGGATCGTCTACGCCGCCACCGTGAAGATGGTCGAGGAATTGCATGAAG
Organism: Burkholderiales bacterium; assembly: GCA_039649305.1. Lineage (GTDB taxonomy): Bacteria > Pseudomonadota > Gammaproteobacteria > Burkholderiales > Burkholderiaceae_D > Noviherbaspirillum. Next base: position 16,037 of record JBBWZW010000341.1, read on the forward strand.
CGATGGTGCAGGCCGGGGAAAACGTGGTCTGCTACCACGGCCAGCTGTCGGCCAAGGAACGCGCGCGCAACCAGGACATGTTCATGGACGGCACTGCACGGGTGATGGTGGCGACCAATGCGTTCGGGATGGGCATCGACAAGCCCGATATCCGTTTCGTGCTCCACAACCAGATACCCTCGAGCCTGGAATCGTATTACCAGGAAGCGGGACGCGCCGGGCGCGATAACAACCCGGCCGAATGCATCCTGCTCTATTACTTCAAGGACAAACGCGTGCAGCAGTTTTTCCTGGCGCGCCGCTATCCGAGCGCCGAGGATATCGGCGCCATCTACGCAGCGATCAAAACGCTGGCCGCGGAAGAGCCGCACGTTTCACTCGCGCGCCTGCAGGAGTCACTCGACCAGCTCTCCAACAGCAAGCTGCAAGTGGCGCTGAAACTGCTGAAGGATGGCGGACTGGTTGAGCAGGATGAGAATATGGATTACTCCGTCACCGACAAACAGGCCGGGCCGAAGGAGCTCAACAAACTGGTCTCAATCTACCAGGACAAAAGCGAACACGATCATGAAGGCCTGGAGAAGATGGTGTTCTATGCCCAGACCGGCTTTTGTCGATGGAAGGTCATGCTCGAGCACTTCGGCG
>JBBWZW010000359.1:0-8377 GCA_039649305.1 Burkholderiales bacterium
GAGCTGGGCACATCCGCCGCAACGGACAGGAACGGCCGCTTGTGGGCCGTCACAAAAGAAATGTCCGAGGGGCAGGAGTTCGTCGTGCTGCAGACATCCGCCGATAAGGGAAAGACCTGGTCTCCCCCGAAAAGAATCCAGCAAGAACCGGTCGCGGCACGGGGCGAGGAACGTCCAAAAATTGCATTCGGCAACAACGGCGAGATCTACATCGCGTACACCAGGCCGATCGCAAAACCTCACGTAGGAGAAATCCGGTTTATGCGATCGCTGGATGGCGGCCAGACATTCTCCAAACCGGTTACTGTTCACGCCAACCGGGATGTCATCACGCATGCGTTCGGTTCGATGATCGTCGATCGCGAGGGCAAAATTTATGTAGCCTGGATCGACGGCCGGGACGCGCAACAAGCGAAGGCTGCAGGCCAGCGCTACACCGGGTCTGCAATTTACTATGCGGTGTCAACCGACAGCGGCGCCAGTTTCAAAGGCGACTACAAGGTGGCGGACCATACCTGCGAATGCTGTCGTATCAGCCTCGCACTGAACCCGCAGGGCAATCCGGTTGCACTCTGGCGGCACGTCTTCGCTCCCGACATACGAGACCACGCGCTGGCGGAACTGACGCCGTCCGGAAAGCTGCAGCCTGTCAAGCGTGTGACGTCTGACGACTGGCGTATAGACGCATGCCCGCACCATGGACCATCAGTGGCCTTTGGGCCGGACGGAACACGACACCAGGTCTGGTTCAATGGCAAGGATGGAATTGACGGCGGCGTGCTGTACGCAGCGACCAACGCAAAAGGCGTATTGGGTAAGCCTGTTTCGCTCGGCACCGCGCAGGCATCGCATGCGGAGGTCGCTGCGCTGGGCAAAAATGTCGCTATCGTCTGGAAGCAGTTTGACGGCCAGTCTACCGCCATCCATGCAAGGCTTTCCGATGATGGCGGCGCCACGTGGAATGAAAAAGAACTGGCCCGCACTTCAGCGGACTCCGACAAACCCTATCTGGTCGCCTCCCCTTCGGGTGTCGTGCTTATCTGGCGTACCCAGAACGAAGGCATACGCGCCATCCCTGCCAGCAAGGGCGCATCATGAAGAAACTGCTGACCGGTACGTTCCTGGCGTTGGCTTTCGCATGCGCCCACGCTGCGGAGAAGATTCATTCCTTTGCTGCCGACAGTTACAACCAGATCGTCGCCAGCCATACCGGCAAGCCGTTCGTTGTGCTGGTGTGGGGGCTCGATTGCGAATATTGCCAGGCCAGCTTCGACGCCTTGGCGAAAGCGCAGCGCAAGCACAAGTTCAGCGTTGTAACAATCGCCACGGACCGGGCCGATGACGCGGATGCCACCCGCCTGATAAAGAAGAAATTGGAAGCGTCGGGCCTCGGTGCAAATATGTGGGCATTCAGCCCGGCGCCCGCGGAGCAATTACGCTATGCGATCGATCCGAAATGGCGTGGCGAAATGCCGCGCAGTTATTGGTTCAATTCTCGGGGTGAGCGCGTTGCACACTCGGGTGTGATTACTTCGGAAACCGTCGCGAAGTTTTTGCCGAAATAACTGTGAGGGTATAGCAGGCGCAGGTTGGGATAGTCGCGCGCGCCGCAGATCCCTTTTCCCTTTCCCTGTTACAGAACAAACGGATTTTTATTCGCCCGCCGCCTTACTGGAACGCCACCTCGGCAAAGCTGCGCAACTTGCGGCTGTGCAGTTTGTCCACGCCTTGCCGGCGCAAAAGTTCGAACGCGCGGATGCCGATCCGAAGATGCTGGTCCACGCGGTCGCGGTAAAACTGGTTGGCCATGCCGGGAAGCTTGATCTCGCCGTGCAACGGTTTATCGCTCACGCAGAGCAAGGTGCCGTAGGGCACACGGAAACGGAAACCGTTGGCCGCAATCGTGGCGCTCTCCATATCCAATGCCACCGCGCGGCTCTGGCTGAAGCGGCGCTCCGGAGTGCGATGCGGCATCAACTCCCAGTTACGGTTATCTGTCGTCGCCACGGTGCCGGTGCGCATCACCCGCTTCAGGTCGAAGCCGGTAAATTTGGTCACGTCTGCCACGGCGGCTTCAAGCGCCACCTGCACCTCTGCCAGCGCAGGTATCGGCACCCATAGCGGCAGGTCTTCATCCAGCACATGGTCTTCGCGAACGTAACCGTGTGCCAGCACATAGTCGCCTAACTGCTGCGTATTGCGCAGCCCAGCGCAGTGGCCGAGCATCAGCCACGCATGCGGACGCAGTACCGCGACATGGTCGGTGATGGTCTTGGCGTTGGCCGGCCCTATGCCGATGTTCACCATGCTGATACCGCTGCCGTCGGCGCGTATCAGGTGATAGCCCGGCATTTGCGGCAGGCGCGGTGGCGCTGTTCCCTTCTCATCGCCCGGCTGCGCGCCCAGGCCCACGCGTCGCCTGACCACATTCCCCGGCTCGACAAACGCAATGTATTCGTCTTCGTCCGCCGGCGCGAGTGGGTCAGGCGCGCGGTTCATGATTTCATGACCGAGGCGAACGAACTCGTCGATGTAGAACTGGTAGTTGGTGAACATCACAAAATTCTGGAAATGTTCAGGCGCCGTCCCCGTGTAATGACGCAGGCGTTGCAGCGAATAGTCCACGCGAGGGGCGGTGAACAGCGACAAAGGCTGTGCCTCGCCGGGGGGAGGTTCATAGGTGCCGTTGGCAATGCCATCGTCCATCGCAGCCAGGTTCGGCAGGTCGAACAGGTCCCGCATCGACATCCTCCGTTCAACGCTCATGCTGCCCTCAACATGGTCGTGCTCCGCAAACGAGAAGTGCACCGGAATCGGCTGCGAACTGACACCCACTTCAAGCTGCACGCGCTCGTTGGCGTGGCTCTTCAGTAACAGGCGAAACTGCTCCAGATAATAGTCGGCAAAAAGATCCGGTCGCGTGAGCGTGGTCTCGAAGGTCCCCGGTCCCGCCACAAATCCGTATGAGCGGCGGGAATCCGCGCGAGTCGCCGATTCGGTTTGCACTCGGACAAACGGATAACAGGCGCGCACGCGGTCCGGCAGGCTCTCGCCGCCGACATAGCGATGCAAGTGCTCCCGCAGGTGATGGACACCGGCATCGTAAATGGCGCGCACCTGGTTCAGTGCGGCGACGGGATCGTCATAGCGCGTGGGCGTGGTGAAATCGGGCATTAACACGATACAACTCCAGGTGATGAACGGATTGTCAGGACCCGCGCAGGGATAAGTTGTGCATTTTGGCGGTCGTAGCGGGATGCAATGCCAGGGGGCCGCCTGGGTGCGCCCTTATATGTGGCTATTGTAAGGTAATGACCGCTCCGCACGGGCAAGCGTGTTTCATGGGTTGCCCCTGTGACATTCGGCTGCTGCCTGTACAATCTCCAAGTCACACTCCACCGAATTTTCAGTCAGCTTCGAGGCGAAACCAGTTTTCGCTCGCAAGATTTTTTGCACACCTTAAAAAAGATGTCTGTCATCAAGAGAAACAACGTCAATATCATCGGATATGGCGCGCAGGCCATGGTGTTTTCCCATGGATTCGGCTGCGACCAGAACATGTGGCGCTATGTTGCGCCGGCATTCGCGGATGACTACAAAGTGGTGCTGTTCGATAACGTAGGCGCCGGCAATTCCGATTCGTCCCAATTCGACGCCGTCAAATACAGCACGCTGTACAGGTATGCGAAGGACCTGATCGAAATCTGTCGTGAGGTTGCGGGTAAAGATGTCGTCTTCGTCGGCCACTCTGTCAGTTCCCTGATCGGGATCCTCGCTGCGATTGAAGAGCCCGAACTCTTTAGCCGCCTGATCCTGGTCGGTCCTTCCCCATGCTATATCAACGACGGTGAATACACGGGCGGTTTCGAGAGCAGCGACATCCAGGAATTGCTGGAATTCCTCGATACCAATTACCTCGGCTGGTCAAGCGCCATGGCGCCGGCAATCATGGGGAATCCGGACCAGCCGGAATTGGCCGGCGAACTCGAGAACAGTTTTTGTCGGACCGATCCCGAAATCGCCAAACATTTTGCGCGGACGACGTTCCTGTCCGACCATCGAGGCGAACTTCCGAAACTGACCATCCCCTCGCTGATCCTGCAGTGCTCGGACGACGTGATCGCACCACAAAGCGTCGGTGAATACATGCACCGCCATCTGGCCGGCAGCAGCTTTGTCCAGATGAAGGCGACGGGCCACTGCCCGAACCTGAGCGCACCGGATGAAACAATAGACGCAATCAAGCAATATCTCCAGGCAGGACATCACGATGGACGACAACGGTGACCAACAAGAGCCTGCTGGAAGAAGATGTGGACGACCTTTATGAAAATGCGCCGTGCGGTTATATCTCTGCGCTGCCCGACGGCACGATAGTAAAGGCCAACACCACATTCCTGAACTGGACCGGCTATCGTCTCGACGAGATCGTCGATCGCAAGCGTTTCCAGGACCTGCTGCCGGTACCCGGCAGAATTTTCCACGATACCCACTACACACCGCTGCTGCATATGCAAGGCTACACCAAGGAGCTTGCATTCGAAGTGATATGCGAGGGCGGCCGACGTATCCCGGTTCTTCTGAATTCCACACTGAAGCGGGACGACAATGGGAATCCCCTGCTGATCAGGACCACCTTGCTCGATGCGCGCGGCAGGCGGGCCTATGAACAGGAATTGCTTGCCGCCAGAAGAAAGGCTGAGGAAGCGGAGGCAGCGGTACGTCGGCTCAATGAAAGCCTGGAGGAACGGGTATCGGCTCGCACTGCCGAGAGGGACCGGCTTTGGGGCATCTCACAGGACATGCTGGTCATCGCTTCGCTGGATGGTTACTTCCTGAACTGCAATCCTGCTTTTACCACCACCATGGGGTGGACCCGGGAGGACATGGAGTCTATCCGCTTTGCTGAACTGGCGGATCCGGCGCAGGCAGACGAACTGAACGCCATGCTGACGAAACTGGCGGTGGGACAGCCGCTCAACCGATACAAGGTTCGCAGCCGCTGCAAGGACGGCACATACCGCTGGCTGTCATGGACAATCGTGCCCGAGGGCCGGTTGCTGTACATGGTCGGCCGCGACGTTACGGACGAAAGGAAGCAGGCAGAGGCGTTGCGCCATGCGGAGGATGCTCTCCGCCAGGCGCAGAAGATGGAGGCGGTCGGTCAACTCACGGGCGGACTGGCGCATGATTTCAACAACCTGCTCGCCGGCATCGTAGGCAATCTCCAGATGATGCGCGTGCGTCTCCAACAGGGACGACATGGGGATCTCGCCCGATACATCGACTCCGCGGAATCCATTGCCGACCGTGCCGCGACACTCACACATCGACTGCTTGCATTCTCCCGGCGGCAGACGCTGGATCCGAAAGTCGTCAACGTGAACCGGTTGGTAGCGTCGATGCGCGACATGATCGAGCGCACCGTGGGCCCCGCCATCCAGGTATCCACGATGCTTTCCGATCACGTATGGAACACACGCTGCGACGCCAACCAGCTTGATAACGCACTCCTGAACCTGGTAATCAATGCGCGGGACGCCATGCCGCATGGCGGGCGACTGAGGATTGAAACGGATAACACGGTGGTAGACCATGTCGACACCGCGGTGGGCGAAGAAGTAAAACCTGGAAAATATGTGGCGATCATCGTCGCCGACACTGGAACCGGCATGAAGCCGGAAGTGCTCGCACGCGCATTCGATCCGTTTTTCACCACCAAGCCGATCGGGCAAGGAACCGGTTTGGGCTTATCCATGGCGTTTGGATTTGCCAGGCAGTCTGGCGGGTTCGTACGAATTCACTCCCATCCCGGACAGGGCACGAAGGTCTGCATCTACTTGCCGATGCATGCCGGGGAAACGGAACCCGATACCGCGGACAGCGCGCAAGGCGGAGCGCCGCAAGCTGATGCCGGCGCCGCTATCTTGCTGGTTGACGATGAGGCGCCCTTGCGCGAGCTGCTTGCCGAGCTTCTGACCGGCCTCGGCTACACCATCATAGAGGCAGAAGACGGTCACGGGGGACTTGAGGTCCTTAAGTCCTCGCGGCATATTGACTTGCTCGTCACCGACGTCGGACTGCCCGGCGGCATGAACGGCCGCGAGCTCGCATTGGCTGCCCGCACACTTCGGCCCGGGCTTGAGGTATTGTTCATCACCGGGTATGCGCAGGATGCGGCGTTTGGGAAAAGCCTGGCTGAGCCGGGTATGCACGTCATGACCAAACCGTTTGCGCTGGATGCGTTTGCGGAGACGGTGGCTGGTGCTGTTAAGCGGCGGGAACGGGCCGATGAATAATAGCTCCCCTATCCCGGGTGCGGGCTGAGGATTACCCACAAATCGCGGCCGGCTCGTCGCGGAGCCAGCACCCTCCCCGCGCGGCAAGCAAGCCGAAGTAGTAAGCTGCGAGTGACCATCACAAATGGAGCAACCGCATGACCGACTTTGTACTAGTCCACGGAGCATGGCACGGCGCATGGTGCTGGAACCGAATCCTGCCCCGCTTATGGCGTTCCGGCCATCGCGCTTTCGCCGTCTCGCTGACGGGCGTCGGTGAACGCGCGCACCTGCTGTCCGGCGACATCGGGCTGCAGACCCACATCAACGACGTAATGGCCGTCATCGAGGCAGAGGAACTCCGCCATGCCGTCCTGGTAGGCCACAGCTACGCGGGCATGGTGATCACCGGTGTCGCGGACCAGTTGAGCGACGCCTCCCGCCTGAACCGCCTGATCTACCTCGATGCGATGGTGCCCGAGCCTGGCGAATCCTGGTCCAGCGGACATAGCGCAGAGACGAAGGCGGCACGCAGGGCTGACATTGCCCGCGATGGCACCATCCCTCCACCCCCACCCGCGGTATATGGCCTGACGGGCGAGGATGCCGACTGGGTGGCGCGCCGGCAGACGCCACACCCCGGTGGCATGTACGACGAGACGCTGCAGTTCGATCCGCTCCGGGTAACGCGATGGCCCCGTCACTTCATCGATTGCACGCAACCGGCGCTGCCCACCATCGCCGCTTCAAAAAAGAGAGTTCGCGAGACGCCGGGATGGCGCATCACCGAGATCAGTAGCGGGCACGATCCGATGATCAGCGCTCCGGACGCTCTCATGAGCGCATTACTTGTAGTAAACCAGATCTGACCTGCCAATCAGTGTCAGATTTCATCGCGCCTTGAAGCCTCCCGAACTTCCGAGTTCGGCCAAGAGCGGCCGTAGTGCAATGTCCGCTTGGAGGCTGCTTACTTTTTATTCGAAGGTAGGCCGGAGCCGTCGGAACCCGCATTCTTTACCTGGCGCTAATTCAGTTTCCGGCGAAGTGGCGATGGTCAAGGCCGTAGCGAAGCCAAATCATTGGCACGGCATTGACCGACCATATGCTATCTACTACCGGTAATTTCTGAAAGCAGCGTGATAAGTTTGAGGCTATCAACAGGTTTCGTAAAGTGATAGTCAAATCCCGCAGCAAACGCGTTTTCCCGGTCCTGTTCCTGTCCATAACCTGTCACAGCGATCAATACTGCATTTGCCGACTCTGGCATGGTGCGAAGCCGTCGCGCCAATTCGTTGCCGTCTATCTCAGGCAATCCGATATCGAGTAGGCATACGTCGGGAAGGAAATGCCGAGCGCGATCAAGAGCTTGCCGCCCCTGATTTTCCACAGACACCTTGTGCCCGGCCGCCTCCACAACCATTGCCAGCATGGTCGCAGCGTCTTCATTATCGTCAACGACCATGACGCGTAGGGGCTTCTCGGATGTGGCCATGAAGAAGTGCCCTGAGCTATGTAGGGTGCGTTCATCGCGCAAGTGCAGCCGGGGCAGACAGACGGTAAATTCGCTACCTTTGCCTAATCCGGCACTGTGCGCGGTGACCGTTCCGCCATGCAGTTCAACAAGACTTTTGACCAGAGCAAGTCCGATTCCTAGCCCTCCCTGAGAGCGGTCAGAGGTTCTTTTCGACTGCGAGAAAAGCTCAAAGGCGCGCTTGATCAATTCCGGCTCCATGCCGTTGCCATTGTCGGCTACACAGATGAGAACATGCTCGCCTTGCACCTCTACCCTCAATGTAATAGTGCCAGCTTCCGGAGTATATTTGGCTGCGTTATTAAGGAGGTTGGCTACCACCTGCACCAATCGCTTCTCATCGCCGTCAACAAAGGCAGGCCCAGGCGGTTGAAGAAGCGCCAAGTGATGGCGACGGGATTCCAGCAACGGACGCACCTGTTCTACGGCATCCGACACAATATGTCTGGCATCCAGTTCGACTTTATCCAGAGTGATCATGCTTCTGGTGACGCGGGACACGTCGAGCAAATCGTCCACCAGCCCCGTCATGTGCGTGATTTGACGGGAGATAATCTCACTCGTGGTT
>JBBWZW010000364.1:0-6499 GCA_039649305.1 Burkholderiales bacterium
TACGGTACTCGATGCGCGTCTTCAAGCCCGCAAGCGAGTGGGCATACTCTCGCTATGAGCAGTGTCGTTGTTCATAAGCCTGGACGTTATCCCCGGTTCATCCTCAACCGGAAAAAAGTAGGGATAATAGGAATTTTCCCGACCCTTGTCCTCGAATAAACCGCCAAGCTTCTGAATCTGGCTAGCCATGTACTGGCAATCCAATCGCAGGAGCACTGCCGGTGCATTCGCCCGGGTGCACATTCTTTCTCCGGCCAGCTCACGAAACCCAAGCATCCGCTTGTAGAATGCCGCGTGGCGCGGATTCACTTCGATGATCCAGTCTGTATTGCCGAGGATCTTATGGGAGTAAATGTGGGAGATATGGATCAGGGCCGCGAAGACGCGTTTTGGTGTGTACCAATCTATGGCTAGTCGGCTTGGCTCGCATAGCCGTCGGTTTTGCGCGCGAAGTTCGTCGAGCTCGTCGCGAAAGTTTTCGTCGGCCGGCAGTCCGTCTCTTGAATCAAAGTACAACGACATGGTGCCGATCGTATTTCCCCCGGTATCGGCCGTAAGCGTCAGCTTGTCCGGTTGCTGACCGCCGGTCGGCTCAATCGAATAGCCGCGCCATGAATACATTTTTTTCAGGAGCAGGCTGGCGGCTTCCCGCGTGCCTTGCATATTTGCCATGCGTATCTTGAATTCCTGCAGATCGGTCGATTCACCGTTGGTGCTGCAATTCGCAGCCTCGGATCCTATAATGCCCAGATCCTGTATACGATATGGTGAACGAAAGGCGGCAATGGTAGACCGCTCTCTCAAAGAATCGAAAGCCATGGTTTCCTCCCATTTAATATTAATAATATTTTGATAATTTTTGCGAAGGTTTAGTTGACATTTGTCTCCTTATAAAACGAGATGGACTGCATTCTCAGCAAGACGCCGTATTGTTATTTTTCATAAGCAGTCATACCAGATTTTTAACCAAAAATTACAATTTACAACTAGCTTAAGACTAGGCATGCTTTCGTGAGTTCCCGAATTACCGACTCAGCTCGCAGCAACCCATCCTGGTCTTGTACATTAATTAATAAAAAATCAGCGCCTGGACGAACGTGTGATGGTTCGTGCCTTTTTCGATATGGAATGACAAACATCAAATCATGCGCACTATCGCGAGCGAGAGTGCGATGCTGGATGTGTCACCATATTGTTACGCTCGGGGATTCGTCGGTGCTCAAAACTGGACTGACGCACTTAATCCAGTGTAAGGAGACTCCATGAAAAATAAAGCTGTATTTGGATGGCTGGTTACAGGCGCCCTGCTGGTTGGTGGCGCGACCGGCTTCTACCTCTGGCAGGAAAGCATGAAGCCGCCGCTTCAAGTGCTGGAGCCCATGGCGCCTCCCGCTGCACCCACTGTCCAAGCTGAGCCGGCAATACGCTACCCGATACCGCAAAGTGACGACGCTAAGGCGAAACCACTGCCACCGCTGGACCAGAGCGATAAAGCTATCCGCGATGAGCTTTACGGGCTCATCGGACTGCAGGCGCTGAACGCGCTGTTCAATTCCGAACACTTCGTGCGCAATGTGGTCGTCACCATTGATAACCTTCCGCGCAAGACTCTCGCGGTTCGCCTGCTTCCCACCAAACCAGCGACCGGTGGTGACGGCTTTGTTACTTCAGGCAACGGCGACAGTCTTTCCATCGCCGAGGGAAACGCAGTCCGCTATAAGCCTTTCATTCGTGTCGCCGCAGTCATCGATGCCAAAAAGCTGGTCGCCTCCTACGTGCATTACTATCCACTTTTCCAGCGTGCATATGAGGAGCTGGGTTATCCAAAAGGCTACTTTAACGACCGTCTCGTTGCGGTCATCGATCATCTGCTCGATGCGCCGGAGGTCGAAGGACCGGTGCGACTGACTCAGCCGCACGTGCTGTACAAGTTCGCGGATCCGGAGCTCGAAGGCGCTTCCGCAGGTCACAAGATCATGGTGCGGATGGGTGACGCGAACGCGGAAGAAGTGAAGGTGAAGCTGAGGGAAATCCGGCGAGAACTTACCGGTCGTGCTTTACCGAAGTAAACGTTGGAACCCCGAATGACATGTGCCGCGACACTGCCTGCGCCCATAGAGGCAGATCAACATGCGGACATGGTGAAAACATCACAATGACTTGATCGCTCCGCGCAAGGCATGTTTTTTTTGCCGTCGCAGGCTTGTCAGTTGCAGTAGTCAAAGCACTATACCCTCAGACGACGCCTCGATTTTTTATTCATCTTTTTTCACTTTTAAATTTACCGAGAGGGAGTCGTGCAATATGCACGCATCGTGTGTTGCGTGTAAAGGAAACGGCATGACGCGTCAATGGCTTTTAAGCGAGTGGGTCTTCATGATCGGGTCCGCTGCGCGTCGCGCATTCTTCGTTCCTCCAGCTGTAACAGTCGCGCATGCCGATACGCCGGCGGCCGCAGATACGCAGCCCGCGTCAACCATGAATACGACGCCGGTTGAATTGCCTGCGGCTCCCTATGGCGGCGTCGCCTGGCGCAGGCGGGCAAGTGCATCGACGGTATGCTGGTATCCGTCAAGCGTGTTACGTCCGAAGTCATAGGAGCGCGGCGGCGTAAAGATCGGGGGAGCATCATGACCTTACCATTTCGACATTGCAGCGATAGTCGCCTCGATCAGATCATCAACCACGGGCTGTTGTGTGCTTTTGATTTCGATGGCACGCTTGCGCCGCCCGGCCAATCCGAGAGAGTGCGCGTGCCGCTCGGCACTGTGCTTCGGCTGTTCGAACTGTCCACTTACGCACCGGTCGCGGTGATCTCAGGGCGTCCGGCCGCAGAAATACGCTCCGGCCTCGAGTTCGATCCCGACTTTGTGCTGAACAATCGCAGCCTCGACGACATACCCGGGAGTGCGGGCAAGAAGGGCGCGGCGCTTGCGCAGTTAATGCAGACCAGCGGTATGAGGAGTGTGATTTACGTCGGCAACGAAGTGACCGATGAAGACGTGTTCCAGTTTCGAGGGCCTCATCTTTTATCGGTGCGGATCGGGCATGCGCGTAATAGCGGCGTTGAATTTTTCCTGCCGCACCGGCTTGATGTGTTCCAGTTGCTGGATGAATTGATTGCCCGGTTGCGGCAGGTTCAGGCCCGGAACTGGGTCCGGCGCGCATCCGCTCATGCCGATTCGAGGCGGTCGGGACCGACTTAAGACTTAATAATTTACTTTAAAGGGCGGTTATAAGCATTTAATTGATTGCATAATTCCATTTCGTTGCTACAATCTCGGACACGCTTTTAAAAGGAGTTTCGGGATGTGGATGAGCAAGGCAATGTATGGAATAGTTATCTCTTTGCTCATACTGCTGTTACCAGTCCCGAATGCAGGCGCACAGGATGTGAAGGCTGACGGCGCCCAGAAAAGCACCAAGAAGAAAAGCAAGGCGAAGCGCAAGGCAGAGCCTCCGGTCGCAGCCAAACCTAAAACTTCGGCCGCCCGCGCACGAAAATCCCCTGTAAAAAAAGCCGTCGTTGTTGCTGACAAGCGCGATGCGGGAGTAGTTCGCAAAAAAATCAAACCTTTGCCTGCCCATCGCGTTGCCGGGTCGTCGATCAAATCGCGCAGGAGCAAAGTCAAACTCGCGGTTGCACCGGCGTCCATCCTCGCTGCCAAAAAGCTGGCGGACTCTGACGTGACACGCTCTTTATTCCTGAGTTCGAACGTCGCGTACGCGTTGGATGAATCGAATTCCCAGGTGCTCTTTGAAAAAAATTCCCATGTGGCGATGCCGATTGCATCGCTTACAAAGCTGATGACGGCATTGGTGGTGGTCGAAGCGGGCCAGGATATGAAACAAGTCCTTGAAGTCACCGACGACGATATCGATCGCCTCAAGGGTACGTCTTCGCGCATGCCGATCGGTGCCAGGCTGAGCCGCGCCGATATGCTGCACATCGCGCTGATGAGTTCTGAAAACCGCGCAGCTTCCGCACTCGGCCGCAACTATCCAGGCGGCCTGCCGGCATTCGTGGCGGAGATGAACATGAAGGCCAAGATACTGGGCATGTCCGATACCCGTTATGTGGAACCGACGGGGCTGTCGCACGAAAACGTGGCGAGCGCCCGCGATCTCGCCAAGCTGGTGGTTGCCGCGCACAGGCATCCGGTGCTGGCGCAGTATTCGACCAATAGTCAGTATGAGGTCGACACTGGCAAGCGCATTTTGCACTATGTGAATTCGAATCGTTTGATCGGTAACGACGATTGGGAAATCGAACTGCAGAAGACTGGCTACATCAGCGAGGCCGGGCGTTGCCTGGTCATGCATGTGAAGATCGACGAGCGGCCGGTGGTGATGGTGTTCCTGGATTCGAAGGGCGCGCATACACGCTTTGCGGATGCCGGGCGTCTTCGCAAATGGGTGATGAATAAAATTAATGCGCCGGCTGCGGAGGTGAAGCTGGCGGGGGGGCAGAGTTAGAGCATGGATGAGACTACGACCACTACCACTACGGACGACGTGCGTTACGCGGTACCGAAGGAGCCGCGTCGCTGGCGCGCGGTGATTCTTGCGGGCGGGCTGCATGTATTGTTGTTGGGGGCATTGTGGGTGGGTGCGCGTGGAACGAGTGATGCGCATGTTCCTTCGGCTGCTCAACAAGTCGCGCCTGCTGTGCCTGCGGCGGTGGTGAAAGAGATTGCGAAGATGCCTGCGGTTGAGTCTAAAGCTGCGCATGTTGCCAAGCCGGTTGCGGTGAGTGAACAGGCGGATAACAAGAAGCTGGTTGAGCAGAAAAGGCGTGCAGTAGTCGCCGAGCTGAAACGTAAAGAAGAGCAACGACGTCTCGAGAAGCAGAAGGCCGTGGCCAGCTTGCGCGCTAAAGAGAAGAAAGTAGCTCTCGCGAAGGAATCGCAGAAGAAAGATGTCCTGGCAAAGAAGAATGCGGCTGACAAGGCCCGGAAGCTCGCGGCTGATACCAGCTTGCGGGAGAAGCTGCGCAAGGAAGAGATGCGTCGCATTGCGGGCAGTTCGGGGCAGGGCGGCAAGGGTTAAACTTCGCAGCCGGTATTTGCAGGTTGGGATGCCAATCCCAACATGTCGCAGCATGCACGTGAGCCGTCGGTCGTTTAAGGTTCGAATGTTGGGATTGGCATCCCAACCTTGTATGATCCCTTTCGTCGAATCCGATGTCGTTGAGTCGAATTTCGGGATTCGCCGGAATCGTGTAACAGTTCTTGAGGGGCACCTCAGGATCGAGCGGTTGGATGCCGTTCCCAACCTTTGGCTTTTAGCCCGCTGCGTAGATTTTGCAGCAACCGCTCACCCTCCGTTAGAGATCGGACAGTATCTTTGGCCCGGCATGCCGTGAGCCCGCATTCACAAGGTTGATCGATAGAGGATGTTGCACAAGTAGAGGATGTTGTACAAGGTAAATCAATAGAGGATGTTGTATGTCGTTGTTTCAATTAGGAATTGATGTAGCCAAAGCCAAACTGGATTGCGCATTGCGCCTGCAGAATGGCAAGTTCAAAAATAAGGTAGTTGAGAACAATCAGAAAGGCTTCCTCGTTCTGGTCGGGTGGCTGGAAAAGCATGGGGCAGCAGACCTGCACGTGTGTATGGAAGCGACGGGGGTTTATTGGGAAGAGGTCGCCGAATATCTTGCCGCCAGAGGGATGCTCGTCAGCGTCGTCAATCCCGCACAAATCAAGGCATTCGGTGCTTCCCGTCTAGTACGCACCAAAACTGACAAGGCCGACGCGCAATTGATCGCCGAGTTCTGTGCAGAGCGGCGCCCAGAGCGGTGGCAAGCTCCCTCGGCCAACGAGCAGGTATTGCGTGCCTTGGTATTGCGTTATGACGCGTTACAGACAATGCGCACCCAGGAGGGCAATCGCCTTGAAGTGGCGCGTGATGCCGTTAAAGCCGACATCGAGAGTCATATTGAATGGCTAGACGATGAAATCAAGAAGTTAGCCAAGAAAATCAGCTCCCATATCAATGATGATCCCGATATGAGGACTAAGAAGGATCTGCTCGAAACGATCCCAGGCGTGGGCGAGCGTACCATTGCGATGCTGCTCGCTTTTAGTATTAATCCAGAACGCTTTGAAAACGCGCGACAGGCAACGGCCTATGCTGGACTAGACCCGCGCCAACATGAATCCGGCACCAGCGTCAAAGGCAAACCACGCATATCGAAAGTCGGGCACTCCATTATACGTAAAACGCTCTATATGCCTTCTATGTCGGCGCTCTATAGAACCGCATGGGGAGCTTGCTTCCACAAGCGTCTGGCGGCTGCCGGCAAGCCTGCAATGCTCATCATCGGGGCCATGATGCGCAAACTCATTCATGTTGCATTCGGCGTCCTTAAATCAGCAAAACCATACGACGCGACGCTGCAAAATGCTTGACTGCAATCACAGTATCTACATTTCCGGTATGCGAGCCGTCGCGCCAGCCGCGGTACGAGCGCAAAAAGACTCCGTCTGGAAATACA
>JBBWZW010000374.1:0-7909 GCA_039649305.1 Burkholderiales bacterium
CATGTCCAGTTCCTGTGCCTAGGAGACAAAGCACGTAGAACAACACAAGCGTTCGGAGTCTTGCTTCGCTTCTTTCAGAGCCCAATCGCATCGTTGTCACTTGACGCTTAACGGCCCAGTTCACCCGCGCCATGTGGCGCCAGTGTGCAATTCAGGGAAATGGCTCATGCATACCGGTGATTTCATCATTTATCGCCAACCATCCAGCAGAAAGAACCTAAAAGCGTAGGCGTTTTGGTTTTCGATTAATTAACCGACTGGCCGGAGCATGTTGAGTAAGAGCTTCTTATCGGAAACTCTCTAAGCGTTCTACATACCATGCAGGGAAACCATATTCGCGCGCCGCACTAATGATATGTTCTAGATAATCAAGATCTGCTGGCTGGCTTCCTCGTACAGGCGGCATGTAGCACATGGCTGGTTGAAGCTTGCTGTTCTGGGTTTCGACAAGTACCGCTTCAGGCAGAAACACGCCAACGCGATCCATTGAATAAAGTCTGTGCAGGTCCTCGTGGGAGGGATATATAGCAAAATGCCACAAATTGCATGCTGGTCAGAACGAAAGATGTTCGCATGCGGATCGAAGTTGATGTCAAAGCCACTTAGTTTTGCTATCTCAATACTGTGGGGATGAAAATTAGCCCGAGCCATGACTTCACGACGGATAAAGCTACCGTAAAAGAAAACAGCAATTCGCTTTCGAGTAGATTGCAATGCAGATTCTGATAAAACAGGCTGTGTTGAATCAGCATTAGTTTGCATGGAAACCTTTCAGTGTGATGCAGGGAACAGCGTGATCAATCGTTATATCAAGGAATAGGTCGGACGCGTCTCAGACTTTCTCAGGACGCGTCCTGATCGAATGGATTTGTCTTGTCTGACGCGAATGCGTGCTGCATCGAAAGCGCACCACTGCCGCCTGCGATTGCATTCCCCACTTGCGGCGGGAAATATTGATAGGACTGAGGGCATGAATGGCCGCTTTCGGCGACATTTCCCGAATGGCAGCTCCTGGCCGCATTGCGCCCGTTACTCAGGCTTCGCCGATGTCCGGTACATGGCATGTACCGGACGGTCGCAATTCGTCTCCGAATTACCGAGGCCGACCCATAGGAGACGGACAAGCGGCGCTGAATAAACGTCCACTATGCGACGTCAAGCGGTCGATTAGTTCTTCAGCCGAGCGATAATAACCGGCCAAAATAAACGGTCGTGGCAGCAGCCGAAATGGCTATGGAAATACTGGTTTGAGATAGGGGCGCCTGGCGCGATGATTAGGTCGGGCAGCCTAACAGTCGTTCAATTGAGGGATTTTGTCGCATACGCTCAATCCACCACTTGAGCGCAGCACCTTCCTCACCTGTTCGCCGCGCCAGATAAAAAGTCTCATCTGGTTTTGGTTCCTCTACCTCTTTTTCAACCAACAAGCCGGCGGCAATGGCAGGACGTGCGTACACCTCAGGCAGGAAACCAAAGCCAAGGCCCGCTAATTGAAACTCGTATTTGGTGCGCATGTCCGGCACCGCTAAGGTTTCCTGTCCGAACAGCAGCCCTACGGTTCGCACAGGCATTAGGCGCGCTGAGTCGGAAACCGCGATTGCCCGGTATTTGCTGAGATCGGCTCTGCCCAGGGGATGCGAAATGGCTGCCAGTGGATGTGAAGCCGCCACCGCAAAGACAAACGAGACTTTGCCCAACGGCTCGGCCGTATAGCCGCCCCCGGAAGGGCCATCACCTGCTGCGCCGATTAACAGATCGACCCTCCGGTCCAGCAGCGCTTCCCAAGTCCCCGATAAGGATTCCCGCATGATGCGCAAGCGGGTTTTGTTGGTGACCTCATAAAAGGCATTGATATCGTCCTGCAGCGCAATCGGCGCCAGCATGGAGTCCATGCCAAGGGAAAGCTCCGTTTCCCAGCCAGACGCAACCCGTCGCACACGGCACTCCAAATCACTTGCCGCCTTAAGCAGAAACCGCCCCTCCTTCAGCAGTTCGTGCCCGGCGAGGGTTAGCGCGACTTTAGGACCCATCCGCTCAAACAATTGCACGCCCAGCTCCTCTTCAAGCTTGGACACCGTATAGGAAATCGTGGAGGGCACGCGAAACAATTCTTTGCCAGCTGCAGAGAATGAGCCGCGACGGGCGATCGCATCAATGATTTGAAGCGCTTCCAAGCTTAAACGCAGCATTCGATATTTTCGATAACAGGTTGGTAAATTTTCCGTTTTTCAAATTTGTCTTCGGCCTCCATACTGCCTGCCACTGATTCTGCCACTGCGAAAACCCAACCAGGCAGGGGAATCACGACCAAGACATATTTTCGAAATTATCGCATATAGGAGCCCATATGAATCGCCTGCTACGCACCCTACTCGTCCTTGCCGCGGCCGTCGGCATTGCCACTTCCGTGCATGCCGAACCCACCAAAAACGGTGCGAGTTCACGGCTTTTGACACCGGAGAATTCAGCCATCATCTTGATCGATCACCAGCCGCAAATGGCTTTCGCCGTGCAAAGCATGGACCGCACGCTGCTGGCCAATAACGTTGCCGGGCTGAGCAAAACAGCCAAGGTATTCAATGTTCCCACCATCCTGACTACAGTCGCAGCCAAGAGCTTCAGCGGTCCGTTGTTCCCGGAAATAACCAATGTATTTCCGAAAGCGGCGGTCATTGATCGCACCACCATGAATTCGTGGGAAGACAAAAACTTTTTGAATGCAGTCAAAAAGACTGGCAAGAAGAAGCTGGTGATGGCGGCATTGTGGACCGAGGTCTGCCTGGTTTACCCGGTGCTGGGCGCAATCGACGATGGCTATGAGGTGTACATCGTCACTGACGCCTCCGGCGGCGTGAGCAAAGAATCTCATGATGCGGCCGTCCAGCGCATGATTCAGGCTGGTGCCACGCCAGTCACCTGGATGCAAGTGCTGCTCGAGTACCAGCGCGATTGGGCACGCCAGTCGACCTACGATGCCGTCGTCAAGATCGCCCAAGAACATGGCGGCGCATACGGTGCAGGTCTGAACTATGCAAAAGCAATGCTCGGTGCGGATGCCAACGAAGGCAAGGCTTCCAGGTAAACCACTTCCGGGCGGCGCGAATCGGCTGCCTAATTCTCGCTGCTGCCCTCACGGAACAGCTATCTGTAGCGGCAAGCTTCGGGCAGCTCGAATACCGCTGCCCTGATTTTCATCTGGAGACGCTAATGCGAATTCATCGCAGCAGTATCGCTCTCGTCATTTTCACGATCTTTCAAGTAAGCGCTTGGGCCCAAGAGTCCGAACTCTCGCGCCTGGAACAGAACCTGCAAAGCTGCGCCAACTGTCATGGCGCACCCGCATTCGAAAATCCCACCAGCGGTAACTTTCTGGTGCCGCGTCTGGGAGGACAACAAGCCGAGTACATCATAAAAGCGCTAAAGGCATATAAAACCCGTCAGCGCGACCATTTCTTTATGCGCGGGATTGCTGCAAACCTGAGCGAGGATGAAATGCGGGAGCTTGCCGCGTACTTCAGCTCGGCGCCGAAGGGCGCAAAGAAATGAATAAATGGCTCTTATTGCCCACGATATTTGTACTCAATGCCTATTGTGGCGCGATTGCTCAGGAACCCCGCCCGCTTGAAAACATCGTCCGCAGCAACTGCATGGCTTGCCACGGATTGGACGGTAATCTGCCGGCAACCGGCGACTTTCCGCGGATTGGCGGCCAGCATAGGGAATATATCGAAAAGGCGCTCTCTGACTACATCAGCGGCCGACGCAAGGATCCAATCATGCGCGCTCAGGTAGTCGATCCCGCTACTGGAGAGGCATTGTTGTCAGAGACCGAAATCAAGGCGCTTGCTGACTACTTTGCCAGGCAGCCTGGCCTTTCTATCAAATGACGGTTTGGCCGTGATCTTTGGCTGCTTGCCTTGCTTGCTCCGCCGGTTAGCCGCACCAGACCGCGAAGCCGGCGCAATCACGAAACGGGTAACGTCAGTTACTTTCGAAAATTTCGACAATACCACTGTAAATTTTCCGTTTTTATTTCCAGCTTTGCACCCCCATAATTCAGTCATCGGCTAGACGACGAGCGAACGCAAGTCGCGGCATCGACTGCCAAGGCAGAGGAATCCTTTCGAAAATATCGCATATCGGGCGATTGGATCAGCCTCGGTCAGCCAAGATCATTTCCTGATTGGCAATTCCGCCATCAAGGTAAGTAAAGCCTGACGAAAAATGGAGCAAAACATGTTGGAAGTTCGCAAGAGCAGTGACCGGGGCCGCGCCGACTTTGGTTGGCTTCGTTCACAGCACACGTTTTCCTTTGGCGATTATTACGATCCCAAGCACACAGGGTTTGGACCGCTGTTGGTAATTAACGAGGACCAGGTGCAGCCAGATCGCGGATTTGGTACCCATGGCCACCGGGATATGGAAATCATTTCCTACGTTCTCGACGGCGTCCTTGAGCACAAGGACAGCATGGGCAATGGCTCGGTGCTTCGCTACGGCGATGTCCAGCGCATGAGCGCCGGCACAGGCGTGCGCCACAGTGAATACAACCACTCGCAGGCCGCGGCGGTGCATTTCCTGCAGATCTGGATCGAACCCAATGTGAAGGGCATCGCGCCGAGCTATGAGGAAAAGCATTTCACTCCTGAATCAAAACGAGGGCAGTTGCGACTGATTGCGTCCAGCGATGGGCGTGACGGCTCCGTTCTGATTCATCAGGATGCTTCGATCTACGCCTCGATCCTGGCCCCCAGCGACCAGCTCAAACATGAACTGGCACCGGGTCGAACTGCTTATGTACATGTCATCCGGGGCAGCGTGGTCGTCAACGGAACCCGGCTTGCAGGCGGCGACGCGCTCAAAGTGACGACCGAAAGCACCGTCACACTGGCGGGGTCCGAAGCGGCTGAGGTGCTGCTGTTCGACCTGCCTTATTAATTTCATTCACCCTATCTGGAGTCTGTCATGCAAAACGTATCGAAACTGTTTTACCCCGCGGGCCGCGCCTTCCTTGGCGCACTGTTCTTCATCTCCGGGATCAACAAGATCCTGGGCTTTTCTTATGTAGCTGGATGGATGGCAAGCACGGGCGTTCCCGCGGCAAGTTTGCTGCTGGCCGTCACGATTGTTATCGAAGTGTTGGGAGGATTGATGCTCATTACAGGCTACAAGGCGCGCCTCGCCGCCATCGTGATTGCGCTGTTCCTGGTGCCGGTCACGCTCGTCTTTCATGCGTTCTGGAGCGCCGACGCGGCCAACTACCAGAATCAACTGACACAGTTCCTCAAGAACTTGTCGATTCTGGGCGGCATGCTGCTGGTCATTGAGCGCGAGCAGTCCGCGCTTGCACCGCGGTCCTTGAACAGCGTTCTCAAGACCGCTCAATAAGATCACTGCGGTGAGCGGACCACCTCGCGCAGTCGCTCACCGCGGATTGCACCACCAACCTTCTATAGGCAGAAACACCATGGCAACACTTCTCCATATTAATAGCAGCGTTCGTAACGAAGGCTCCATTTCACGCCAATTGACCGCCGAATTTCTTGGAAAATGGAAGGCAGCAGAGCCTGGCGTCAACATTGTTGAACGCGATCTCGCGGCGAATCCTCTGCCACACCTGAACGAAGAGACACTCGGCGCGTTCTTTACGCCGCCGGAAAAACGCACCCCCGAGCAGGTACGCGCAGCAGAGTTGTCCGACCAGTTGGTTGCAGAACTGGCTGCCGCCGACGTGGTTGTTATCGGCGCTCCGATGTACAACTTCTCCGTAAGCTCCGGCCTCAAAGCATGGATCGACCATGTGGCGCGCGCCGGCCTGACCTTCAAATACACCGAATCCGGTCCGGTCGGTCTGCTGCAAAACAAGGTAGTTTATGTGTTCACGTCACGCGGTGGTGTCTACAGCGAGGGCCCGGCGAAGGCGATGGACTTCCATGAAACCTATCTGCGCGGAGTGTTGGGCTTCATCGGCTTGATCAATATCACCTTCGTGCATACTGAAGGGCTGGCAATGGGTGAGGATGCCGTTGCGAAGGCAGTTTCGCAAACCCGCGAGGCCATCGACACACTGGTTGCCTAACCGATCGACAGGCAAGAAAGAATGGCGCCCCTTGCGGCGCCATATGTTTTCATAGCGTCAGCGCAGAAATTTGCATCACTACGGCGGTAATGACATGAGCTACCTTCTTGCTTTGATCGAGCACTATGGCCTCGCAGCCGTGTTCGTCAATGTGCTTGTCGAGCAACTGGGCGCGCCCATACCAGCCTACCCAACGCTGGTCATTACAGGTGCGTTATTGACTCGAAGCGACTATTCAGCACCGGCGTTGCTTATTACCGCCGTCGGCGCCGCGCTGATTGCCGACCTTGCGTGGTATATGGCTGGAAGGCGCTACGGTAGAACAGTGATGTCGACCCTTTGTCGGATCTCTCTGTCACCGGATTCATGCGTGAGACAAACGGAGTCGATTTATACCCGTTGGGGAGCGCCATCGCTCCTGATTGCCAAGTTCATTCCCGGATTTTCTTCGATAGGAAGCGCGCTGGCTGGTACGCTCGGCACACGGTATTCCGCGTTTTTATTCTTCGATGCCCTTGGTGCGGCGCTGTGGGCGGGGTCCGCCATTTGGCTCGGCTCGCTGTTCAGCACTACGGTCAACGATCTGTTGCAGGTGCTCGAGAACCTCGGCAAATCGGGTCTGGCGCTGATCGCGCTCGCTGTGGTCGCATTTATCGGAAATAAGTGGCTGCAGCAGGACCGGTTCATTAAATCATTGCGGATGGCGCGCATCTCGGTCAGTGAGCTTCATCAGCTTCGGAGCGGTGGCGGAAGCCCGGTCATCGTCGACGTGCGGCCTCCCGATGCACAGCGGGAAGGCCGCATTCCCGGCGCCATGGCCGCTTCGTTGGAAACTATTCATGAGCTGGCACTTCACGTACCCGTCGAGAGTGAGGTGATCGTCTATTGTGCCTGTCCCAATGAAGCGTCCGCGGCACGGGTGGCGAAGCAGTTCATGCAAAAAGGCTACACGCGTGTGCGGCCATTACACGGCGGAATTGATGCCTGGATTGCGGCGGGATATACGCTGGAATCCTGAGTTGCAGAATTTCTGTCCCTTTCGGTTAATTTTGAATGTCGAGGATATCGAATGAAAGTCGAACGAATTGAATTCCTGGGGGCTGAAGGACAAAAGCTTGCTGCCCGCCTGGATACACCCGACGCAGCGGTTCGTGCTTATGCATTGTTTGCACATTGCTTCACTTGCGGAAAAGACATCTTCGCTGCGAGCCGGATTGCCCAGGCACTGACTCAGCACGGTATCGGCGTGTTGCGGTTCGATTTCACCGGATTGGGGGCCAGCGAGGGTGAGTTTGCCAATACGAATTTCTCCTCTAATCTCGCTGACCTGGTTGCCGCCGCAAATCATTTGCGCACGAACTACAGTGCGCCGGCACTGTTGATCGGCCATAGCCTCGGAGGAGCGGCCGTACTCGCCGCCGCATCTGAAATACCGGAAGTGCAGGCTATAGCGACCATTGGTGCTCCCAGCGATCCGAGCCATGTGACCGGACTGTTCCGCGAGCATCTGGACAAGATAGAAGCCGAAGGCGAGGCAGAGGTACAACTTGCGGGCCGCCCGTTTCGGATCAAACGGCAGTTTTTACTTGATGCGGCAGAGCATAAGTTGACGGAGAAGATTGCGCGGCTACGCAAGCCATTGCTAGTGATGCATTCGCCGCGGGACACTACAGTCGACATCGTGAATGCAATGCATATCTTTACGGCTGCAAAACATCCGAAAAGTTTTGTTTCTCTGGACGATGCCGACCATCTTCTAACTCAAAGAAATGATGCAGTTTATGCTGCGAACATGATTGCTGTATGGAGCGAACGATATATTACGTCGAG
>JBBWZW010000386.1:0-4100 GCA_039649305.1 Burkholderiales bacterium
GTTACTTCGCTTCAACCTGGTAGCTTCTTCATCTCTTCTCTTCTTCAATACCCTTGGTCACGCGCAAACGGCACCCGACGATCTCAATGCCCGGCTCGAGGGCCTGAGAAAACAGGTCGCCGAACAAAGCCGGCAGATCGATGCGCTGAAACACTCGTTGACCGAACAGGAAGCGCGATACCGCGAAGTGCATCGCGCATTGGGCATCAGGTACGGCGGCAATCTCGCAAGTGAACGTGGCACCGGACCGCAAGATGCGGCCAATGCGCAAATAGCGCAGGCGCAGGAGTCGACG
The DNA here is from genome assembly GCA_039649305.1 of Burkholderiales bacterium. GTDB lineage: Bacteria > Pseudomonadota > Gammaproteobacteria > Burkholderiales > Burkholderiaceae_D > Noviherbaspirillum. The sequence goes on from JBBWZW010000386.1 coordinate 296, forward strand.
CGCCAGGTTCGTGTCGGCGTCGCGCCGAGCGAGGAAACGCAGCCGCCTCCGATAGCGCAAGTGTTCGAACAGCCCGGCATTCTGACCCCGCCGGGCAAGCGCGTATTCGAACCTTCGTTCCAGTACAGCTATTCGTCCAACAACCGGGTCGCACTCGTCGGGTACACAGTGATTCCCGCTCTGCTGGTCGGCCTGGTCGACGTTCGCGAAGTCAAACGCAACACATTGACCGCCGCACTGACTGGCCGCTTCGGACTGACCAACAGTCTGGAAGTGGAAGCGAAAATTCCCTACGTGTATCGCTCCGATTCCACCATCAGCCGCGAATTATTCACCGGATCCTCGACCGAAAGAGCTTTCGATACCAGCGGCGGCGGTCTTGGCGACATCGAGCTGGCGGCGCGGTATCAGCTCAACCAGGGCGGTGCCGACATGCCTTATTTGATCGGATCACTGCGATTCAAATCGAGGACCGGCAAAGACCCTTTTGAAGTTGTGACCGATTGCGTCACGCGCTGCATTGACAACACAAGCGGCACCGGCTTGCCGCTGGACCTGCCCACCGGCTCCGGCTTTTATTCGTTGCAACCGGGCGTAACCTGGTTATTCCCGTCCGACCCTGCGGTGTTCTTTGGCGGCTTCAGTTATACGCACAACTTCAAGCGCACCGATGTCAGCCGCAGGGTGATCGGGGGCAGTGAGTTCATCGGTTCGGTCGCACCCGGGGGCATTATCGGCATGAACGTGGGCATGGGCCTGGCGCTGAACGAAAAGTCGTCGTTCAGTATCGGCGTGGACGTAAATTCGGTTGGCAGAACGAAACAGAATGGCGTGACCCTACCCAGCTCGGTTCGCACCCAGCTGGGCACCATGCTGCTCGGCTATTCATATCGTTACAGTGAGAAGACCTCATTGAACTTTTCGGTTGGCGCCGGCTTGACGCGCGACACACCGGACATGACTTTAAACCTCAGATTGCCCATGTCGTTTTAAGAACAAAAATGATGTCAAGGAAGATTCTTTGCATTACGTTCGGCGAATTTTTGCCGGAAATCGAAACCCATCTTGCCGCGGCGGGATGGATAGTCGCCTCCGCCAAGGATCTGATCACCGCGCGCCGGATTTTGCGTGACAACCAGTTCCTCGTTTGCCTGCTGGTGCTTACCGACTTCCGTAGCGACATGATCGGCGACATTGAAGCCTGTGTGAAGGTGTCCAGGAATTCGGAGTGGGTCGGCGTCTTTCCCCAGCGCGTCGTCGAAACGGCAGCTTTCCGCGAGCTCATACTCAGCTCTTTTTTCGACCACCACACCCATCCGGCCGACCTTCGGTACCTCACGCAAACCGTCGGGCATGCATACGGCCGTGCCGACCTGCGGAAGGCTGACGATCCGCAGTTGCGCTCGGGCGAGAATATGGGCATGGTGGGCAACAGCGCCATCATTGCCGAGCTGCGCAGGCAAATCAGGAAGGTTGCTTCCGCCAATGCGCCGGTGTTGATCGGCGGTGAAAGCGGCAGCGGCAAGGAGTTAGCCGCGAAGGCGATACATCAATGCTCGCCGCGGGCCGAGGGGCCATTCATTGCAGTCAATTGCGGGGCGATCAGCCCGTCACTGATCCATTCGGAACTGTTTGGTCACGAACGCGGTTCATTCACCGGCGCATCCGCGGAAAAGCATGGCCTGATAGAAGCGGCAAACGGCGGCACCATTTTCCTGGATGAGATCGGCGACCTCCCGCTTGAAATGCAGACTAACCTGTTGCGGTTTTTGCAGGAGAAAACGATCAACCGCGTCGGCGCTACAAAAAGCCTGAACGTGGACGTGCGCGTCATTGCAGCATCGCATGTCGACCTCGCTGAGGCGATGTCCACCGGACGGTTCAGGCACGATCTTTTTTACCGGCTGAACGTCCTCTCGATATCAGTGCCGGCGCTGCGCGAGCGCAAGGAAGACGTGCCGTTGCTCGCGCAATACTTCTTTGAGAGGTGCTCGGCGGAGAAGAAAACGCGAGTGAAGGGATTCAGCAAGGCGGCGATGACTGCGTTGGTGGCCCATAACTGGCCGGGCAATGTGCGCGAGTTGTTCAACCGCGTGCAGCGCGCGGTGGTCATGACGGAACGTACCATGCTCACTCCGCTCGACCTCGGGCTGGTTGAGGAAGTAAATAGCCGTATCGGTGTTGGCCTTGGCACCGCGAGAACGCAGGCCGAACGCGACGCGATTTATTTCAGCCTCAATCGCGTCGGGCGGAATATCACGCTCGCCGCGCGTGAACTCGGCGTTTCGCGCATGACTCTTTATCGGTTGATGGAAAAACACGGGATTGCGCTGGATGCGTAGCCGGTTTGGCATCCTGGACCTGTCGCCGGATCTTACATTCGGCACCGGCTTTCGCATTGGCCTGCTTGCCAGGCCTTGTAGTTGCTGACGTTTAACTATGTGGCACGCCTTATGCTCCATACCTTTTGTCGAGAATAAAAACAAACTCCTGTAAGGCGACATGAATGTGGGCTTGACGGTGCACTACCGGCAGCGTGCCGCGACAGGTTTTGCATGGCGCGATATGCCGGTCACTTTTGACTGGAGGTAGAACGTGATCATAACGAACCAACGCGCACCCCGTATCCGCGAGCAGGCTCGTGGCGGGAGAGAAGAGAGCATATCGATGTCGAAGCTGCTTGGCCTTTGCCTGTCATGCGTCAGCCGGGGTATAGAAAGCGCTCGGCTCCGTGCGCGCTTGCGTGCCCTGGAAAGGCAGGCCGACTACTTTGCATGGCAGCAGGAGAATGGTGCGGCAGGTCTGGCCGACACGCATAAGCGCATCGTCATGGTGAGGGCGGATTTACAGCAGCTGCAATAGCCCCTCAATCGAAAAACATTACAGTGGAAGCAGCCCGGCGGAACAACGCCGGGCTGCACATCACGGGTTGACCGTAAGATCTTAATTTCGAGCAGTGCAACCACCGCATGCCTCCCTATTGGTGTTACCCATGTATCCCGATTCCACGATTCCGCGATATCAAATCCAAAATGTTGCCGATACATGACAAAGGCCTACCGTAAAGGCCTTTTTTCTCAACGCGTTTCAGACGTCTGCCAACTGTTGTCCCGCCCGTAGCAGAACTTACTCCTGAAAGAGTGACGCCAGGATGACGGGCGTTAAGCGTCCCGGCTGAGCAATGTATTAGGTTTCTTGCATCAGATTGGACTCCCCCATCACCGATGGATGTCGCAAGGCACGGTTACGGGCCAAATGAGCCGTTTTATTAGCGCGATATTGGGGTAGTATCCCGTTTCACCGATTTTCTAGGAATACAGCATGATCCATCCCTCGCCAGACGTGACAATGACAGCCTCAGGCATAGGCTTCACAGTACGAGTCGACTGTGTAGATCGCGAGTGCTTTGTATCAAACGAGGCTCTTGTCAAACTTTCTGAACACATGACCCTGGGCCCGATGGAAACTTTCTGCGCAATGGAAGGAAATATCCGCGGTGTGGCTCGTCGGCTTATTCAATCAGGAGTAACTGGCACGCCTCTCCAATTGAGGCCCAATACCTTTAATAATGCTAACGTTTCTTTGAGAACCAGGGCTTAGGCTGCATCCCGCAGTCGCTCGATGCGCTTCTGAGGCGGGGGCTTTTCTTTTTTGTCATGCTTCGTGGTGCCGCACCCAGTCCGCAAAAGCCTCATCCTCGAACTGGTACCGCCCTGCGTCAATCCGCGTTACCAGGTTCTTGCCTGTCAGGCGAGTCAGTGCGTTTTGCGGCGTGCTCTTGGTCACCGGTTCATCCAGGCCCAGC
>JBBWZW010000063.1:0-2517 GCA_039649305.1 Burkholderiales bacterium
GCTATGGCGACGACGAGCAACGCAGCAGCGCGCCCGCTATGGCCAGCAAAATTGTGCAAGTTATTCCTGCGCGGTGCCTAAGGCCTGGCAAGTGGCGGGCCACGCCGAAGCGTTTTTGCTACGGTCCTGCCGCGCCCTCAAGGCTTGCGCGCCTTGGTCGTTATCTGAATAAAATCGACCATAACTTTGTCAGCCCCATGTTTGGCCGCCAGCTGCCGCAACTGCTTCTCCACCGCGCGCAAATAATCCGTCCCCGGCTCGTGCTCCGCCCGCAAACCATCAAACAAAGGCGCAGGCGTAATGAGCAGCACAATCAAGTCCGTTCCGAACGGCTTCGCCACAATCCAGTTGCCCATGCCGCCGATGGTGGCCGAATAATTCGGAGGCGCCTGGTTGGCCTTCACGCGAGGGCTGGGCACCAGGTGGACCACACTGCCGTCAAACGAAAAGTAATCGACGTTGACGTAAGACTGGAATCCGGGCGTCGTCACATCCACGATCAGGGGACTGCCTTCCGTGAGTTCCGCGTTGGGTTCTTTGGTACGTATCGTAGCGGCGCGTCCGGCTTGCCGATTCGTAACCCAGTAAGGGGCAAACAGTTTGATGACTTCGCATTTGTCGTCGTTCACCTGCTGCACATCGAGGCTCAGGGTCTTCACCCCGGGGATGGCGCTTAACATCTCTTTCAGGCCCGATACACCCAGGCTCCCGGGTATATATCCCTGCACCTGCAATGTGGATTGGCGAACCGAAGCCGACAGGGCCGAGCATGGCACGCGTGCGAGAACCGGCGTTACCGATGAAAGCGAGAGCGGCGGCGGCGCGGGCTGCACCGGTTGCGGGGCCGGTTGAGCAGGCTGTGGGGCCGTTGCTACCGGGGCCTCGACGACCGCCTGCTCGTTTCCGTCACCGCTTTGCGTCACCATGAAGTAGCTGAGGCCGGCTGCTATGAGCGACCCCGTCAGCAAACCCGACACCGTCAACGCCACGTATGCCGCAACAGTGCGCTTGCCGCTCAACTCCCGCATGAAACGCGCCACGCTAGGCGTCCTGGTTTCGCGATGGAATGAGAGCGCGCACTTCAGCCCCCGCCATTGCCGGCGATTCAACGACTTCGGCCGATGCGGTTTCATCCCCGCATCGCGCGCCTGTACGGCGGACACGCGATTGAATGGGTGGCGTCCGGTCAGCACTTCGTAGGCAATGCAAGCCAGCGCATAGATGTCATCCCGCGGATCAGGTTCGAGATGTTCGAGCATCTCCGGACTTGCATACGCCGGCGTCAGTCCGCCCAGGCTGCCGGGATCGAAGACTGTGGCCTCCGAGTCCTCTTCCGGTTTGCGGAATACGCGGGCGATGCCGAAATCGATCACCTTCACTTCGCGTTTGCCGGTAAGGAATACATTGGCGGGCTTGAGGTCGCAATGGACAAAACCGCGCTCGTGCGCATATGCCAGTGCGTTGGCGATGCCGCCGACTATATGCATGGCCTCGTCATAGGGCGCCCCCTTGAAATCAGGAGCCCTGATTGCCTGGCTCAGCGGTTTACCCGACAAATGCTCCATGGTCAGGTAAACCATCGAGCCATCGCGATCGAAGTCGTACACGGTCACGATGTTGGGATGCGCCAGGGTCTGGGCTTTCTGTGCTTCGCGCTGCAACGTGATCAGCGATTTCGGATGTCCTCGAAACTGGACATTCAGGACCTTGATCGCGATATAGGGCTTGCGGTCGGACGCCTCCAGCTTGCGCAGGTCGAGCGCCTTGTATACGGTACCCATGCCGCCGAAGCCTATGCATTCCTCCAGCACGAAGCGACCGTTGAGCGTATCGCCGACACCTTTTATCCGGTCAGGTGCGCCCGACGAAGGAGCCGGCGGTGCTACGTGGCGATCGCGCGGGTTGGTCTGCACCCGGGTCTCATCGTCGCTAAAGCTTTGCCTGGCGCCCACCACGTTCTCGATCCGGCGTTGCAATTCTGTGAATACCGCCGGGGGCAACATTATCCTGGTGTGTTCATCGCTGAGTATGTCGAGCAGGCGCGCGGAACCCGATTGCTCCGTCGCCAACGCGCGGTCAACCTGCGCGAAAAATTCGTTGTGCGACATGCCGCCGCTTTGGAAGCTGCGAATCGTGTTCGCCAGGCTAGCCATACGTTCTCACATTGGGTCTCCGGGTCATCGGCTGGAAAGTGACTGCGTGCCTGCATTCCTCTCCGGCTCTTTCACAAATATAGTACAAATCGCAAGGCATAGGCCCGCGCACGACATGATTAAGCATGTCGTCCTGTTCACTGCAATGGAGGTAAACGCAATGTGTTGTGAGCCGGCGAACAGTGCCTCTTAAATCTGTTGGACGACACCCGCCACTTCAGCCCTGAACAGCGTTGACGTCATGTCAAATATCGGGGGCCTCTCTCGAAATACCCTCTATTTTTCAATCACTTAAGAGTAGGCATGCAGCGTATGGCGTGTGCTGGCACGCCCCCTGCTATATGTGTACCGAGCGCGAAAAAAA
>JBBWZW010000440.1:0-5685 GCA_039649305.1 Burkholderiales bacterium
GCTCTACACGCTGGCATCGCGCGACTGGGCCATCTGGAAGCGACTGCACCTTGGCCTCGGGCTGATGGTTTTCTTTGCCATTACCGCGCCCTGGTTTGTGCTGGTGTCGCTCCAAAACCCGGAATTCCCGCATTTCTTCTTCATACACGAGCATTTCGAGCGCTTTACCAGCAACGTGCATCGGCGTGCAGGCGCGTGGCATTATTTCATCCCGATCCTGATCATGGGCACTGTTCCCTGGCTGGGGGTCCTGCCGCAGAGCCTGTGGCACGACCGCAGCCACGAAAAGGCCATGCGCTTCCAGCCGCGCAAGCTGCTGCTGGTCTGGGCGGTGTTCATTTTCTTCTTTTTCAGTATTTCCGGCTCCAAGCTGCCCTCGTATATCCTGCCAATCATTCCGGCGCTGGCGCTGCTGATCGCCTGTCGACTGGGAAGCGCTTCGCACAGGGCGATCATGGTCGCGGCTACGCTTATAGGAGTGTGCGGCGCGGTCGGACTATTTTTAGTCTCGCGCATTCCGGCGATGGCCAAGACGTCCTACGATATACCGTTGTACCAGGCTTACATGCCATGGGCCACGGCCGCGGCTATTCTTGCGCTCGCCGGAGGCGTGATTGCAGTGTGGCTGGCACGTCGGCACAGGGATTGGGCCCTGCTGGCGCTGGCCGTAACCGGCTTCCTGAGCAGCCAGGCAATCATGCTCGGGCATGAGCCTATCGGTCGTTATGCCGCCGGCGCTGCCCTCGTCCCGGCCATCGAGGCCGAACTCGGGCCGCAGACACCGATATACGCAGTCGGACGCTATGAACAGTTATTGACGATTTACCTGCTGCTGACCCTTATCCTGCTCGAGGAACCGGATGAAATGAACTTCGGGCTCGAACAGGAACCGCACTTGTGGCTGCCGCAACGCGAAACATTCGTCGCCAATTGGAGAGTCGACCATGCCGCCGGCCGGAAATCGGTCGCCATCCTGCGGCACGATATATTCAACGAGCTGCAAAAAGCCGGAGTGCCTATGCGCGTGATTGCACAAGACCCGCGGCGGATCGTCGTGACCAACGACACAAATCAACGAAAGTAAACGCATGGCTTTATCGACATTCGCCTTCATCCTCACAGGCATCTGCCTGAACGCCATGGCCCAGCTGCTGCTCAAGGCTGGAACCAACACGGTGGGCGCGATCCACCTGACGGCGGAAAACTGGTTTGCCACCGGGTTGAAGCTGGCCACCCAATTGCCGATCCTTGGCGGCCTGACCTGCTATGTCGTGTCGGTGCTGGTATGGATCATCGGCCTGTCGCGGGTGGATGTCACCATTGCATACCCTATGCTGTCGCTCGGCTATATCATCAACGCCTTTGGAGCATGGTATTTCCTCGGCGAAGTAGTTTCAGCCCAACGCCTAATGGCGATTGGTATCATTATCATTGGTGTAGCGTTGCTGGCCCGCAGCTGACACCCGTACTCAGCGCCATGCGGCAACGTCGCCGAGTAACCCGCATTCGACATTTTTGGCCTACCCATGAGCGAACCTTTCCTCCCTTTTTCCAAACCCACCATCGATGAAGCGACCATCGCGGCAGTTGGCGATGTACTGCGCTCCGGCTGGATCACCAGCGGCCCCAAGGCGCTGGCGTTCGAGGCCCAACTGTCGGAGTATTTCGGCGGCCGTCCGGTGCGCACCTTCAATTCCGGCACCTGCACGATGGAAATTGCCCTGCGTGTCGGCGGCATCGGCCCGGGTGATGAAGTCATCACGACGCCGATCTCGTGGGTAGCCACCTCGAACGTGATTATCGAGGTCGGCGCAACCCCGGTGTTCGCCGACATCGACCCGGTTACGCGCAACATCGATCTCGACAAGCTGGAAGCGGCGATCACACCGCGTACCAAGGCGATCATTCCGGTCTATCTTGCCGGTTTGCCTGTCGACATGGACCGCCTGTATGCGATCGCGAACAAGTACGGGCTGCGGGTGGTCGAGGATGCAGCGCAGGCACTCGGTTCCTCATGGAATGGCCGGCGCATCGGCTCCTTCGGCGATTTCGTTTCATTCAGTTTCCAGGCGAACAAGAACATCACGACATCGGAAGGCGGTTGCCTGGTGTTGAACAATGCGGAAGAAGCCGCGATTGCCGAAAAATACCGGCTGCAAGGCGTTACCCGCAGCGGCTTCGATGGTATCGAAGTCGATGTGCTGGGCGGCAAATTCAACATGACCGATATTGCGGCGACCATCGGGCTTGGGCAATTCGCGCATATTGAAGCGATCACCGCGATAAGGCGGGCGCTGGCTCGCCACTATTTCGCAGTTTTCGGCGAAGAATTCGAAGAGCGATATGGCGCACAACTTCCGGTGGCCGATTTCGAGCAATCCAACTGGCATCTTTTCCAGCTGGTACTGCCGGATCGCATCACGCGCGCCGATTTCATGGCCAGGATGAAAGACAGGAACATCGGAGTCGGTTTTCACTATGCACCGATCCACTTGTTCAAGCTGTACCGCGACCGTGGTTTCACCGAGGGCATGTTCCCGGTAGCCGAGCGCGTCGGCAGGCAAATCGTCACATTGCCGATGTTTTCCTCGATGGCAGAAGCAGACGTGGAGCGCACAGTGGGCGCGGTAAAATCAGTCCTTCAATGACAAGACACAATTGATGAAACCAGAACTTTCCGTTGTTATCCCTGTTTATAACGAAGAGGCCGGCCTCGGCAAACTGTTCGCGCGCCTGTACCCCGCACTCGATGCACTTGGCATCTCCTATGAGATTCTGTTCATCAACGATGGCAGCCGCGACCAGTCGGCCGGCATCCTGGCCGGGCAATTCCGCGCCCGGCCCGACGTCACGCGGGTCATCCTGTTCAATGGCAATTATGGCCAGCACATGGCGATACTCGCGGGCTTCAAGGAAACACGTGGCAACATCGTCGTCACACTGGACGCCGACCTGCAAAACCCGCCCGAAGAAATAGGCAATCTGATCGCGAAAATGCACGAGGGTTACGACTATGTCGGCTCCATCCGGCGTAATCGGCAGGACGTGGCATGGCGCACCCATGCGTCGCGCGCGATGAATCAGCTGCGCGAGAAAATTACCCGCATCAAGATGAGCGACCAGGGCAACATGCTGCGCGCCTATGGCCGCAACGTCATCGATCTCGTCAACCAATGTAACGAAGTCAACACCTTCATCCCGGCGCTCGCCTATACGTTTTCCCGCAAGCCGACCGAAATCATCGTCGAGCATGAAGAGCGCTCCGCCGGTGAGTCCAAGTATTCGCTGTACAGCCTGATCCGCCTGAATTTTGACCTGGTGACCGGGTTCTCGCTGGTGCCGCTGCAATTCTTTTCGATGCTCGGCATCGCGCTGTCCTTTGCCTCCGCATCGCTGTTCGTCATCCTGCTGGTGCGGCGCTTCCTGCTGGGCTCCGAAGTGCAAGGCGTATTCACGCTGTTCGCCATCGCATTCTTCCTGATGGGCGTCATCCTGTTCGGCATTGGACTGGTCGGCGAATACGTCGGACGGATCTATCAGCAGGTGCGCGGCCGGCCACGCTACGTGGTGCAGGCGATCCTGGAGCAAAACAACGACCAGCAAGTGCAGCCGGTCCGCACCTCTGTCCAGGGCTGATCGGGCATGCGCGCCGTCGTTTTTGCCTATCACAATGTCGGCGTCCGCTGCCTGAAAGTATTACTGGCACGCGGCGTTGAAGTCGCACTGGTCGTGACCCACGAAGACAACCCGGCCGAAACCATCTGGTTCGAGTCGGTCGCGGCTCTATGCCGCGAGCAAGGCATCCCGACCATAACGCCTGACGATCCCACATCGCCGCAATTGTTGGCCGAGGTGCGCACTGCGGCACCTGATTGCATTTTCAGTTTCTACTACCGCCACATGTTGCCGGTCGAATTACTGGCGGTGGCGAAACAGGGCGCGTACAACATGCATGGCTCCCTGCTGCCGAAATACCGCGGCCGCGTGCCGGTCAACTGGGCAGTCTTGCATGGCGAAACCGAAACCGGCGCGACCCTGCACGAAATGACATTGAAGCCGGACGCCGGCGCCATCATTGCGCAGACAGCGGTACCGATCCTGCCGGACGATACCGCCTACGAAGTATTCGGCAAACTCACGGTCGCAGCGGAACAGACGCTATGGAACGTGCTGCCTGCCCTGCTCGCCGGCACCGCGCCCAGATTGCCAAACGATTTATCGCGCGGCAGTTATTTCGGCGGACGCAAACCGGAAGACGGCCGCATCGACTGGTCGCAGCCGGCGCAAGCCATCTACAACCTGTATCGTGCCGTCGCGCCGCCCTACCCTGGCGCCTGGACAGTCGTCGCCGGAAGAACTTACATAATTGGCAAGGCCCGCCTGTGTGCTCCCGGCGAGCCTGATTTGCCGCCGGGCATGGCAGTAGAGGATAATCGCATCTTTGCCGCTGGCGCAGACGGCCGCGCATTGCATATCCATCAATTGCTGGCGGACGGAAATCCCGTTTCGCCACTCGAACTACAACAGATATTGTCGTCGACACGCGCATAGCCGCGCAGTCAACGGCCCAACATAGAAGACCACATGAAAAAAGTCCTCATCCTCGGCGTCAACGGCTTCATCGGCCATCATCTCTCGAAGCGCATACTGGAAACGACCGACTGGCATGTTTACGGCATGGACATGATGACGGACCGCATCACCGACCTGCTGGAAAACGAAAGCTACAAACAGCGGATGCATTTCTTCGAAGGCGACATCACCATCAACAAGGAATGGGTCGAGTACCACGTGAAGAAATGCGACGTGATCCTCCCGCTGGTCGCGATCGCCACGCCGTCGACTTATGTGAAGCAACCGCTGCGCGTGTTCGAACTCGACTTCGAAGCCAACCTGCCGATCGTCAGGTCCGCCGCCAAATACAACAAACACCTGGTGTTCCCGTCCACTTCCGAGGTGTACGGCATGTGCCATGACGAAGAATTCGACCCGGAAGAATCAGAGCTGATCTGCGGTCCCATCAACAAGCCGCGCTGGATTTATTCCTGCGCGAAGCAATTGATGGATCGCGTGATCTGGGGTTACGGCATGGAGGAAGGTTTGAACTTCACCTTGTTCCGTCCATTCAACTGGATCGGCGCCGGCCTCGACTCGATCCACACACCCAAGGAAGGCAGCTCGCGCGTCGTGACCCAGTTCTTCGGGCATATCGTTCGCGGCGAAAATATCTCGCTGGTCGACGGCGGCAACCAGAAACGCGCGTTCACCTACATCGACGACGGCATCGACGCGCTGATGAAAATCATCGCCAATGAAAACGGCATTGCCAGCGGCAAGATCTACAACATCGGCAATCCCGCCAACAATTTTTCGATTCGCGAGCTGGCCGGCATGATGCTGAAGCTGGCCGCCGAGTATCCCGAATACGCCGAATCGGCCAAACAGGTAAGCCTGATTGAAACCACGTCCGCCGCCTACTACGGCAAAGGCTACCAGGACGTGCAAAACCGCGTGCCCAAGATCACCAATACCTGCGAAGAGCTGAACTGGAAGCCGACCACGAAGATGCCGGATACGCTGCGCAAAATTTTCGATGCATATCGAAGCCAGGTTGCATCGGCAAAGGCATTGATGGATTGATGGCCGCTCGATGCCCTCCATTACGCTGAAAATCGACGTCGACAC
>JBBWZW010000457.1:0-14489 GCA_039649305.1 Burkholderiales bacterium
CCTTCTCGGCCTGAACACAGCAGCATCTTCATAAAACAGGTCATCCTGTTGCGGCCACCAGTCCGGCACCCCGAGTACGGGTAACGGTGTGAAATGGGCGGTCAGCAACCCTTTTGCCAATCCTTGAGCGCCGACGCTATCGATCCAGGCACGCTTGTCATCACGTGGCATGGCAAAAAACTCCGGGTCAGCGATCATAGGCCATGCATGCGCAGTGATCGCCTTAAATGGGGTAACCAGTTTTTCCATCAACGCATGGCCGAACAACCATACTTCGCAATGACGCCCGAACTCTTCCCTTCGCGCCATGAAAACGTCCTGCCAGCGGTGCCCGCGCAAAGCGTCCACCAACTCGGTGTCATGCGTTACCAGCAGCGCCGCATTTTCATCGAATATCGTCGCCGCATCGCGCAGGTTGCCCCGGCCCGCATGATGGGAGCCGGCTTTCGAAAGCTCCGAGGCCTGCATTGCATTGAGCTGCGCTTTTATGCGCGGATAAGTCAGCCATGCCAGCGCATTCAGGAAATCATGCAGGTTCTCGCGCGTCGGCACGTCACCAGTGGCACTAATAAAGGCTTCATAGGCGGTACCTGCCGGCAGGTCAGATTGGGGAACGAAGCGGATTGGAAGGCCACGGTGGTTGCGCAATGCTGCCGCGCCCGCTGCAGAATTTAGCGCACTGCGCCAGTCGGTCGCCCGCAGGATCGGCTCCGCCGCAGAAAGCAACGGCGCCATCCATGGGCGCGTCCAGTCAATAACGTCAAAGAAACGCGTGGTCATTACAACGCCGAACGAGACGAAATGATTACCCGGCCATTTTCCAGCCGATCGTCTCGCCACCGTTCAGCGGTACGATCGCCGACTCGCCGAATGGCAATTCAGCCGGTAACGTCCACGTCTCGCGCTGCAGCGTGATGCGATCGGTGTTGCGCGGCAAGCCGTAGAACGCGGGGCCGTTAAAGCTGGCGAATGCTTCCAGCTTGTCCAGCGCACCGGCCTTGTCAAAGGCTTCCGCATACAACTCCATCGCATGCAAGGCGGTGTAGCAACCGGCACAACCGCAAGCGTGCTCCTTCAAGCCTTTTGGATGCGGCGCGGAATCGGTACCGAGGAAGAAACGCGGATTGCCCGACGTAGCGACTCGCACCAGGGCCTGCCGATGTTCCTCGCGCTTGAGGACCGGCAGGCAGTAGTAATGCGGACGAATGCCACCCTTGAAAATTTCATTGCGGTTGTACAGCAGATGGTGCGCGGTGATGGTCGCCGCGGTCGGGCCATCCGCTTCCGCCACATACTGCGCAGCATCCCTGGTCGTGATATGTTCAAACACGACCTTGAGCCCCGGCATGTCGCGCCGCAACGGCTGCATCACCCGTTCAATGAAGACCGCCTCACGGTCGAAAATATCGACTGCCGGATCGGTCACCTCGCCATGCACCAGGAACGGCATGCCGGCTTCCTGCATTGCCTCGAGCGTTTTATAGCACTTCGACAACGTGGTCACACCGGCATCTGAATTGGTGGTGGCGCCGGCCGGGTATAGCTTCACCGCATGCACCACCCCGCTATCCCTGGCACGGCGAATCTCATCCGGCGGCATGTTGTCCGTCAGGTAAAGCACCATCAGTGGCTCGAAACGCATGCCGGCCGGGAGAGCCGCGAGAATTCGCTCACGATAGGCGATCGCCTGAGTGGTTGTAGTCACCGGCGGCCTCAGGTTGGGCATTACGATCGCACGCGCGAATTGACGCGCGCTATCCGGCAATACGCTGGCCATTGCCGCGCCGTCGCGCAGATGCAAATGCCAATCATCGGGCCGGGTAATCGTGATGCTTTGAGGGGAAGCTACATTGGATGGGATGGACATGGCGGTTCTTTCCTTGGACTGCCGCTATTTTACCTGTTCGCTTCCGTCGCTGACCTGGCAACCGCTAACGTAGATTGCAAAAAGAAAAGCCGCTGCAGCGTGACTGAAGCGGCTTGCCGGCCCTACCCTTGACTATCAATGAATGATTTTTGCAAGGAAATCACGAGCACGATCGGATTTCGGAGCAGCAAAGAATTGCTCTTTCGCGGAATCCTCGACGATACGGCCCTCGTCCATGAAAATGACGCGGTCCGCCACTTTCTTCGCAAAGCCCATTTCATGCGTGACCACCATCATGGTCATGCCTTCCTGCGCCAGGCCGACCATCACGTCCAGCACCTCATTGATCATCTCCGGATCGAGCGCCGAAGTCGGCTCGTCAAACAGCATCGCAATGGGATTCATGGACAGTGCCCGGGCAATCGCCACCCGCTGCTGCTGGCCTCCGGACAGCTGGCCCGGGAATTTGTCCTTTTGCGATAGCAGGCCGACCCGATCCAGATACTTCAGGCCTTTTTCGGTCGCCTCTTCCTCGCTGCGGCCGAGCACCTTGTTCTGGCAGATCGTGAGGTTCTGGCGGATCGACCGGTGCGGGAATAGTTCGAATTTCTGGAACACCATGCCGATGCGCGCGCGCAGCGTGGACAGGTTGGTTTTCGGGTCGCCTACAGATATGTTATCGACGAGGATCTTACCTTTCTGGAAAGGCTCGAGGCCGTTGACGGTCTTGATCAGGGTCGACTTGCCCGAGCCCGATGGGCCGCAAACCACGACCACATCGCCTTTGGCCACGCTTGTGGTGCAATCTGTCAGTACCTGGAAGGTACCGTACCATTTGCTGACGTCTTTCATTTCGATCATGTCGGGATCCTTAGCGAATGATGGCTATGCGCTTTTGCAACCGCTTGACCAGGGCCGAGAGCGTGAAGCTGAGCGTGAAATAAACGATTGCGACGAACAGGTAGAGTTCCACTACCCGGCTGTCGCGCTGTGCGATCTTGACCGACGCGCCGACAAAGTCGGTCACATTCAGCAGCGACACCAGCGACACGTCCTGGAACAGGACGATGGTCTGGGTCAGCAGGATCGGAAGCATATTGCGGAATGCCTGCGGCAGGATCACCAGCCGCATCGATTGAAAATAGGTGAAGCCAAGCGCGTAGCCGGCATTCACCTGCCCCTTGGAGATACTCTGGATCCCGGCGCGCATGATCTCGGCAAAGTAAGCCGCCTCGAACATGATGAAGGTGATGTAGGCGGAACGGTCCGCGCCGATCTGGATCGGGTACTCCGAACCGGTAATGGCCTGGACGATCACCGGCACGAGGAAGTAGAACCAGAAAATCACCAGCAGCAACGGAATCGAGCGCATCAGGTTCACATAACCGGCCGCCAGCAACGACAGCGGCTTGAACGACGACAGGCGCGCCATCGCCAGCAGCGTTCCGAAAATGATTCCGCCAATCGTGGCAATCGCCGTCAACTGGATGGTGTACTGCAATCCGCTCAGCAAATATGGCCAGGTCCGGGCGATGACGTTGAAGTCGAGATCGGCCATCATTTGCCCCCTGTGATATAGCCGGGGACCGTAACCCGCCGTTCGATGAAAGCCATGACGCGGTTGGCAGTCATTGCGATGATGATATAGATGACGGTCGCAGCACCAAAGGCCTCGAAGTAGCGAAACGTCATCTCGCCCATTTCGCGGGTGCGGAAGAAGAGTTCGACCAGGCCGATCGAGTACGCCACCGCCGTGTTCTTGATCAGGTTCATCAATTCGGAGGTGAGCGGAGGAATGATGATGCGATACGCCATCGGCAACAGCACGAAGCGATAAGTCTGGATTTGTGTCAGGCCCAGTGCGTAGCCGGCATATCGCTGGCCGCGCGGCAGCGACTGGATGCCGGACCTAACCTGCTCGGCAATGCGCGCGGACGTGAAAAAGCCCAGACACACGACCGCAGTCACGAATTGATGCTCGGTCGGGTCGAGCGTCGTTACCCACCTTTTGACCGCCGGGATCAGTCCGGGCAGCACGAAATACCATACGAAAAGCTGCACCAGCAGTGGGATGTTGCGGAACAGTTCCACATACGCGTTACCGAGTCTTACCAGCCAGCGCTTTTCGGTGGTCCTGATTACGCCGACGATCGACCCCATCACGAATGCCAGGATCCAGGCCAGCGCCGCAACTGAAAGTGTCCATCCGAGGCCGGCGAGGAGCATCTCTCCCCAGGTCCCGTCCCCGTCCGGCACCTGCTCAAAAAGTATCCCCAAGCTCATGTACTATCTCCCTCTGTTCAATCCGGCCGCTCATTTTTTCTTCGCAGAATAGAAATGTAAAGCGCGGGCATGCTGGTGAAGCAGCGCTTCGTCATGGCCCGTGGGCCAAAAAAAAGAGCCGGATCGGCTTGCGCCGCCGGCTCTCCATCACCTCTGAACCGCTTAGATACCCTTGTCGTTCGGATTCTTGAACGCTTCCTTCAGAGGGGGCGTCATCGGGAAGTTCAGGTTGATGTTCTTCGGTGGAATCGGGCTGGTGAACCACTTCGCGTAGATCTTCTCGATCTCGCCGGACTTCATGATGCCGCCGACGGTCTTGTCTACCAGTGCTTTGAACTGCGGATCATCCTTGCGCAGCATCATGCTGTACGGTTCCTGGCGCAGCGTCTCCTGGATGATCTTGAAGTCCGCGGGGTTCTTGGCATTGGCAATCTGACCGGCCAGCAGGATGTCGTCCATCACGAAGGCGGCGACGCGGTCGTCGGCCATCAGCAGGAAGGCTTCGGCATGGTCCTTGCCGTAGATTTCCTTCACTTCCGCGTTCTTGGTCTTCTCGTAGGTCTTCAGCAGAGGGACCGCCGTGGTGCCGGAGGTAGTGGAGACGGTCTTGCCGGCCAGGTCGCCGAGGGTGTTGATATTCGAGGTTTTCTTGACCGCCGCCGTGACGTTGATCACGAAGTAGGTGGGCCCAAACGCAACCTGCTGCTGGCGCGTCACCGAATTGGTGGTGGAGCCGCACTCAAGGTCGATCGTCCCGTTCTGCAGCAGCGGAATCCGGTTGCTCGAGGTGACCGGCTGCAGGTTGACCTTAAGGTTCGGCATCTTCAGTTCGGTCTTGACCGAATCGACGATCCGCATGCAGAGCTCCATCGCATAGCCGATCGGCTTTTGCTTGTCGTCGAGGTAGGAGAAAGGAATCGAGGATTCGCGGTGACCGACCGTGATGGTGCCGGTGTCCTTGATTTTCTTGAGCGTACCTGTCAATTCCTGGGCTTGCGCGGCACCCGCCATGAGACCAGCGCCGACGAGAACTGTGATTATCTTAGTTAGTTTCATATTGTCTCCTGGGAAATTGTTGCATTGCTAGTGTACCAAAACCATTAATTTAAAAGCAGATTTTGTATGGCGTTTGAAATCAAGCAAAGAGTCTACCCCTTTGCGGAAAAAAATTGCGGCCCAATCGCCAAGGCGATCGAGCCGCAGTTACCTTTAGCAAGTTTCGATCCAGCGCTTCCGCTTTAATAGCGGAAGCGGCCGGCCATGCGCATCACGGATAGAGGCCACGCATTTCCCGCGCCTGCAGCACGCGTGTGCAAGCGACGATAAATGCCGCTGTGCGCAGGGTGACTTTCTTCTCCTCGGCCAATTGCCATATTGAGCCGAACGCCTCCCGCATGATGCGCGTAAGCCGTTGATTAATCTCCTCTTCGGTCCAGAAGAAGCTGGAGAAGTCCTGCACCCATTCGAAGTAGCTGACGGTGACGCCGCCCGCATTGGCGATCACGTCCGGCACGATCAGCACGCCTTTATCAGTCAGGATGTCATCGGCGGCCGGCGTGGTCGGACCGTTCGCGCCTTCCAGTATGATTTTGGCGCGGATCTTGTTTGCATTCGCTTCCGTGATTTGCTGTTCGAGTGCGGCAGGCACCAAAATGTCGCAATCCACTCCCCAGAATTGATCCCAGTCCCTGAGGGCTTCTGCACCGCCGAAACCGACGACGCTTCCCTGCGCGGTGACATGGGCCTGCAACGCATGTACGTCCATCCCACTCTCACGTACCACCGTGCCTCCATGGTCTTGTACCGCGACGACTTTTGCGCCGGCTTCGGCGAACAGCCGCGCCGCTACACCGCCGACATTGCCGAACCCTTGCACGGCGACGCGCGCTCCCCTGATATCGAGTCCACGCTTGGCTGCCGCTTCGCAGCCGACCACGAATACGCCACGTCCCGTCGCTTCATGTCGCCCAAGGCTGCCCCCCAATGAAATCGGCTTGCCGGTGACAACGCCCGACGCGGTGCTGCCCTGGTTCATCGAATAAGTGTCCATCATCCAGGCCATGATTTTTTCGTTGGTATTGACGTCCGGGGCCGGAATGTCCTTGGTGGGTCCGATAATGATGTTGATTTCGCTGGTATAGCGGCGCGTCATACGCTGAAGTTCACCCATCGACAGCGTTTTCGGGTCGACGCGCACGCCGCCCTTGGCGCCGCCGTAAGGAACGTTCACGGCCGCGTTCTTGATTGTCATCCACGCCGACAATGCCATCACTTCGGACAAGGTAACATCCTGGTGAAACCGCACGCCGCCCTTCCCCGGGCCGCGGGAGGTATTGTGCTGGACGCGATAGCCTTCGAAGTGCGCAATGGTGCCGTTGTCGCGCTCGATCGGTACATCAACGATGAGGATGCGCTTCGGGCGCTTCAGGGTTTCAATCCAGCGGACGAGCGATCCAAGATATGGGGTGACGCGCTCGATTTGCTCGAGATAGACGCCCCATGGGCCGATTTCACTCGGCGCGAGGTAAGACGGGATTTGATGTGGGACCGACATGAGACGCTCCTTTCGTTTCACTTTCAATGCGGGATGAAAGTGATGCTATGGCAACGTACTTCGGCAATCCAATGCTTTGTTCGCATGCAATTATGCATTTCATGCATAACACATCTCGTTACAGCATTATGCGCGTTTCTCTGTCCCGATCGTGCGCTTTTTCGCCTGCTTACGGGCGGCGTTTTGGCGGCGCTGCACCAGGTAATCCCACAACCTCGCAACGATCGGCTTGCCCGGCCTCTGAGCGGTCGGCCGCTCCCGATATAACCGGATTTCCATGTTCACTTCCCATTCTGACTGGCCGCCATCCGCGCGCGCCAGCTGCTTCTGCTTGACTTCGCGCACGACGGCCGACTCCGGCAGAAAAACCACGCCCCGGCCTTCCAGCGCCATCATCTTGAGTCCCTCGGCCATGTCGGTCTCATAGCATTTTTCGAGATAAAGCGGCCGCTTGGCGTCAGCGAGGATCAGCTCCACCATGCGTCCCAGGTAAGCGTTGCTGGTATAGGAGAGAAATGGCAAAGGGGACTTTGTACTTCCCGGCAACGTCATTTCGGGTAGACCCGCTTTGTCGCAGCGGGCGTAGGCGCGCAATGCCTCCGAGCCGAGCGTAATCATGTCGTAACGGCTGGCGTCCAGTTGCACTGGCTGGCGAGGATGGTGGTAACAGAGCAGCAGGTCACAGCCGCCTTCGACCATGGTCATGACGGCGTCATGCACGTTGAGCGCCATCAGGCGGGTGTTGATCCTGCCGAAGTCGGCTTCAAGCGCGGTCATCCATTTCGGCATGAAGGTCAACGACAGCGTATGCGGCACAGCGAAGTCGACGGTCGTTTGTCCGGTGGGCCGTTTACCCCGCAGCAGCGCCCGGGCATTGTTGATCTGGCCGAGCATCTCCATGGCCTGCTCATAGAACACTTCACCCGCAGGCGTGAGCCTGGTCGGATACGAAGTGCGGTCGATCAGGTCGGCGCCTAGCCAAGCCTCCAGCGACTGGATTCTGCGGGAGAATGCCGGCTGAGTAACATGGCGCAGCTCAGCCGAGCGGCTGAAGCTGCGGGTCTCCGCCAGTGAAATGAAATCTTCCAACCATTTGGTTTCCATATCGCTATGGTAGATGGCTTCCGGGCCGGACGCAAAACCGCTTTCCGGAAATCGTCCGACCGTCTACGCTATCTCCTGCTCCGCACCTGGCTCGCCGGCCGGCGGCGAAGCATCGATGTCGTCCTTGTGCGCCTGCTGCCTGGCCCACATCTGGGCATAGGCGCCCTGGGCCACAAGCAACTGCAAGTGGGTGCCGCGCTCGATAATGCGTCCATGGTCGAGCACCAGGATTTGCGCCGCGTCGGCGATCGTCGACAGACGATGTGCGATGACCAGCGTAGTGCGATCTTTCGCAATCTCTTTCAATTGCGCCTGGATCGCCTGCTCGGCCTTCGAGTCGAGAGCCGAGGTAGCCTCGTCAAAAATCAGGATCGCCGGATTCTTTAACAGCGTTCTCGCAATCGCGACACGCTGCTTTTCGCCGCCGGAGAGCTTCAGGCCGCGCTCACCAACCATGGTCGCATAGCCGTCGGGCAGGGTTTCGATGAAGTCATGGATATAAGCGGACTTCGCCGCGGCGATGATTTCATCCTTGCTGGCGCCCGGCTTGCCGTAGGCGATGTTGTATTCAATCGTGTCATTGAACAGCACCGTATCCTGCGGAACGATGCCAATCGCAGCGCGCAACGATGCCTGGGTGACGTCGCGCAAATCCTGGCCGTCTATCGTGATGCTGCCGTTGTTGATATCGTAAAAGCGAAACAGCAGCCGCGACAGCGTTGATTTTCCGGAGCCGCTGTGCCCCACCACCGCGGTGGTGCCGCCGGCCGGGATTTTGAAATCGACGTCAAACAGGATTTGCCGTTTCGATTCATAGCTGAAATCGACACGTGAAAAGCTGACCTCGGCGCCACGCACTGCCAAAGGCCGCGCGTGCGGCGCGTCGGCGACTTCGCGATGCTGGTCGAGCAATGTAAACAGGCGGTCGGTGTCGGCCAGGCTTTGCTTGATTTCGCGGTAAATCACGCCAAGGAAATTCAGCGGGATGTACAACTGGATCATGAAGGCGTTAACCAGCACCAGGTCGCCTAGCGTCATCGTGCCGTCGATGACACCTTGCGTCGCGCGCCACAGAATAAGGGTAACCGCAACAGCAATGATCAGCGACTGGCCGCTATTCAAGAGCGACAGCGAAGTCTGCGACTTTACTGCTGCGCTTTCCCAGCTTTCGAGGCTACGATCATAGCGCCGCGCTTCATAGTCTTCATTGCCGAAGTACTTGACCGTCTCGTAGTTGATGAGTGAGTC
Organism: Burkholderiales bacterium; assembly: GCA_039649305.1. Classification (GTDB taxonomy): domain Bacteria; phylum Pseudomonadota; class Gammaproteobacteria; order Burkholderiales; family Burkholderiaceae_D; genus Noviherbaspirillum. Next base: position 9,057 of record JBBWZW010000457.1, read on the forward strand.
GATTGCCTTGATGTTGGCCTTGGAATCGAGGTCATTCATGGTGCGGCGGAAATGCGTTCGCCACTCTGTCACGATCACGGTGTACGCGATATATATAACCAGCGCGCCAAAGGTGATCACCGCGAACCAGATATCGTAATTCCATACCAGGTAGCCGATTACCAGCGTGATCTCAACCAGAGTCGGCAGGATGCTGTACAGCGTGTACGACACCAGCGACGAGATACCACGAGTCCCGCGTTCGATATCGCGCGTCATGCCGCCAGTCTGGCGATTCAGGTGAAAGCGCAACGACAGTGCATGGAGGTGGCGAAACACTTGCAATGCGATGGTGCGCACCGCGCTTTGCGTAACCTTGGCGAACACGAATTCACGCAACTCGGTGAACAATGTAGTGAAGAAGCGCAGCGCGCCATACGCGATCAATATACCGATCGGCAACACGAGCAACGTCTGCGGATTGTCCGGGCTGAGCGTCATCCGATCGACCAGTTGCTTCAGGACCAGCGGAACGCCGACATTGGCGACCTTGGCGCCGATCAGGAAGATGAGGGCCAGCAGCACTCGCCACTTGTAGGCCCACAAATAGGGAAGAAGCGTCTTTAATGTTGCCCAGTCGTTGCGCGTGCCTTGATTTGCAGCGGGTTCGGGGGAAGAAACGGGATGGCGTCGCATGGCGGGAAAGGAATTGGTTCAGGATCGTTTATGCTTCAACTTTAACGATTGTAGCTTAGCGCGTTACTCAATATTGATTGGTAGCGATCACCATGCAGGAGAAAGCAAGATGACAAGTAATAATCAGACATGCCTCCCGGCAGGAAAAATGCCGGAGTTGCGGGTAATGCCGATGCCGGCCGACGCCAACGTGCATGGCGACGTATTTGGCGGCTGGATCATGGCACAAGTCGATATAGCAGGTTCACTGCCGGCGACACGCCGCGCCAACGGCCGCGTGGCGACGGTCGCAGTCAATTCCTTTCTCTTCAAACATCCGGTGTTCGTCGGCGACCTGTTGTCGTTTTATGCGGAGGTTGTGAAAGTCGGCAACACCTCGATTACCGTCAATGTCGAGGTCTTTGCCGAACGCAACCGATTGCAAGCGGAAACCGTCAAGGTAACGGAAGCGACACTGACCTACGTGGCCACCGATGGCAATCGCAAACCTCGTCCGATCCCACCGCTGTCCGCGCTCACCGGCGAAGCTGCGGGCGGCGCGTAGTGCCTACCTTTTGTCGTCAAAGGTATAGAGGCGCCTGATGCAACCTGAGCGCAGAATGTTTCTGGTCCACTCCGCGCGTCTGCTGTCATTGGCATCGCTCGCAACGACGCTTCCCGCGACCGTGCGCGCGCGCATTAAATCGTATCCATTCAGCCTCGGCGTTGCGTCGGGCTCTCCGCGGCCAACCAGCGTCGTTTTGTGGACGCGGATTCTGCCGGACCCGATCGACCCGCAATCCGTCGAGCCTACGCCGATGGCGGTGGGATGGGAGATCGCGGAGGACGACGCATTCAAACGCATAGCGGCAAAGGGGAAGGCCACCGCGATGCCCGAGTTGGCACACAGCGTGCATGTGGACGTTACCGGATTGCGCCCCGACCGCTGGTACTGGTACCGTTTCATCGTGGGCGACGCCGTCAGCCCGGTGGGACGCACGCGCACCGCGCCGGCAGCGGACGCAATGCCGTCATTGCTGCACTTTGCATTCGCGTCTTGCCAACACTGGGAATTTGGACACTATGCTGCGCACCGCCATATTGCGGCGGCGGCGCCTGACCTGATTGCATTTCTCGGTGACTACATTTACGAATGGGGCGAATATGACCTTGCGCACCCAGGCTCTCCCCGCAACCGCAGTAACGAAAGCGTCACGCTGAACGAATACCGCTCGCGTTATGCGCAGTACAAATCCGATCCGCATTTACAGGCTGCGCACCAAGTCGCGCCATGGATTGTGACCTGGGACGACCATGAGGTCGCGAACGATTACGGCAACGATCGCGATGAACGGCTGGATACAAATTTTCTGGCGCGCCGCGCAGCCGCTTACCAGGCGTTTTACGAACATATGCCGATACGCTTGCCGGCATTGCCCGACGGCGCCAACCGCTATGCGCATCTGCGCATATACGACCGCTACGATTGGGGAAAGCTGGCGCGGTTTCACGTCCTCGACAACCGTCAATATCGTTCCTATCAGGCCTGCCCGAGGGCGGGACGCGGTGGCTCGAACTCGGTTACGTCAGGTTGTACAGAACGGCTCGAATCGGGACGCTCGCTACTCGGCAAGCAGCAGGAGACGTGGCTGGCAAACGGATTTTCCTCGTCGGAGGCAAAATGGAACATCCTGGCGCAGCAGACACTGATGGCGCAAAACAGTCAGTTGCCGATTGCAGGGTCGGATGACGTACGCTTCTGGACGGACGGCTGGGATGGCTATCCGGCGGCGCGCAAACGCCTTTTCGAAAGCCTGGTCGAACACCGTCCCGCTAACCCGATTGTGATATCGGGTGATGTACACACCTTTTACGCGGCGGACCTGAAGCAGGATTTCAACCGGGGGACCTCTGTGGAAAACCCGGTCATTGCGACGGAGTTCTGCGGCACGTCGATCACATCCAGCTCTCCAGGACAGGCGCGAACCGATCGATACGTCGCGCAGAACCCGCATATCAAATATGGACGCAGCGATCGGCGTGGCTTCGTGATCATGGAAGTGACGCCGGCACGGACCACCGCACATTTCCGGGCACTGGATGATGTACGACGGGAAGACTCAGGCTTGTCGACGCTTGCGAGTTTTATAGTCGAAGACGGCCGCGCCGGAGCGGTGGGAACCTCATAAAAAAACCGCCTGACATGCAGGCGGTTTTTCAATCAGGAGTGAACAGCGTCACGCCGCCTTTTTCTCATCCCGCAGTTCACGCCGCAGGATCTTGCCCACGTTGGTCTTGGGCAGTTCGTCGCGGAACTCGATGTATTTTGGCCGCTTGTAGCCGGTGAACTGTTCCTTGCAGTAGTCCATCAACTGTTCGACCGTCAACGACGGATCCTTGCGCACCACGAACAGCTTGACCACTTCACCAGAGTTGGCGTCCGGCACACCGATACAGGCGACTTCGAGCACGCCGGGATGCATGGCAACCACGCCTTCAATTTCGTTGGGATACACATTGAAGCCCGATACCAGCACCATGTCTTTTTTGCGGTCGACGATCTTGACGTAGCCATGCTCGTCCATCACACCGATGTCGCCCGATTTGAAGAAGCCGTCAGGTGTCATGACTTTCGCAGTTTCATCCGGGCGGTTCCAGTAGCCAGCCATTACCTGCGGTCCGCGTATGGCAATCTCGCCCGGCTGGCCGAGCGGAACCTCGTTGCCGGCGTCATCCAGAATAGCGATATCGGTAGAAGGAATCGGCAGGCCGATAGAGCCGGTGAATTCGTCGCGACCGGGCGGATTCGCCGTTGCCACCGGTGAGGTTTCAGACAAGCCGTAGCCTTCCACGATCGGGTGGCCGGTCACCTTAAGCCATTTGTCATTCACTGCCTTCTGCACCGCCATGCCGCCGCCGTTGCACACCTTGAGCCCGGAGAAATCGAGTTTGGCGAAATCCGGATGGTTCAACAAGCCGTTGTATAGCGTGTTCACAGCCGGCAGCATGTTGAACTTGTACTTCGCCAGCTCCTTGATGAAGCCTCCGATATCGCGCGGGTTGGGGATGAGGATGTTCATCGCGCCCATACGGGTGCCGAACAGGCAGCAGGCGGTCAGTGCGAAGATATGGTAAAGCGGCAGCGCGCAGACGATGGTCAATGCCTCGACCTTCGGCTCCTTCTGCAGCACGGGCTGCGCCCAGGCTTCGTTTTGCAGCACGTTGGCAATCACGTTGCGATGGCTGAGCGTTGCGCCCTTGGATATGCCGGTGGTGCCGCCGGTGTACTGCAGGAACGCGACATCGTCCTGTCCCAGTTCGACCGGCTTCAGGCTCATGCCCGCCCCGTCCGCCAGCGCTTTCTTGAAGCGCACCGCATTCGGAAGCTGGAACGCGGGGACCATCTTCTTCACATTGCGCACGACGAAGTTGACGATCACGCCTTTGAGGCCGCCCAGCATCTCCCCCATGCTGGCAACGACGATGTGTCTGACATTGGTTTTGGCGATCACCTGCTCCAGCGTAGTGGCGAAGTTTTCGAGGATGATGATCGCTTCGGCGCCGGAGTCCTTGAGCTGGTGCTCCAACTCGCGCGCCGTGTACAGCGGATTCACGTTGACTACCGTATAACCTGCACGCAGGATCCCCGCAATGGCAATCGGATACTGCAGCACGTTCGGCATCATGATCGCGACCCGCGCCCCTTTTTTCAGCCCCCTGCCCTGTAGCCACGCGCCCAGCTTCTTCGAATATTCGTCCACCTGCGCATAGGTCAGAAACTTGTCCATGCACACATACGCATTGCGCGATGCGTACTTACGGAACGCTTCTTCCATCAGGTGAACCAATGATCGGTATTGCGTGTAATCGATTTCCGCCGGTACGCCCTCGGGATACGATTTGAGCCAGATTTTTTCCATCGTCTTCCTCATGTTTCTGTTTGATTGTTATGGATTATTCCGATCGTCCGGCACCGAAAATCGAACGGTCGATTCTTTTTTTCAACTCCAGATGCTATCGGGCGCAGCGTTCACGTGCAAGTAGTTTGCACTATATCCGGGGAAACTCTGAATGGCAGTGTATATTGCAATGCAACATCGCACTTGCACTCCACGGCGGATCGAAATGAAAAAAGCAGGCGCGAAGGCCTGCTTTTGAAAGAACTGGTAAATCGCGCAAGCTTCAGCGCGTTACGGTCGCCGATGTCTCACTTCCCGCGACCGGATCGGAATGTGCAATTTTGGTCAGGCGCAGCCGCCGCTCCGACTTGTCGAGCGATGCAAGCTTTCGCACCGCTCCATAAAACTGGCCAAAGGTTTTTTCTTGCAACAGCAGCGCGCGAAATCCCGGTACGAAATCATGGTATGTCGCAATCGCTGAAAGATGCGCGTTCGATAGCGGCTCAGCGAACCAGCGATCGTAGCCGGTGTACCCACCCCAGGAGGCTTTCAGAATCTGGTACTCGGCCTGCAGATCCTGGAATATCAGCTCCTTCTGCTTTCTCTTCTCACTGTCGTTGGCGTCCCGCTCATAGTTCGCCTCCAGCGCCTTGCGGGTCTTCAGCAACAGCGCGAGGAAATCTTGCTTGCGACCTTCGTATTCGGTGTAAGCCTTGCGCATTTTTTCATCGCCATGCTTCGACATCCAGCGCTCGATGCCCGCTTCTTCGACCGCGACGGCGAACGATTCGTTGAAGCGCGAATCGCCAGGCGCATAGGCGACTTGATGTGCCAACTCATGGAATACGAGGCGCGCGAGTTCGCCTTCAGGGTATTGAAT
>JBBWZW010000462.1:0-15629 GCA_039649305.1 Burkholderiales bacterium
AGGGAGGCGCACTATATCAACCGTTCTTGAACCTTGGCAAGCGCTTTTCCATAAATGCGGCCATACCTTCTTTCTGGTCCTGAGTCCCGAAAGTTCCATGGAACATCCGACGTTCGAACAGGACGCCTTCCGACAAGGTGGTTTCATATGCGCGGTTAATGGATTCCTTGATCATCATCGCAACCGGCAGTGACATTTCGGAAATGGTTGCCGCAGCGGCAAGCGCTTCGTCCATGAGTTTATCCGCCGGGACTACGCGCGACACGAGTCCTGACCGCTCGGCCTCGGCCGCATCCATCATGCGGGCTGTGAGACACATGTCCATTGCCTTCGCTTTGGAGACGGCACGGGCGAGCCGTTGAGTACCGCCCGCTCCCGGCATAGTGCCGATCCTGATTTCGGGCTGGCCGAATTTCGCCGTGTCTGCAGCAATAATGAAGTCGCACATCATCGCGACTTCACATCCGCCGCCGAGGGCGTAGCCGGCTACTGCGGCAATCACGGGTTTGCGTACGTGCCGGAGGTGCTCCCAGTTACGCGTGATGTATTCGCCTTTATATACGTCCATGTACGTATATTTAGCCATCGCACTGATATCGGCGCCGGCGGCAAACGCTTTTTCGCTCCCGGTGACAACGATGCACCCGATGTCATGATCGGCATCAAACTTCAATAACGCATCGCCCAGCTCGTCCATCAACTGGTCATTCAGCGCGTTCATGGCCTTCGGGCGATTCAGCCTGATCAGGCCGACCTTTCCGTGAACCTCGGTCAGAATAGTGTCGTAGCTCATCTAGGAGGACTCCTGGGTAAATGAAAAGAATGCTTCGATTGTATAGCGCCACCAGAATGCAGAGACATCGTAGCCAGCGCCACTTCTTCACACAAACCTGGTGACTCGTAAGCGCGGGAAGAAACGTTATCGGTATTGCATTACTATTCGACCAAGCGCCAATGAGATGACGAATTCAATAGCAATTGATACTCTGGCCGAAACTTGACAGGAATCAAACCGGTACTATGCTGGAGCAATAGCACAACTATTCTTGTCCTGCTCTGGGCAAGGAGCCGCTGCTATAAGGATCTCAAGCGGTCTCTTTATCCCGCGTCCAAGAGATCAACTGTCAGGACATCCCGTTAGTTACATAAGCAGAAGACCTCACAAGCATGCGATACATGATGAATCGAATGCTTCGTATCCTCTTCTCTCCGTGAAGTCGTTGTCATCTGCCCAGGAGGCGCGCATTATGCAAGAAACAACATGGTTGTCCGGAGTTCCAGAAATGGATGAGTTGCACCGCAATTTGACTGCGGCGCTGGACCGATTGGCAGCTGCCGCCGATCACGAGTTCCGCGCCGGCTTTGAGGCTTTCGTCTCGCAGCTGGAATTGGCGTTTCGCATGGAAGAACAATGGATGGATGATATTGACTTCCCCGCCTTCAGGGTACATCAGGAGCAGCACGCAAGAGTGTTAGGCGGGCTGCATGCCATTCATGCAAGGGTATCAAGCGGCGACATCAAGCTGGGGCGGGAAGCTGTGGAAAACCTGCTGCCGCAGTGGTTCGCTTTCCATATTGCCACCATGGATGAAGCCTTGGCGCTCGCGATGCAAGTGGCAAAGGCGGAAACAATGTCGCCTGGAGCCTACAGCAACATGCAGACCGACGCTCCATATGCCCTGTCCCCCTGACCCCGAATTACCCGCTGCGCACGAAACGAGACTCGTGCGCAGCATGACAGGCTAACGACGAGGCACCGCTCCTGACGTCAATTTTGGCAACAGCACCCACATCATTCCACGCTGCTTCATCTTTCCCGCTTTTTCGCCCGCCTCCGGACCGAATCCCCAAAAGAAATCCGCACGCACTGCGTTCTTGATTGCACCGCCCGTATCTTGCGCCATCATCAAACGCTGCAAGGGCGTGTCCTTGTTAGGCTGGGTAGTCGAAAGAAATACCGGTACGCCTAGCGGCACAAACTGGATGTCGACCGCGATCGAGCGTTGTGGTGTCAGCGGGACGCCAAGCGAACCTTTCGGGCCCTTGTTAGGATCCGTCAGCTTTTCTTCCCTGAAGAAGACGTAGCTTGGGTTCGCATTCAGCAATTCCTGCTGGCGCGCAGGATTATTGGCGAACCACGCCTTGATGCTTTGCGCGGAAGCCTGGTCCATCGTCATTTCGCCCTTGTCGACGAGGTACCGACCGATCGATTTGTAGGGATGTCCGTTTTGGTCCGCATAGGCGACTCGTACGGTTTCTCTGGTGTCGCTCAACTGCACTCTGCCGGACCCCTGGACCTGCAGGAAAAAAGCTTCGATCGGATCGTCGACCCAAAACAGTTCCTTCCCTGCCAGCGTATTCGCCTCGGTCATTTCGGAGCGCGTCGGATAAGGAAGCACCTTGTTGCCGGCCAGGCGCCCGCGCAGGCGCATGCCTTTCAGTTCCGGATATACGCTCGCAAGGTCAATCGTCAGCAGGTCGTCCGGGGCACGATACAGCGGTGTCTGATACGGCCCCCCACGCTTGCGCGCGCCCCGCAGGAGCGGCTCATAGTATCCGGTGACGAGGCCCGATTCCGATCCATCCGGATTGAAGACCTGGTGCGGTACAAAGAACGATTCGAAGAACAGCCGCACCGCCTTTTCATTGGTGACATTGACGTCCCGCGCAATTGTGCAGGGCTCCTTCCAATCCGGCCTCCTGACCAAGACCTCGCAAGACGACATAAATGCCGGCCACGCCTGGCGCAGATCGTCTTTGTCCCAGCCGGTCAATGCAGTGAACGCGACCGGCCTTAATACTTCCTTGGGCTGTTCGACAGGCTTAGCCGCCGATGTCGGTGCCGGCGCCGCTTTCGGCGCCTGTTCCGGCGGGACTGTGGTGCAGGCGGTGATACCGAATGCGACGAAGAGTGCGGATACGAGTAAACTTGTGCGTATAAATGACATTGAAGGTGATCGATATGTGGCTGTTAATGCTTGAAGCGGGTGTAGCACTGTTTTTGCTTGTATTCATTGTGTGGTGGACCGCGTTTTCCGGCAAAAAACCGACTCAGCAATCCAAACCAAAACCATTGCCGCCGAAGGACGACGCGCAACTTTAATCTCAGTGCAGCGTGCGCGGCAGCGTCAATACGAATTCCGGTACTGATGCTTCGAATTGCTCGCCGTCCTCGGCGACGCAGAAATATTTCCCTGACATCGAACCGTGCGGCGTACGGATTGCCGTGCCGCTGGTGTATTCAAATTGTTCGCCCGGCCGCAGCAACGGTTGATGCCCGACCACGCCCAGTCCGCGCACTTCCTCGACTTTATTGTTGGCGTCGACAATGACCCAGTGCCGTGAAATCAATTGCGCGGGGATCTGCCCGGTATTCTTAATTGTGATGGTATAGGCGAATACGTAACTGGAACGGTCGGGATCGGATTGGTCCGCCAGATATTGCGTTTTAACAGTCACCGTAAATTCGTATGCAGCCATGTAGTATTCCTTGTTTTTCTTTCCACGCGAGTCGTGCTATTAAGCCATTTGCATCCGAGATCTTACATCGGTGCAAGGCCTTGCCGTCAGCTGAGGGGTAAAATAGCGGATCTTTTTTATAGCGACTCGTCATGCCAACCTATCGCATCGCCCCCAGTATCCTTTCCGCCGACTTCGCCCGACTGGGCGAAGAAGTCCGCAACGTCGTAAGCGCCGGCGCCGACATTATTCATTTCGACGTAATGGATAATCATTATGTTCCCAATCTGACAATCGGGCCTCTGGTGTGTGAAGCGATCCGGCCTCATGTGCAGGTGCCTATCGATGTACACCTGATGGTTAAACCGGTCGATCGCATCATTCCCGACTTTGCCAAGGCCGGCGCGAACATCATTACATTCCATCCGGAGGCATCCGAGCACATCGACCGCACGCTGCAACTGATCCGCGATAACGGCTGCAAGGCGGGGCTGGTGTTCAATCCCGCGACACCCTTGCACCATCTGGATCATGTGATGGACAAGCTCGACATCGTCCTGATCATGTCGGTCAATCCGGGCTTCGGCGGCCAGTCGTTCATTCCTCAGGCTCTGACTAAGATCGCCGAGGTACGCAAACGTATCGATGAATCCGGCCGCGACATCATGCTGGAAGTCGATGGCGGCATCAAGGTAGAGAATATCGCCGAAGCAGCGCGTGCCGGCGCAGACACGTTTGTGGCAGGCTCTGCAATTTTCGGCAAGCCGGACTATAAGGCTGTCATCGACGGCATGCGCAGCAGGCTGGCGCAGCTGTGAACACACCCGAGCGCGTCCGACTGAGCGGCATTCGTGCCGCCATCATAGATCTCGACGGTACCTTGCTGCACACTGCGCCGGACTTTCACGTTGCCGTAAATCGGATGCGCGCGGATTTGAGGCTTGCGCCGCTAGATATCGAGACCATTACACATTTCGTTGGCAAGGGGTCCGAAAACCTGATGCGACGCGTGCTCGCTGTCGATTTCGCGCCCGACCAGGTTGAGGACCGCTTTGAAGAGGCGCTGTCGTCCTACCAGAAGCACTACCTTGCCATCAACGGCGACTATGTGACGATATATCCGGGTGTTCGGGAAGGGCTGCAGGCTATGCAGGCCAAAGGATTGCGGCTGGCCTGCGTGACTAACAAACCGATTGCGTTCGCCGCGCCGCTACTTGAAAAGACTGGCCTGCATGCGTTCTTCGAAGTGGTGTATGGCGGCGATTCGCTACCGAAGAAAAAACCGGACCCATATCCTTTGCTGAAGGTGTGTGAGGGTTTTAATCTGAGGCCGCAGCAGGTAGTCGCCATCGGTGATTCATCCAACGACGCGCAGGCTGCACGCGCCGCTGGTTGCAGGGTGCTCAATGTGCCTTATGGTTACAATCATGGCCAATCTATACAGGAAGTCGATTCGGATGGTATAGTTTCAACGCTGCTCGAAGCAGCCCATCTAATTTCTGCATAAAACGCAACGACAATGTTTCTCGACAAAAAACGTGACGTGACATCGCTAGGCCTGTATGAGGCTTGGCTATGGCGACGCTGGCAATCCTGGGCTCAATAACCCCGATTCGCCGCTGACCGGCCTTGCCCGGTCGGCAACGTTTTTTAAAACAATCCCCCGCTATTGCCGCTCGTTCTACAATAGCGCCCGGAGAGAAACATGACTGAACTCGAATTCAAATCGCTGGCCGCGCAAGGCTACAACCGTATTCCGCTGATCGCGGAGGCTTTCGCCGACCTTGAAACGCCGCTTACTTTGTACCTGAAGCTGGCGCAGACACAGAATGCGGGCAGGAACACCTTCCTGCTCGAATCCGTTGTCGGTGGCGAACGCTTCGGCCGTTACTCATTCATCGGATTGCCCGCATCAACGCTCATGCGCAGCTTCGGCACCAGAATCGAGGTGCTGAAGAACGGCGCAATAATTGAAACCGCAGAAGGCAATCCGCTCGATTTCATCGCGGAATTCCAATCCCGTTACAAGGTCGCGCTGCGTCCAGGCATGCCCCGCTTTTGCGGTGGCCTCGCGGGATATTTCGGCTATGACGCAGTCCGCCACATCGAAAAGCGGCTTGCGCACTCGGCACCGAAAGACGATCTCGGCCTGCCGGAAATCCAGTTGCTGGTCACGGAAGAACTTGCCGTAATCGACAACCTGTCCGGCAAACTGTACCTGATCGTCTATGTCGATCCGGCGCATCCGGAAGCGTTTTCGAAAGGACGCCAGCGCCTGAAAGACCTGCGCGCGATGTTGCGGCGGGCGGTCGACGTGCCGGTAACGTCAGCATCGGTACGTACCGAGTCGATCCGCGAATTTGCCAAGGAAGACTACCTGAAGGCGGTGGGGCAAGCCAAGGAATACATCATGGCCGGCGACCTGATGCAGGTCCAGATCGGTCAGCGCATCAGGAAGCCTTACGTCGATTCGCCGCTCACCCTGTATCGCGCGCTACGCTCGCTGAATCCGTCGCCGTACATGTATTTCTATAACTTCGGTGACATGCAAATTGTAGGATCGTCGCCGGAGATCCTGGTGCGTAATGAAGCTATCAGCGACGGTAACAAGAAAGTGACCATACGCCCGCTGGCCGGAACCCGCCCGCGCGGTTCGACGCCCGAAAGCGACGCACAACTTGCGAAAGAATTACTGGCCGACCCGAAAGAAATCGCCGAGCACGTGATGCTGATCGACCTTGCACGCAACGACATCGGCCGCATTGCCGCCACCGGCACTGTCAAGGTGACGGACAAGCTGGTGATTGAAAAATATTCGCATGTGCAGCATATCGTCTCCAATGTGGAGGGAACGCTCAAGCCGGATTTGTCGAATCTTGACGTGCTGAAGGCGACCTTCCCCGCCGGCACCTTGTCGGGTGCGCCCAAAGTGCGCGCCATGGAAATCATCGATGAACTCGAACCGGTGAAGCGCGGCATATACGGCGGCGCCTGCGGTTACCTTTCTTTTGGCGGCGAGATGGATCTCGCGATTGCAATTCGCACCGGCGTCATCAAGGACGGCATGCTGTATGTGCAGGCCGCGGCCGGTGTGGTGGCCGACTCCGTTCCCGAAATGGAATGGCAGGAAACGGAGAACAAGGCGCGCGCGGTATTGCGGGCGGCGGAGCAAGTGCAAGACGGCCTGGATGGAGAGATTTGAGATGTTACTGATGATCGACAACTACGATTCCTTCACCTATAACCTGGTCCAGTATTTTGGCGAACTGGGTGAAGACGTGCGTACCTTTCGTAACGATGAAATCACGCTCGACGAAATCGCGGCGATGAAGCCGGACCGCATCTGCATTTCGCCAGGACCATGCACGCCGCATGAAGCAGGCGTATCAGTGCCGGTGTTGCAGCGTTTTGGCGCAGAGATTCCTATTCTCGGTGTGTGTCTCGGCCATCAGAGCATCGGCGCGGCATTCGGCGGTAAAGTTGTGCGCGCTAAGCAAGTCATGCATGGCAAAACGTCGCTGATCGCACATACCGGAGTTGGGGTATTCAAGGACCTGCCTAGCCCTTACACAGTTATTCGCTATCACTCGCTGGCGATCGAAAGAGATTCTCTGCCGGATTGCCTCGAGGTCACGGCATGGACCGATGACGGCGAAATCATGGGCGTGCGGCATAAGGAGCTCAAGGTGGAGGGAGTGCAATTCCATCCTGAATCGATCCTTTCCGAACACGGCCACGCGCTGTTGAAAAATTTCCTGGCTCGCTGAGGCGCCGCCAAATTCATACGGGACTCACTATGCCGATCACTCAACAAGAAGCCTTATTGCGCTGCATCGAACACCGGGAAATCTTCCACGATGAGATGCTGTCGCTGTTCCGCAAAATCATGGGCGGGGAAATGTCGCCGGTGATGATTGCAGCCCTGACCATAGGACTGCGCGTCAAGAAAGAAACCATCGGTGAAATCACCGCGGCAGCGCAGGTAATGCGCGAATTTGCGACGAAGGTGCCGATGGCCGACACCAGCAACCTGCTCGATATCGTCGGCACCGGGGGCGATGGCGCATCCACTTTCAATATCTCGACCGCGTCGATGTTCGTGGCAGCGGCGGCCGGTGCCCGCATTGCAAAGCACGGCGGTCGCAGCGTGTCGTCGTCGTCGGGCAGCGCCGATGTGCTCGAATCGTTCGGCGTCAATATCAATCTGAAACCGGAACAAGTCGCGCAATCGATCGCCAAGACCGGCATCGGCTTTATGTTCGCCCCCAACCACCACGCGGCGATGAAGCATGCGGCGCCGGTGCGCAAGGAACTGGGCGTGCGGACGATTTTCAATATCCTCGGTCCGCTGACCAATCCGGCCGGAGCGCCTAATGTCTTGATGGGAGTGTTTCATCCGGACCTGGTCGGTATCATGGTGCGCGTATTGCAGCGCCTCGGCGCGAAGCACGCGCTGGTCGTGTGGGGTCGCGATAACATGGATGAAGTGTCGCTCGGCGCAGCTACCATAGTAGGCGAGCTGATCGACGGCGAAATCCGCGAGTATGAAATCCACCCGGAAGACTTCGGCCTGCAAATGGTGGCAAGCCGCAATCTGAAAGTGGCGAGTTCAGCGGAATCGAAGGAGAAAATCCTGGAGGCGCTGAATGACACTCCGGGTCCGGTGCGTGACATCGTTGTGCTGAATGCGGGCACTGCGCTGTATGCCGCAGGTATAGCGACAACTATCGGCGACGGCTTAACGAAAGCGCGCGAAGTGCTGGCGTCGGGGGCGGCCCGCGCCAAGCTTGAGCAATTCGTGCAGGTTACGCAACAGCTGGGCGGCGGAGCCTGATCGATCATGTCCGATATCCTGAATAAAATCCTCGCCGTAAAAGCAGACGAGGTCACCGCTGCAAAAAAGTACCGCGATCTCGCCAGCCTGCGACGCGAAGTTGAAAGCAATCAGGAAGCGAAGCAAAGTGTGCGCGGATTCGAGGCCGGGTTGCGGACAAAAATCTCTGCCGGACATGCCGGCGTGATTGCCGAAGTGAAGAAGGCTTCGCCATCCAAAGGTATTTTGCGTGCGGATTTTCAGCCGGCGCAGATTGCACAGACTTATGCGGCGCATGGAGCGGCATGCCTGTCGGTGCTGACTGATGTGCAGTTCTTCCAGGGCTCGCCTGAATATTTGAAGCAGGCGCGCTCGGCCTGCTCCATTCCGGTGTTGCGCAAGGATTTCATGGTCGATCCGTACCAGGTGTACGAAGCGCGTTCATGGGGCGCCGATTGCATCCTGCTGATCGTTGCCGCGCTCGATCACGGCTTGATGGTGGAGCTGGAAGCCTGCGCGCATGATCTCGGCATGGGTGTACTGGTTGAGGTGCATGATGAGGCGGAACTGACTGCCGCATTGAGCCTGAAGACCGCGATGATGGGCATTAATAACCGCAACCTGCGTACCTTCGAAACATCGCTGCAAACCACCATCGACTTGTTGCCGCGCATCCCGCCAGAGAAGCTGGTCATTACCGAATCCGGCATCCTGAATCCCGACGATGTGCAACGGTTGCGCGACGCGGACGTGCACGCCTTCCTCGTCGGCGAAGCATTCATGCGCGCGCCCGATCCGGGCGGCGAATTAGCCCGTCTATTCGGCTGACCTCATCCGAGCCATGCTGCCCGCATACGGGCGGCGGTGGCCGGTTTCGCCTGCGGCGTCATTGTCACTTGCGGAATGTCATCGGCCGCGAAGGTACCGGCGAATGACATGAGTTCATCGCGCCGGAACACGTGCAACGCTACCGCATCACCGATCCGGTAACGCGCCAGAAGCGAGTCCAGGTTCGTGGCGGACACCCGTAATCCATCGACCGCAATCAATATATCGCCCGCTGAAACGCCGGCCTGATGCGCCGCTCCGCCCTCATAAACACTCGCCACTTTGCAATCATTACCGTCGCGCGTAGTACGGATATTCAAGCTGGGCTTGGCATTCTTGCGGTCGTCTGCCAGAGTCACGCCCATAGGCGCAAGCAGTCGCGCGAAAGGAAGATCATCGGTGCCACGCACATAGCGGTCGAAGAAGCGCTTTAGCTTCAGCCCGGTCACTTCGTCGAAGATTGCTTCGACTTGCGCCTCGGTGACACCCGTTCCGCCGTCACCGCCGCTCACATAAAAATCGCGTCCACAGCGCTGCCATAGCGCGCGCATCACATCGTCCAGCGATCTTTTTTCCCTGGTCTCCTGACGTATGGTCAGGTCGAGCGCCAATGCGACGAGCGAGCCTTTTGTGTAATAGCTGACGATCGCATTGGGTGAGTTTTCATCCTGGCGGTAGTACTTGGTCCATGCGTCAAAGCTGGACTCGGCAACCGTCTGCTTGGTGCGGCCACTGCCGCGCAACACGCCATTGATGGTTTTCGCGACCAACTTGAAATAGGCCGCTTCATCGATCAAACCGCTACGCACCAGCATCAGGTCGTCGTAATAGCTGGTGAAGCCCTCAAAAAGCCAAAGCAAAGTGGTATAGGACTCAGCCTGCAAGTCGTAGGGTGCGAAGGCTGCCGGCTTGATGCGCTTGACATGCCAGGTGTGAAAATATTCATGACTGCACAGGCCCAGGTATGTGCGATAGCCATCTGTCATTTCCTTTTTGCCCTGGACCGGCAGATCGCCGCGAGAGCAAATCAGCGCCGTCGACGCCCGATGCTCGAGGCCGCCATAGCCTTCGCCCACCGCCATCGTCATGAACACATAACGATTCATCGGCGCCCGTTTGCTCTTCGGCTCGAACAATGCGATTTGCGCTTCGCAAACCTTTTTCAGGTCAGTCGTCAGCCGCGTCATGTCGAGGCCCGGCACACGGCCGGTAATGACCACATCATGCGGTACGCCCTGGGCCTTGAAGGTCGCCAGTTCGAAGGTGCCCATTTCGACCGGATGATCGATCAGCTCGTCGTAATTGGCGGCGATGTAGGTGCCGAAGCCATAGCGCTTCGCTTTCAACTCGGGTAAAGCTGTGGCAACGCGCCATGCTTTATAGGCGTCGCCATCCGGGCGGCGGATATCTACGACATGCGGACTGTTTTCCTGTCCGGCGACGCGCAGGAATACGCTTGTACCGTTAAAGAAGCCGTGGCTTTGATCGAGATGCGCTGCGCGTACCGACAGATCCCATGCATACACCTCGTATTGCAAGGTCAATGGACCTTCACAGCTCGCCGCTTGCCATGTATGTTTGTCGAGCTTTTTGAGTTCGATCTTTTTACCACCGCATTCGGCCCGAATCTGAACGATGTTGCGAGCAAATTCGCGAATCATGTAGCTGCCGGGTATCCACGCAGGCAACGAAAACACCTGCCCTTCGGGATCAGGCGAGCCGACGGTGGCCGTAACAGCGAACAAGTGCGCAGCCAGGTCCTTGGGAGCGATAGTGTAGTTGATAGCGTTTTTCATTTTATCCTCTGGCATTCGCAGCGATGACGGTCAGCGCAAGCGATGCGACCACGGCGCAAGTCAAGTAAAGGCGCAGGTGCAGAAACCAGTCGGGCAGGCGATACCAGGCAAAAAGGCGCTTGTCTACCTGGTAGGTGGCGACGAAGCCCGCCATCAGTACCGCAAAGCCGAAGCCGCTCATCATTGTCGCGAACCAGGCGATCAGCGCCGGCGCGACACTCCATGCGAGTGCTTTCCTGGTTTGTTCGACGGTCAGTTCACGCAGCGCCATTGCCGCTCCCCAGTGAATACCGCCCAGGAAAGACAGTACTGAGACAGCGTAGGCCAATTGTCCTTTGATGAACGAGCCGAGCCAATCCGGATGGACAATCCAGCATGCCAGCGCAAGCATTACAAACGGAATCAGGCCGGCGAAGCCCAACACATACACAAAACGCTTATTCAAAAAATGGGGGTTCATGCAGTCAAAGGAGCCGATGCGCGTTGGCAGCCAGCCGATGCGGAAAACACATAGTGTAACGGGATTGCATGCAAAGCCGTAAGCGCCTGCAAATTCAAACCGGTCGAGCCAGATCGGCGGCAGCGTCAATATCGCGGACGATGCCGATGTCCCCTACCGGGACTTCGACCACGGGAAATGCCTTCAACAGGCTGCGTGCGCCCTGATCGCCCTGCAATTCCAGGAGGCGCGCCAGGTGGCGCGGGCTAAAAGCGACCGGGTTGCCGCGCTGTCCTTGAATGGTCGGTACTGCGATGTCCGCGCCGGCCTCAATTGCGCCAATCAGCGCAGTAATCGTGGCTGGCTGCACGTATGGCATGTCGCCAAGCGCGACTACCCAGCCGGCCGCATCACGTGCAACCGATAACGCATGCACCAGCGATTCAGCCATCCCCTGTCCGGCTGTCGGGCATTCGGTTACTTCACAACCAAGCGAGCGTAATTGCGAAGCGAGCTCGTTTGTGCCGGGGCGCACTACCGCCACTACCGTCGGCACTGCGGCGCGCAGATTTGTCGCCGCAGCCCTCACCACGATATCGCCTGAAGGCAATGGCTGTAGCAGTTTGTTTTTCGCGCCCGTCGGGTCGAAACGCGATCCCTTTCCCGCTGCCAGCAGGATGCCGACAAATTGGTTGCCCGAATTAGTCACTGCGTCAGGCATTGACGTTGACGACCAGGCGACCGCGGACTTTCCCCGCGACGATGACGGGGGCTTTGCTTATGACTTCCGCGAGATTGATTTCCTGGGTGATGCGCGCCAGCTTGCCCGCATCGAGATCTTGCGCCAGCTTCTTCCATGCGGCGAGCCGTTTTTCTTTAGGCGCCATGACGCTATCCACGCCGATGAGTCTCACACCGCGCAAAATGAACGGCGCAACAGACCCGGGCAGGTCCATTCCCTGCGCAAGCCCGCATGCCGTGACCGTACCGCCGTAGCGGGTCTGGGCGAGCGCGTTGGCCAACGTATGCGAGCCGACTGAATCGATCACACCTGCCCAGCGTTCCTTCTGCAGCGGCTTGCCAGGAGCCGAGAGTTCTGCGCGGTCGATGATTTCAGCGGCGCCGAGCGATTTCAGGTAATCCGCTTCCGCCGGCTTGCCGGTTGAGGCAACGACCCGATAGCCCCAACCGGACAGGATGGCAATCGCGATGCTGCCAACGCCACCGGAAGCGCCGGTGACCAAAATTTCTCCGCTGTCCTTGGTCACGCCCTGCTCTTCCAGTGCCATTGCAGACAACATCGCGGTATAGCCCGCCGTCCCTATCGCCATCGCGTCCCTGGCTGATATTTGCTGCGGCCGGGGAATCAGCCAGTCGCCCTTGAGCTTCGCGCGTTGCGCCAGGCATCCCATGTGCGATTCGCCGACGCCCCAGCCGTTCAGGATGAAGGCGTCGCCGGCTTTCCAGTCGGGATGCGACGATGCAATGACCTGACCCGCGCCGTCGATGCCGGGCACCATCGGCCACTTGCGCACCACCGGTGACTTGCCGGTAATCGCAAGGCCGTCCTTGTAGTTGATGGTTGAATATTCGATGCTGACTGTTACGTCGCCGTCAGCAGGCAACTGTGCTTCGTCGAGTTGTGTGACGCGAGCATCGGTGGCGCCGTCTTCCTTCTTGTTGAGCAAGATCGCATTGAACATGTGAAGCCTCCGGAAATCAAGCTTCGATTATAGTTCGCTGCGAAAAAGGCGTTTGAAGGGATACTGAAAGGACATGGGGCGCACCAGTGAACTGATGCGCCCCATGTACCCTGCCCGTGACGGGCAGGGTTATTATTTAATGGAAGCGAACTTCTCTTCGAGCGTTTTGGCATCGACCGCGCCGGGTATGCGCGTGCCATCGGCGAAGAAGATGGTCGGGGTCCCGGTGATTTTCATTTTCCGTCCCAACTCGAAGATCTTGTCGTTTGGTGTCGCGCAGTTGGCCGGCGCCGCTGCGGCAGCCTTGCCGTTCAACATCCACTCGTCCCAAGCCTTCGCCCGGTCAGGGGAGCACCAGATGTTTTTGGATTTGACGGCGGAATCCTCTGACAGGATGTTGTACATGAAGGTATAGACCGTGACATTTTCCATGTCACCCAGGGTCTGGCGAAAGCGCTTGCAGTAGCCGCAATTCGGGTCTTCGAATACGGCGATGACACGCTTGCCGTTTCCCTTGACCATCTTCAATGCCGAGTCGAACGGCAGATCGGCAAACTTGATCTTGTTGATATCCTCCAGCCGCGCCCTGGTGTAATCCTTCTGTGTCCTGGTGTCGAGTATGCGACCGACAAACAGGAAATCCGCTTTGGCGTCGGTATAGACGATGTCGCCGCCGATACGTACCTCGTACAAGCCGGCATACGGAGTTTTCGCGATCGAGTCGACTTTCACGCCGTCACCCAGCCGGGCCTCGACCATTTTCTTGATGGCGGCTTCCTTGCTGGTCTGTGCCGGAGCACTTGCGGCAGCCAGCGCGAGTACCGCGGCGCCCAGGGTCTTGATCATGTTCATTGTTTTCCAATCATTTAATGCGACGTCACTCACGAAGGTTTTCCAAACGCATGCGTCATCAATGTTCTTTTTATGAACGGCAACTTGTTCACCAGGTTCAATCCGATATTTCTCGCAATCCGCAGGGGCTCGAAGTCCGTCGCAAAGAGGCGCTCGAGGCCGTCAGTCGCGATGTGCATCATCAATATGTCTTCCTTGCGCGCGCGGGCATAACGTCCGAGGACTCGCGCGTCGCCACAATCCCGATGCGGTTCGCGTGCCGCGACGATTTTCACAAGCGTTGCCACATCCGCAAAACCGAGGTTCATCCCATGACCGGCCAGCGGATGGATGACGTGCGCCGCATCGCCTACCAGGGCTACGCGTGGAGCAGTAATCGAGTGCGGACGAATGAACGCCAACGGCAGTGCCTTGACCGACTCCGGCTCAAGCGCGCGCAAATGGCCGAAACGGTGGCCGGACAGTTCGGAAACACGCTCGGCCAGCCGCGCCAATGGCTCGCGCAGAAGAGTCTCTGCCAGGGCTTCCGGCGCCGACCAGACCAGGGAGACGCGATTTCCTGGCAATGGCAGTAGCGCAACGATGCCTTCGGTTGAGGTAAACCATTGGCAGGCGACACCCTGGTGCGGCTTTTCGCATTCGAAGTTGGTGACGATTGCGCGCTGGCCATAGGGCCGGTAATCAATATTGATATCGCATTGTCCGCGTACCCAGGATTGCCCGCCGTCGGCACCGACGATCAGCGATGCCGTCACCGTATCCGCGCTGTCCAGTTGTACTGTGGAGTTCTCGCCGTCAGTGCTTAACTTGGTCGCACGTCCGCTGATGATGCGCACGTTGGGCGCGAATTTCAATGCGCTATCAAGCGCCAGATTAAGGTTGCTGTCCTCGACTATCCAGGCGAGCGCGTCGGTGCGGGCGCTATAAGCGTCGAAAACCAGTTTGCCGGCACGCTGCTCGTCATCGCCCCGGACGTCCATCGCCTCGACCGGCGCAATGCGCGACGCATCCAGGGCGTCCCAGACCTTGAGCGAGGAAAGAAAATCTTGGGCGACACGATTGAGCGCGTAGACACGGACGTCCCATGCAGCCAGTCGCGCAGATACTTCAGCGGACTTTGCTGAGGGTGGGGTCAGCAAAGTAACACTCAAGCCGGCTTGTGCAAAGCCGAGCGCTGCCGCTTTGCCCACGGAGCCATTACCGATAACGCAAACTTTGCTTTGTAAATCCATGAAGCGGAAAGCCTAATATAGGAACTGTTGAGCCATTGGTGAAGTCATTATAACGGTTGCGCTTGAGTTCGCTTGCAAAGAGGTCTTGCATAATTCCGCAACTTTGCTATACTTGCGCGCCTTGGCCTGGTAGCTCAGTCGGTAGAGCAGAGGATTGAAAATCCTTGTGTCGGTGGTTCGATTCCGCCCCGGGCCACCAAGAAAATCAAGGGCTTAGCTTCGGCTAAGCCCTTTTTCATTTTTGGACGCGAATATTGATCCTCGTGCACCGGCGGCATCACGCGCTTCGGTCGCATGGCCGATCTGCGACGCGGCGTCATCAAGGCGCTCGACATCATACCGAAGGAACAACGCGCCGATGCGCTGACCGCCTGGCTGATCGAACGCATTGCAGGGCTGTACCGGATCGGACGGCAATCCATCGACGCGACGCCAGAATAATACCGGCAGGTGTGGCAGCAGCTTAGGGCTCGCACTGTATAAGTTGTTCATGAACGACATCAAGGC
>JBBWZW010000496.1:0-8636 GCA_039649305.1 Burkholderiales bacterium
CAGCTGGAGGCGTCGCGGCGGTTCGCGGACGCCGTATTTTCCGGAACGGAGAAGATCGACCGGATCGTGCTCGATGCGGTGCATCGCATCTTCAATCAACAGCTTACCCTGGTCCAGGCGATGGCGACGGCGCGTGATCCGCAGGCAGCGGCGGCGCTGTTGCAAACGAAGTTGATGCCAAGGAGTCCGGACGAGACGATGAATTACCAGAAGGAGGTAATGCGCGTCTTCGCCGAGATGCAAAACGACATCAGCAGGTCGCTGCAGGACTATATGGAGCAGCTTGGAAGTACCGCTGCGGCCGGTGCCGCGCTGCCGCGGGAGGCCAGCATGCGGCAGGCGAACGATGCTGTCTACAATCCGGTCACCAGCGTGTTCTCCGCGTGGGAATCCGCTTTCAAGGAAGCGGCGGTGCTCGCCCAGAAGAATATGGCGGGTACGAGGTCGGCATTCGAGGACGCAGCCTCCAGGACGATCGAAAGCGCCGCTGTCTTTTCCAGGGAATCCCCTGACGGCCCCGGTAACGCCGATGCGCTGAGCCATGCAGCCGGTTCAAGCCGCTCGTCGGGCGGAAATGACGACGGCCACGGCGGCGATCGCAGGGGTGGTCAGAGCGGCAAGCGGAAATCGTAAACTGCGCATAAACAGTATCCGCAAAGCAAAAAGCCCGGTCACAGGATCGGGCTTTTAGTTACTTGTTCGCCTGGTGGCGTTTGTTCAGGCGGTTGCGAGCTGTCCCCAGTCAGAAACAGGCGGATCCTTCTGTTCCGCGAGCTGCTTGGATTTCTTGGACGCGACCTGCTTGGCTCGCGAGCTGGACGGTGGCAGGCGGCGCAGGGTTTTGAGCGCTTCCGGATCCTTGATGCCGATCGAACGTTGATCGACAGTGATCAGCCCGATTTCATTGAAGGCGGACAGGGTGCGGCTGACGGTTTCCAGCGTCAGGCCGAGATAGCTGCCGATTTCATGGCGCGTCATGCGCAGGTTGAACAGTTTGCTCGAATATCCCATCTCGGCATAGCGCTCGGACAGCGACACCAGGAAGCGGGCTACACGTGCTTCCGCGCTCAGGGCGCCGAGCATGCTGACCATGGCCTGTTCGCGAACCAGTTCACGGCTCATGACACTGTACATTGCATGTTCAAACTCAACATGCACGCGGCCAAGAGCGGTAAGCTTCTTGAAAGGCAGCAGGATGAGATCGCAGTTGGAAAGCGCAACAGCTTCCGAGGCGTAACGTTTGGTGTGAATTCCATCCACGCCGAACAAGTCGCCCTTCATCGGGAAGCTGAGCACTTGTTCGTTGCCGAATTCATCGATCAGGACCGTTTTCAGGAAGCCCGAATGGACGATGTACAAAGTGTCGAAAGGCTGGCCGATGGTATGGATGCGCTGACCGGTTTTGAATTGGACGTGCTGGAACAGCAACTCTTCATCGGTGTTGGCGGCCGCGGCGGGTATGCGCAGCACCTCGCACAATTCTTTCAGGTTTGACCACAGTTTTCCCTGGCGCTGCCATCCGGCTTCCAAAGAAGATGAGTGCAAAGCCGAAGTGGGAGCGTCTGGCCGGCTTTCAGACATTTGCGTGGATATCATATTCATCTCCTAATAAGTGCTGCTTGAGTGAGTTACCGTAACCCCGGCAAGTTGCCGTTGTCACAATGTTCGTGGTGCCGTCAGATCTGTTCGTGTTGCCTTTTCGATCCGGATCAGCGGCGTGGTGCGTGCCTAACATGCCTCTTTTCAAGTGCTCAGTATCGCAATCACAACACGCAATTACTATCGGGGGGGGCTGAATTGAAATGTAGGAACCAGCAGCACCGTGTAGGAATATTCCTACACGCTTCCGTAAAACTTACTGAGCAATACTGGATGCGCGTCAATGAAATTGCCGCATGGATGCGTCGGAAAAATCTGACAGGACACGGACTTGACTGTCGGGCGGGGCGACGGGTGGTTCGGTAGATAATTACCGCGATTGGGAACCGAACCCGCGGAAAGCGGGTCTTTGGCAGTCCGTTGTGACGCCACGCAGCGTGTTTTTAAACATCCGGCGCGTCGCGACTCGCCCTGCGAGGTAAGCCGAACCAGTGTTTCTACGGGAAACAGGTTGTATCGGGATTTAGCGAGGTAAGGCGGGTCGCGACGCGCCGGATGTCTGGCACCGTGAGCCGGCGCTGGAAAGAGGGACGACTGGCAGAACCGGAAACTAGTTCTTCAGCGGACTCAGCAGCTTTTGCTGTACCGCATACTGGACCATCTCGGCCAGGGAATTCATGCCCATCTTCTGCAGGATACGCGTCTTGTGGGTGCTGACGGTCTTGGCGCTCAGGTGGAGCATGTCGGCGATCTCGGTGATCGATTTACCGTTGACCAGCAAGGTGAACACTTCGAATTCCCGGTTCGACAGCTGCTTGTGCGGCAGGTCTTCGCTGGACGGCATTGCGTCCATGGCGAGCTGTTCGGCTACTTCCAGGCTGATATAAGGACGCCCGCCCGCCACCTTCCTGATGGCACTGACCAATTGCGTTCCTGCGCTTTCCTTGGTCAGGTAACCGCGGGCACCGGCGCGGATGGCGCGCACCGCATACTGTTCCTCGTCGTGCATGGTCAGGACCAGGATCGGCAGCTTGGGCACTTCATCCTTGATCTGGCGGATCAGTTCGACCCCGCTGCGACCGGGCATCGACAGGTCGAGCATCAGGAGGTCGAACCCGCCCTTGCGGACTTGCGCCAGCGCCTCGAATCCGTCGACAGCCTCGCCGACCACTTCGATGTCATCTGCGCCGTCCAGAATTCGCTTCAGTCCTTCACGCATGATGGTGTGGTCGTCGGCGATAACTATTCGAATCATATGGGTGTCTAGTGAGCGGGAAGCGGATCGATCGGGATCGAGGCGTGTATGGCGACGCCCTGGGGTTTTTTATTATTGATTGTTATTGTACCTCCCAAAACGAATATCCGTTCCTGCATCGCAATCAGCCCATAACAGCCGGGCTTGTTCTCGCTTCCCGGTTCCATGCCCATTCCGTCATCCTCGATCCGCACATAGAGCCGGTCGGTCGTATGCTCCAACTCAATGTCCACATGAGTTGCGTGTGCGTGCTTCTCGATATTCAGCAGCCCTTCCTGTATCACGCGGAACACCGCGGACTTGACCGGGTCGCCGAGTTTGGCCGGCATGCCGATGCCTTCGACGTCGCACCGGACCGCGGTCTTTTTCCGGAAACTGTCGGCCATCCACTCCACTGCGGGCATCAGGCCCAAGTCGTCCAGCATGGGCGGACGCAGCGTCGACGCCATGCTTTTGGTCAGTGTGATCACCTTGTCGAGCATGCCTTGCATCTGCGCGACACGCTCGGGGACGGAGGATTCGGTTTCTGGCAGGGTATGCTCGAGCCAGTCGAGGTCCAGCTTGAGCACACTCAGGCGCTGTCCGATGTCATCGTACAGTTCCTTGGAAAAGCGTTTCTTTTCGACTTCGTTCGCCTGCTGTGATGACACCGCAAGCTTGCGCAGGTCGGCGGTCCGGATGGTCCGCGTCTTTCGTTCCGGCGTGTGCCTGGCCGTATCGTGCAGCGTTACCGCAAGATACATCTCGCCGCGCAATGTAATACGCGAAAGGCTGGCGTTGACCGGAAACTCGTGGCCGTTGGCATGCAGGCCCCTGAATCCCAGCCTGGTCCTCTTGCCGCTCACCCGGATGGCGGAGAGGCGTTCAATGCGGCGGCGCTGCTCCGTCCCGACCCTGGGGGGCAGCAGGATGTCGACCGACTTGTCGAGAAGGTGGCGCGCCGGATACCCGAACATGCGTTCCGCCCTCCGATTGACCAATACGATCTGACGGCTCGAGTCGATCACGATCACGCCGTCCATAGCCGTCTGGATGATCGATTGCAGGGAGGTGCCCACCATGTTGGCGGGAAACCGCGGTAACGTAGTGACCGAGTCAAAAAGCCTTGCGGAGCCATGTTCCAGATATGCGGTCATCATTTTTCTCTTTTTGGGAAGTACGGGTATCGCCAATTCGCGCTTGTGATAGGGGACGCATACAGGGTGGATGTACGCATCAAAAGGTTATGCGCCTGCGTAACGCGGCAGGCAAAAGCCGGCCAACGCGACGGTCATCGTATTGCAGTAAGGTAAGGAAACCAGAGAGATGGTTCCGTGATCCTGCGGGCGATTTGAGTTGGGTCAACGGGTGTTGCTTCGCGCGTCAGGGCCCGCGCAGTAATGAGTTGTTCATTTTGGCGGTCGTAGCGGGATGTAATGCCAGGGGAGAATGGTCACTGCCGCAGGTATCTGGACTTGAGCGGAATGGTGATGTGGATCGCCGTTCCCGCGCCTTCCGCACTCTCGATTCTCATCTCGCCACCCAGTGCGCTGACCCTTTGGCGCATGCCGACCAGGCCGAACGAACCCGCCTTTTTCAGGTGGTCCGGCGCTATGCCGTGTCCGTTATCCTTCACAGAAAGCCTGATATCGGCACCGGAACATACGACTTGGGCTTCGACTGCAGTTGCATGCGAGTGCCTGGCGACATTGGTCAGCGTTTCCTGGACGATCCGATAGATCGCGGTCGCAACCTTGGCTTCCAGCCTCGGTTCTACATCGTTGAAACGCACCCGGCACGAAATGCGATGCCGCTTCTCGAACTTGGTCGCCATGAATTCAAGCGCGCTATACAGCCCGACATCTTCCAGGATCTTGGGCGGCAGGTCCGCAATGATGCGCCGTACCGAAGCCACCATCGCATCGACGAGTTCATTGATGCTGCTGAGGTGGCGTACTATCCGTGCATCGCTTTGCGGCAGGTGCTGCTGCAGTGTGGAGATATCCATCTTCATTGCCGCCAGCAATTGGCCGAAATCATCGTGCATCTCGTGCGCCAGTCTCTTTTGTTCTTCGATGCGCATGGAATCGAGCGCGCCGATCAGCTCCTGCAGTTCGTGGTGCGACTGCTCCAGTTCCGCCTGTGCCTGTTTGCGCTCCGTGATGTCGAGTACGGCGCCCTGCAGGAACAAGGGTTCGCCACGCGCACCCAGCACTACGCGCGCTTCGTCGTGTAACCATCGCACAGTGCCGTCGCTCTTGAAGATGCGGTAGTCGATGCTGAAGCTGCTCCGCTCGGCAACTGTCTGGTTGATCGCTTTCAATACGGCCGCGCGGTCGTCCGGGTGGATCTGGCCCATCCGCAACTGTGGATCCTTGCACCACTGCTCGGCCGTGAAGCCGAGCAATTCTTCGATCTTCGGACTCACGTACACATGGCTGCCGGCCTTGTCCAGGTTGGCGATATAAGGCATGCCGGGAAGCTGTTCGACCAGGGACTGGAAGCGATAGGCCGAGTTCATCACCTCGATTTCAGACTGCCGGCGTCCAATGCGTTGCCGGCGGCGATCGTTGATGCTGTTGACGATGCCGCTATAGCCTTGCGTATGATTTCCGTTCGATACATGATCGACATGGTCGTACAGATTTCTGGTGCTGGCGTCGGGGCAGACCACGCGATAGCGTGACACGTAGTCGGCTTTCTCGGAGACCGATTTCTCGATGCAGGCCCGGATGCGCGCCGGGTCGTTCGGATCAATAAATGCATCGATGCCGTTTTTCCCGGCTGAGCCATCGATGCGCTTCTCGAGAAAATGCCGGATGGACCTGGCCTCCGCCGGTTTGGACAACACTATCGTCTTGCAGTGCGGATGGCTGTGCGCAACATAGTCGAACAGGTCGAGCCCGCCGTTGCGCCTCGGATCGAGGTTCAGCAGGATGACGTCAGGATGAATCGCCGACAGATCGCGCAGCGCTCCTTGCGGCTCTTCCGCCTCGCCTATGAGTTCGACCACCGGTATGTGGTCGAACATGTTGTGCAGGCTGCGCCGGAGTAGCGCCGAATTGCTGACTAAAAAGACTTTCACGGTGTTCTTTTGCTCTACCATGGCCATATGATGTAATCAGCTGTTTTCTGATCGGATGATTCTTAAACTCAGGGTAGGTGAACGGGAAGGGTTGACCGGTATTTGGACACCGGATTGGGATCGAATTCACTTTACATCTGGGGCTTTGAGCCGGGTCAAAGAAACCTGAAAGGCAATCGCGCGGCAAGAGCGTTCATATGACTGTCGCGCGGCTGCCGCCTGCGTCTTGCACAGCTTGCTGCAATCCGCGATAAGTAAATATAGGCAAGGACCAGACCAAAAATCAAATCGAATTTTTGGATATGAATCGTTCGTGATTGCCTCGAACGCATTCTCTTGATGCAGTAATGCCGGCGACGATGGTTTTCAGCTCCGGTCAACTGTTAGACTATTGTCGCCGCATACGTTGCGCGCGACAGCAACCATTGATTATCGGGATCATTGATGCCTATCGACATACAGCTGGGTGACATTGGTCACATCATTCAACTGGCGATTGCGCCGGTTTTTCTGTTGACCGGTGTAGGTACCAAGCTGTCGGTCCTGACCAGCCGGCTTGGACGCATCATTGATCGTTCCCGCTTGCTGGAAGAGCGCATCCATGCGACGCCGTCGGCGGACCATTCGGCTGCATACTCGGAACTCGAGGAGCTTTATCGACGCGCCCACCTGATCAATCGCGCCTTCACATTGAGCACCGCTTGCGGATTGCTGATTTGCGTGGTCATCGCATCGTTGTTCGTGGGCAGCGCAATGAAGGTCCCGCTGTCCCAGTTTATCGCGGTGATGTTTGTGCTCGGCATGCTTTCGCTGATAGGCAGCTTTGTTTACCTGTTGCGGGAGATCTTTGTCGCAACCAGGGCGCTCTCGATTCGTCGTCTGCTCGCGGAGAGGGAATGAATTTATATGGCTATATGCATGCGCGCGGATTCGAAACGCCAAACATCCGGCGGGTCGCGACTCGCCCTACGTCGGTGACAACGGAAGGCTTACACGAAAAACGCTGCCGGCGCCCGGCATGCTGGTGACAGCGATGTCGCCGCCGTGCTTGCGCACAATGTCACGCGACATGGATAATCCGAGCCCGACGCCTGCGCCGGCGGGCCTGGTTGTATAGAAGGGATGGAAAATCAGTTCCCGGTTTTCCTGCGCGATACCGCAGCCGTTATCACTGACTTCCACCCATACCTGTTGGGCCGTCATGCCGGTACGCACGTTGATCAGCGCGTGCTCGTTTTCAGCGACTGCCTGGGCCGCATTGACGAACAGATTCATGAACACCCGGCCGAGCTCCGCGGGCATGTGTTGCAGCGAGGTCAGCGCGGTGTATTCCTTGCCCACCGCAGCCGTTGAAATGGTTTGACTGAGCGCCGATTCGAGCGCCGCGTCGAGAATCGCATGCAGGTCGCCATGACGCGAGTTCGATCCGTCGGTCAGCGAAGCATCTTTCAGCGCGCGTACGATGCACCAGACGCGGCGGTTAGCTGTACGGTACTCGCCGAGCAGTGCGGGCGTCTCGCGACGCAACAGGCCGAGAACCAGCTTGCCCGTGATCTTGTCCAGATCGTCACGTGCCTGCATGTCAAGTGCAGGCGATGCGCTGCAACCGCGATACGCATCAAGGATGTTGCACACGCTTTTGATATGGCCTTCAAGTGCCTTGATTTCGGCGTGTGTGCGGCTGGTCGGACGGTTGTCGTCGACCCTGCACCCGGGCTCAGTTTCGTATGGGCGGGATGTACGTGCTTGTGCCTGCTGCAGGAGAATTTCAATCTCCACCAGTTCTGCGTATCTTCCGGACAGATCCGCCTCCGGCTGACAGCGTGAGGCGCGTTCATGTTCATTCGGCAAATCGTGCAGCGTTCGTGTGTGCGCGAGTCCCGCCTCTATCACTGAAATCACATGGGTAAAATCCACGGGCTTCACCAGGTAACCGATGGCGCCCTGGCCGGTGGCCTGCCGCACTATGTCGGCTTCGGTATGGGTGGACAGGAACATGAACGGAATATCGGTTTCAGCGCGCAGGCGCTGTGCCAGTTCGATGCCGGACATGCCAGGCATCGAAATATCGAGCACCGCCAGGTCCGGCTGATTCTCGGCAATGACGTCGAGCGCTTCCTCAGCCGAACTCGCTTGCACGATGTCGTATCCGGCCTTGCGTATCTTGATGGCGAGCATAGCCAGCACGAGGCTGTCGTCGTCCACCGTCAGGATGCGAGCTTTCCTGCTTTCCAGTGTGGCGATCACGATTGCTGCTCCGTCCCGGTCGTGCTCATGAGCGCGCTACGCTCCGTTTTTCGCTATGAAGCCGGCGCAGCCGAAGCCTGGACGACAGCATGCCGTCATGTGCACAAGCGCGCACCGCAGGGCCGAGCAGGGGATGCATCAGCTGGATGGGGAAACGGGTCTGCGGCAAAGCAATCCTCTCGACTTTTAGTCGTCAACG
The DNA here is from genome assembly GCA_039649305.1 of Burkholderiales bacterium. Classification (GTDB taxonomy): domain Bacteria; phylum Pseudomonadota; class Gammaproteobacteria; order Burkholderiales; family Burkholderiaceae_D; genus Noviherbaspirillum. Next base: position 8,365 of record JBBWZW010000496.1, read on the forward strand.
TCAGGAAATGTAGCAAGATGTAACCGGGATGCGCTTGATCATTATCAACTCGCCTTGCTATAGGGAATATTTCGCGACGAGGAACGCCGGGTAAGCAACCAGGCTGGAGCCTTGCGGCGCCGAAACGGCAGCCAGTTTGCGCTCCCGCAATCCCGCGGGTTTGCATCGATGAACTTTGCATGCCGGATACGTCAAACGATGTAAAGCAGGAGAACACTGCAGACTGACACGACCCAGACTTCCATCATGCATCTCCGACGCAACCGGGTTTT
>JBBWZW010000501.1:0-3236 GCA_039649305.1 Burkholderiales bacterium
CCCATGCGGTGGCCCGAGACATTGAGGACGTCGTCGATGCGGCCGGTGATGGTGAAGTAACCGGTCTTTTCGCTGCGGATCGCGCCGTCGCCGGCGAGGTAGGTCTTGCCGCCGAGCTCTTCGGGGAAATAGCTCTTCTTGAAGCGCTCAGGGTCGCCCCAGATGGTGCGGATCATCGCGGGCCATGGGCGTTTCATCACCAGTATGCCGCCGTGACCGTTTGGCAGTTCCTGGCCGGTTTCATCGACGACTGCGGCCATGATGCCGGGCAGAGGCAGCGTGCAGGAGCCTGGCACTAGTGGCGTGGCGCCCGGCAGCGGACTGATCATGTGGCCGCCGGTTTCGGTTTGCCAAAAGGTGTCGGCGATAGGGCATTTCTCGTTGCCTATATTCCTGTAGTACCACATCCAGGCTTCCGGGTTGATCGGCTCGCCGACCGAACCCAACAGGCGCAGGCTGGAGAGATCGTATTTTTTCGGATGCACGTCGGGGTCGGCATCCGCGGCCTTGATCAACGAACGGATCGCTGTCGGGGCGGTGTAGAAGATCGTCGCCTTGTGTTCCTGGATCATGTGCCAGAAACGACCGGCGTTCGGGTAGGTGGGCACGCCTTCGAACACGATTTCGGTTGCGCCTACGGCCAGCGGGCCGTAGGTGATGTAGGTGTGACCTGTCACCCAGCCGATGTCGGCGGTGCACCAGAAGATGTCTGTGGGCTTGATGTCGAAGGTCCACTTCATCGTCAACATCGCCCACAGCAAGTAGCCGCCGGATGAATGCTGCACACCCTTTGGTTTTCCAGTCGATCCCGAGGTGTAGAGAATGAACAGCGGATGCTCGGCATCTACCCATTCCGGCTCGCATACCGTGGACTGACTTGCGACCAGCTCATGCATCCAGATGTCGCGGCCTTCCTTCAGGTTGACGTTGCCGCCGGTGCGCTGGTAGATGATGACGTTCTTGATCAGCTCGCAGCCGCCGAGACCGCATGCCTCGTCGACGATCGATTTCAGCGGAAGGTGTTTACCGCCGCGGACTTGTTCGTCGGCGGTGATGACGGCGACCGCGCCGGCATCGATGATCCGCTCCTGCAGCGATTTGGCGGAAAAGCCACCGAAGACTACCGAGTGCGTGGCGCCGATGCGGGCGCAGGCCTGCATGGCGACGATGCCTTCAACGGACATCGGCATGTAAATGACGACGCGGTCGCCCTTCTTGACGCCGAGCGACTTCAGGCCGTTGGCGAACTGGCAGACCCGTTCGTGCAATTCCTTGTAGGTGACCTTGGTGGTCTGGCCGCCGTCGGCTTCAAAGATGACCGCGGTCTTGGCAGCGTTGCCGTTTTGCAGATTGCGATCCAGACAGTTGAACGAGACGTTCAGCTTGCCATCCTCGAACCATTTGTAAAACGGCGCGTTGGATTCGTTGAGTATCTTGGTGAAAGGCTTTTCCCAATGGATGTTGTCGCGGGCCAGTTCGGCCCAGAAGCCTTCGTAGTCACGCGCGGCTTCGGCGCACATCGCATTGTATTGGTCCATGCCGGAGATATTTGCGTTTTTGACAAACTCTGGCGGCGGAGGAAAAATGCGCTCTTCTTGTTTTAGCGTTTCAATATCTGACATGCTCGTCTCCCGCTGGTTTAGTTCGCTGCGACGTTAACTTTATACCCTTACTCGGGCCTTACATATACTTTTCTGTCAATATTGCAGCGCACAATTTAATCAGCTCCTACGGTGGAATCCTGCAGGTAAATAGGGCTGCGCCTACATGACTCGGCTGATTCCGCGAACATTCCGTTATAGCCTCTTTATCAGTTCACCGTTGAGCCCGGTCGTAGGTATCCGCCTTGCCGGGACGCACGCAGGTCCGCAGCGAAGTCGCGAGCCCGTGTAAAATGCAGAGGTTTCTTTCCTGCCTCACTGCATAACCTAGATGAAAATCGACGATACCCCTACTTCCCGAGCAGCACGTCCCATCCGCCCGTTAGCCAACTTCATTTTCATGAGCCGCTGGCTTCAGTTGCCGTTGTACCTGGGCCTGATCCTCGCGCAATGTGTATACGTCTATCATTTCTGGTACGAACTCATTGACCTGATCGGCGCGGCGATGGGCAACCAGAGTGCGTTGGACCACATCCTCAATGCGGTGGCGATCGAGGGCGCACCCCGGCCGACCAAGCTGACGGAAACGATCATCATGCTGGTGGTGCTCGGCCTGATTGACGTGGTGATGATTTCCAACCTGTTGATCATGGTGATCGTCGGCGGTTACGAGACCTTCGTTTCGCGCATGAACCTGGAATCGCATCCGGACCAGCCGGAATGGCTGTCGCATGTGAATGCGTCGGTGCTGAAGGTCAAACTGGCAACGGCGATTATCGGCATCTCTTCGATCCATCTGTTGAAGACGTTCATCAACGCCAGTTCGTATGACACGAAGACCCTGGTTGCACAAACCGGCATCCACGTGGTGTTCCTGCTCTCTGCCATGGCGATTGCGGCCAGCGACCGCATCCTCGCGGGCGTCCATAGCACCGGGCACTCCAATAATTCCCATTGAAACCTAGCATAGCCACATCATGACTATCATTAAACAAGAAGACCTCATCGAATCAGTCGCTGCAGCCTTGCAATTCATCAGCTACTACCATCCGGTGGATTACATTCAGCACCTCGCGCGCGCGTACGAAACTGAGGAGAGCCCGGCGGCGAAGGATGCGATTGCGCAGATCCTGACCAACTCGCGCATGTGCGCCGAGGGCAAGCGCCCGATCTGCCAGGACACCGGCATCGTCAACGTCTTCCTGAAAGTCGGGATGGAAGTGCGCTTCGAAGGTTTCAAGGGTTCGGTCACGGATGCGATCAACGAAGGCGTACGCCGCGGTTATAACAATCCGGACAACGTGCTGCGCGCATCGATCGTTGCCGATCCGCACTTCGAGCGCAAGAATACGAAGGACAATACGCCTGCCGTGGTGCACATGGAACTGGTGCCGGGTAACACGCTCGACGTGCAAGTCGCAGCCAAAGGCGGCGGTTCGGAGAACAAATCCAAATTCGTGATGCTCAACCCGTCCGACTCGCTGGTCGACTGGGTGCTGAAGACAGTGCCGACCATGGGCGCCGGCTGGTGTCCGCCGGGCATGCTCGGCATCGGCATCGGCGGCACTGCCGAGAAGGCGATGCTGATGGCGAAGGAAGTGTTGATGGAAGATATCAACATGTACGACCTGAAAA
>JBBWZW010000516.1:0-7107 GCA_039649305.1 Burkholderiales bacterium
CGCGGTGAAGGTCGCCCCGGGCCAGTATGGTTCACATCACCAGATCGCGGCAGCCGCGGCGGAAGCAAAGAAAGAAGCGAAGAAGATTCCGGGGAATAGTCTGTTTATCGAGAGACGCGGAGGATTAGAACTCCCTCTCTCCCAAGCGGGTCGCAAGCGGGTCGCAAGCGGGAGAGTAAGTTGCGAATGATTTCAACCCGCCTTTTTGCGCGCGCTGACGCTAACAGTGCGGGCCTTCTTCACTGCTGCGGCACGCTTAACCGGACGAACCGGCGCCGCCTTCTTAGGCGCGCGAGTGAGGCTGGAAGTGAGCCGCTTATAGGCGATATCCATATGCTTCTGAAGCGCGGCGCGGGCCTGCTCCGGATTCTTCGCTCGTAGAGCCTTGAGCACATCACGATGTTCAGCAATCGCCTGGGCCCATACCTCGGGTGTCTCGAAATGACTATGAAGCTGGCCGAACAAAGGGCCGAGGCGAGCGTCGAACAAACGTCCGACGATGCCGACGAGCACGCCGTTGCCGGTGGCTTCCGCGATGCGCAGATGGAACAGGCGATCCGCATCGAGCGGTTTGACGCCGGCTTTGGCATCCGCTTCCATCATGTCGATCGCTTCCTCGATCGCATCGAACTGCGGCTTGCGTCCGGTCTTGGCGGCGATCGCAGCGACCTCGCCCTCGACGATCGAACGCGCGCGGATCAGTTCCAGCGGGCCTTCTTCGCCGGACAGGTCGAAGCCGGCGACTGCGGGCGAAGGCGGCTCGCAGACGTAGATACCGGAACCCATGCGTACTTCGATATAGCCTTCGACTTCCAATGCGATCAGGGCTTCGCGCAGTGACGGCCGGCTGACGCCGAGTTGTACCGCGAGATCCCGTTCGGCGGGAAGGCGGGTGCCGACGGGGAACTCACCGTCGAGAATGAGGGCGCGCAGCTGGCTGCTGATCTGCCGGTACAGTCGTTGCGATTCGATCGCTTGGATAGGCATGAATATTTTCCGTTTTGTTGTTGCTGACGGCGCGAAGCTTGTTGTCAAGGGCGAGAATTATACGCTCCGCCCGACAAGATCAATGCACAAAAACACTCACATCCGCTGCCCTGCTTGCCGCCCTTCAAGAGCCGGGACCCTTTAGCGGCGCGGGAAAACTCATGCCGTAACGTTGTCCACAATCATTGAGCGCCGGCGCAATGGTCGGATGCAGCGTGACCCCGTCCCTCTCCTGTTCCTTCCAGCGTGCAAGCCCCCTGTCCCCCGGCATGCGCACCGATTCGAAGCCGGCGCGCGGCGGATTGCTCCTGCACGCGTCGCCGATCCAGTCGGTCTGGCGCACGAATTCCTCCGACCCGCCGAACGCCGCCGGATCGTAGAGCGACATGAACACCGTCGCGCCCCAGCCATCGGGTGGATCGGCGCGGCCATGTCCGGCGAGCCCGCCGGTCAGCGCCTCGATCAACAGCGCCAGCCCGAAACCCTTGTGGCCGGATGACATCCCGCCCAAAGGCTGGATAGTGCCCGGTGGGTCGGTGAACAGCACGCCCGGGTCGCGGCTCGGATTGCCCTGCGCATCCAGCATGCACTCCTCATCGAACTGCCTGCCGGCTTTGTGCAGCCGGTTGCTCATGCCATTGGTGGTAATCGATGCGGAGACGTCGATCAGGAACGGTGTGGTTGAAGTCGGAATGCCGGCGGCAATCGGATTCGGCGTGAACACCGCGCGCGTGCCGCCGTGCGGCGCCACGCTTTGCACCGCAGGGTCGGAACTCGACAGCACCATCATGAAGCCGGCTTCAGTGGCGCGCAGCAGGTAAGTTGCGAGACATGCAATGTGATGGCTGCGCCGGATCACGAGCGTGGCGCTGCCATACTGCCGGGCGCGCGGCGCAAGCGCCTCAATGCCGCTCAGCACTAGCCATGGGCCCGGCAATCGACGTCCGTCCCACAGCAAGGAACCGCCGCGATCGGACACGACCTCCGGCGTGCCGGAACGGGTCATCGTGCCGTTCTCGATTTCCTTGATGTAACCCGCGAGTAAAGCAAGTCCATGGGTGTCGTGGCCCATCAGGTCGCCCTCGACCAGGATGCGGGCTACCGCATCAGCCGGCGCCGCATCCAGGCCCGCCTTGCGCAACAGGTCGGTTGCGAAGGTGGTCAGCGCTTCCGCGGAATAACGATCGGTAGCCATCAGTAAGTCGCCCTGCCGCCCGAGATGTCGAACACGGCCCCGGTTGTGAAGGAACACTCCTCGGATGCAAGCCATGCGACCAGCGACGCCATCTCCTCGACGGTGCCAAAGCGGTTCATCGGGATTTTGGAGAGCATGTAATCGATATGCTGCTGGGTCATTTGCGCAAACATGCCGGTGCGCACGGCCGCCGGCGTGATGCAGTTCACGGTGATCCCGGTCTGCGCCAGTTCCTTGCCGAGCGATTTGGTCATGGCGATCACGCCCGCCTTGGAAACGCTGTACGCGGATGCATTCGGATTTCCTTCCTTGCCGGCGATCGAGGCGATGTTCACGATGCGCCCGTAATTCTTTTCGCGCATCTGCGGCACTATGGCCTTGCAGCACAGGAACGGACCGCGCAGGTTCACGCTCATCACCTGGTCCCAGTCGGCGATCGGATAATCCCATAGCGTGGCGTTGGGGCCGGTGATACCGGCGCTGGTGACCAGGATGTCGATAGGGCCGCCGGCTTTCACGCTTGAATCGCGCGCCGCTGCGATATCGTCCGGGCTAGTCACGTCGACTGCGACCACATGCGGCTTCGCCCCTTCAAACGACGACCTCGCCTGTTCGAGCGCACCGGCATCGCGGTCCCATATGCTGACCTTCGCGCCGCCCTGTGTGAGGCGTTGTGCAATCGCCAGTCCGATACCGGCTGCGCCGCCGGTGACGACCGCATGGCGGCCTGCGAAATTGTATTGGTTACGTTGTGTCATTTTTTTCTCCCTATGATTAAGGCATGTACTGTCCGCCGTTGACCTCGATGACCTGTCCCGTCACATAACCCGACAATTGGTCCGAGGCGAGATAGATGAAGGCGCCGACGCATTCATCTGCGGTGCCCAGGCGCCCCATCGGAATGGTCAGGCGCATGGACTCGAGTTGCTCGGCGGTGGAAAACTTGTCATGGAACGGCGTCGTGATGACGCCAGGCGCCACCGCGTTGACGCGAATCTTCTTGCCGATAAGTTCCTTGGCCAGGCTGCGTGTGGCAGTGCTGACAAATCCTTTCGAACCGGCATACAGGCTTGCGCCCGGACCGCCGCCGGTACGCGCGGCGACACTCGTCAGGTTGATGATGTTGCCGCCCCCGGTCATATGCGGCACCGCGTATTTGGTGCACATCAGCAGCGAGCGCACATTGAGGCCGACGACTTCATCGTAGATTTCGTCGGTGAGCTCGGTGATCGGGATGCGTTTCACTAGCGCGCCGGCGTTATTGATCAGCACGTCGATGCGATTGAAACGTTTCGCGGTTTCCGCCACGATCCGCTCGCAATCGGCTGTATTGCGCAAATCGCCCTGCAGCATCAGCGCCTGACCGCCCGCTTTTTCCACCGCAGCCGCGATTTCGGCCGCAGCCGACCCTGAACTGTTGTAATGCACGCCCACCTTAGCGCCCAGCGCTCCAAAGGCTTTGGCGCAGGCGGCGCCGATGCCGGTGGAGGCGCCGGTGATCAGGACCACCTTGTCTTTGAAATCATCGAGGTACATATGCTGCTCCGGATTGTTTGGATTTATTACGGAAGAATCGCATGACTAAGGGCAACACCCAGACTACGATCGTGAGCACTCCGAGTGTGCCCGCGATGGGGCGTTCGAAGAAGGCGACCGGATTGCCGTCGGACTTGATCATCGAGCTGACGAAGTGTTCTTCCAGCATGCCACCCAACACCACACCGAGGATCGCCGGCGCGATTGGGAAGCCGTTCTCCTCCATCACATAGGCGAGCAATCCGAAGCCCAGCATGACGGCCACATCGAACACGCTGTTGTTGATGGCGTAGGAACCGACTATGCAGAACAGCAGGATCATCGGCATGAGGATATTGCGCGGCACCGTCAGGATCCGTTTCGCCACCTTGATGGTGAGATAACCGAGCGGTAGCATCAACAGGTTGGCAAGGATGAACACGATGAATACCGAATACATCGCCACCGGATTGTTGATAAAAATCGTCGGACCGGGATTCAGGTTTTTCATGTACAGGACGCCGATAACAATCGCGGTAATCGAATCGCCCGGTATGCCGAACACGAGAGCAGGAATCCACGCGCCCGCAAGCGCCGAGTTGTTGGCCGCGCCGGATTCGACGATACCCTCGACGTGCCCGGTGCCGAACTTTTCCGGCTCCTTCGAAAATTTCTTGCTCACCGCATAAGACATGTAGGCGGCGATGTCCGCGCCGGCGCCGGGCAAGGCACCTACCGCTGTGCCGAGTACACTGCCGCGTAATATCGAGGCCGGATATTTGACGATCAGTCCCCACATGCCGCTAAAAACATTGCCGATCTTGTCTTGCACGATCTCCATCTTCAAGTCGGAGCTGGTCGCATAACGCAGCACCTCGGACACCGCGAACATGCCGACCATCATCGGTATCAGCGAAATGCCGCCCAGCAGATCCTGATTGCCGAAGGTGAAACGCGCGAAGCCGGCGGGGTTGCCCATGCCGACGCAGGCGATCAGCAGGCCCAGGAACAGCGACACGAATCCTTTGACCGGATTTCCGGTCCCGATGAAAATCGCACAGGTCACACCCAGCAGCACCAGCCAGAAATATTCATACGATGTGAAATTGAGCGCGAATTCCGCCAGCATCGGCGCCGCGGTGATGAGCACGAACGTGCCGAACAGGCCGCCGATGACGGAGAACACCAGTCCGGCACCCAGTGCCATTTCGGCCTTGCCCTTCTTGGTCATCGCAAACGCTTCATCGGTATACGCGGCCGAGGCCGGCGTGCCGGGAATGCGCAACAGGCAGCCCGGAATATCGCCGGAAAAAATTGCCATGGCGGTGGAGGTGACCATCGCGGCGATCGCCGGTACCGGCGGCATGAAAAAGGTGACCGGAACCAGCAGCGCTACCGCCATGGTGGCGGTCAGGCCGGGTATGGCTCCGACGACCAGGCCATAGACGGACGACACGAAAATGACGGCCAGGACATACGGGTCAAAGACCTGGCCGAAAGCGGCATAGAGATTGGCGAACATGAGTGTACTTCCTCTTTACCAGGCGACCGGGCTGAGAATTCCCCAGGGCAGGGGTACGTTGAGCAGCGAGTAAAACACGGCGTGGATCGCGACGGCGCCAACGACGGCTACGATCAGGGCGGTACGTGTCCTGACGCCGAACACATAAAACAGCGCCAGCAACAACAGCACCGCGGTTGGGATAAATCCGAGGCGTTCCGACACGGCGATATAAAAAACCAGCGCGACCGGAATCATCACAAAGCCGAGTGCGGCGCGGTTCGCGCCCATCCATTCCGGCATTTCGAACAATGCCTCGCGACCGAGCGATCTCGCGCCGCGGACGACGAGGATGATCGCGCAGATCATCAGCCCCGCAGCGATTAACTGAGGAAACAGATTGGGTCCGACATTCTGGCCGACCATGGGAGGAAAGGATCGGGCGTGCAGGTACACCCCAGCGGCCAGGGCGCCTAGCGCCGCACCTGACAGGAGATCGTTGATTTTCATGAGGAGGCTTTATTGATCGGTTATACAAGACGCGAAGAGTGCGGTGGCGGAGAACTTCGTCGAGGTTCTCCGCCCTGCCGCAGTCTCAGGCACAGCTGAATCGATTCGCTTACTGCTTGGCCATGCCGAGCGCTTGCAGGATCTGCCCCATGTCCGCATCGCCTTTGTCCATGAACTTGCCGAAACCGGCGCCATCCGCATAAGCGACACCGAAGCCGCGCTGCGCCATGAAGTCCTTGTACTCCTTGCTGTCGCTGATCTTTTTCAGCGCGGCCTCGAGTCTGGTCTGTGCCTCCGCCGGCAAGCCCTTGGGACCGGCGATGCCGCGCCACACGCCCATCGTCCAGTCGCTGCCCGCAGCATTCTTCAGAGTCGGCACATTCGGATAAAGCGCGGAAGGCGTGTTCGACATGACTGCGAGGGGGCGGGCTCTTCCGGCGTCGATCATTGCGCGAGCTTCCGGCAGGGAGGTCGGCACGACATCGATACCGCCGGCCACGAGTTCCACCATTGCCGGTGCGGCGCCATTCGATGGCACGAACGGCACTGCGTTAGGTTCGAGTTTCATATCCTTGAGCATGCCGGCGATCGCCAAATGCCAGATACCGCCCTGGCCCGTGCCCGATGCCTTGAGCTTGCCCGGGCTGGCCTTGATGGCTTTCATCAGGTCATCCATGGTCTTGTAGGGCGAAGTGGCGCTCACCGAGATCGCTGCCGGATCGATATTCATCAATGCCAGCGGCGTAAAATTTTTCGGTGTGAGCTGGGTCAGTCCCTGGTGATGCATCATCGAGATTTCAACGGTAACCATGCCGATGGTGTAACCGTCAGGTTGCGCGCTGGAGATTGCCTGGTGACCGACCACGCCGTTGCCGCCGGTGCGATTAACCACGTTGACCGGCTTGCCTAATTCTTTTTCCAATAAAGTACCGATGATGCGCGCAGTGGCGTCGGTGCCTCCGCCCGCCGCCCAGGGCACAACTAAAGTAATCGGGCGCTCCGGCCATGCGGCGTGTGCGCTGCCGAAGGAAAGTGCCGCGGTCAGTGCGGCGATCGATTTGAGTAAGTGCCTGCGATTCATTTGTCTCCATCCTTCTCGTTGGTTTGTTGTGCCATGTGAAACAAAGTACCCATGGCATCGTGCTTTTTTTGGTAATGTGGTCTTACCAGATGCCCCGCAAGATTTTCACGTTTACCGGCTCTTGTCAAGGCAGACCGACTCTCCACCGCCGGGTTACCCCGCAGCAATCCCGCTTTTTTTGGGCAATTGGTATTACCACTTTACCCGTCCCGTTTTTTGAAATACACTGGCTCCGCGGAAATCGAGGCGCTATGAAAGAAAGCAACAGCTAACGGAGGCCAGAGTGGCACAAGAAATTTTAATACCGGTCGATTCGAT
>JBBWZW010000527.1:0-4445 GCA_039649305.1 Burkholderiales bacterium
GCTCAGCGGGCCACCCTGAGCGGCCTGAGGCGTCTAGCGCTGCATCCCTTCTGGTCGGGCGGCGTTCCGTCGAACGCGGCTCCCTACACTGACATGAAATCCGCTCTGACATAAGCCACCGATAAAAAAATAGCCCGGCGGCTCTGGGCAGAGCCGCCGGGCTATTCTATCTGTGATTCGGATTGACGGCTTGCAACACAAACCGCCGGGCCGATCAACCTTACTTATGCAGCATCGCGCGATGCCTTCTTGCGCTCATGCTCTTTCAGGTGGCGCTTGCGCAGGCGGATGCTCTTCGGCGTGATTTCGACCAGCTCATCATCCTCGATGAACTCGACCGCATATTCCAACGACATCTGGATCGGCGGCACCAGACGCACCGCCTCGTCGGTACCCGACGAACGAACGTTGGTCAGCTGCTTGCCCTTGATCGGGTTGACCACCAGGTCATTGTCGCGTGAGTGGATACCGATGATCATGCCTTCATACACAGGGTCGTTATGGCTGACGAACATGCGGCCGCGATCCTGCAACTTCCACAGTGCGTAGGCAACCGCTGCGCCATCGTCCTGTGAAATCAGCACGCCGTTGCGACGGCCCGCGAGTTCGGTCTTGCTGTTATCAACCGGAGCATATTCGTCGAAAATATGGCTCATCAAACCGGTGCCGCGCGTCAGCGTCATGAATTCGGACTGGAAGCCGATCAGGCCACGCGCCGGAATGCGGTATTCGAGACGTACACGTCCCTTCGCGTCCGATTCCATGTTCTGCAGATCGCCACGGCGACGGCCGAGCTCTTCCATCACGCCACCCTGGTGGGTGTCTTCCACGTCGACGGTCAACAGCTCATACGGCTCGCATTTGACACCGTCGACTTCCTTGTACACCACGCGCGGACGCGACACGGCCAGCTCATAGCCTTCACGACGCATGTTTTCCAGCAGGATGGTCAGGTGCAATTCACCGCGGCCCGACACTTCGAATGTCGTGTCATCGCCGGTATCAGTCACACGCAATGCAACGTTGGCTTTCAGTTCGCGCTCGAGGCGTTCGCGAATCTGGCGGCTGGTCACAAACTTGCCTTCGCGTCCGGCGAGCGGCGAATTGTTGACGAGGAAGTTCATCGTCAGCGTCGGCTCGTCTACCTTCAGCATCGGCAGCGCGTCCGGCACGTCAGGCGCGCAAACCGTGCTGCCAATGCCGATTTCTTCAATACCGTTGATCAGCACGATGTCGCCGGCAACCGCTTCATCGACCAGCACGCGTTCAAGGCCCTTGAAGTTCAGTACCTGGTTGATACGCGCCCTGATAGGTGTCGAGTCCGGACCGTTCATGATCACCACGTCCTGCAGCGCCTTCGCGCGGCCGCGGCTGATACGGCCGATGCCGATCTTGCCTACATAGGACGAGTAATCGAGTGAGGAAATCTGCAATTGCAACGGGCCGTCCTGATCATCGTCACGCACCGGCACGTGTTCCAGCACCGCATCGAACAAAGGCTTCATGGTGCCTTCGCGAACAGTCGATTCGAGACTTGCATAGCCGTTCAGCGCCGATGCGAACACCACCGGAAAATCCAGCTGCTCTTCCGACGCGCCGAGTTTGTCGAACAGTTCGAAAGTGGCATTGATCACCCACTCAGGACGCGCGCCCGGACGGTCGATCTTGTTCACCACAACGATAGGCTTCAAGCCGAGCGCAAGTGCCTTGCGCGTGACGAAACGCGTCTGCGGCATCGGGCCTTCCACTGCGTCCACCAGCAACAACACACTATCCACCATCGACAGTACGCGCTCGACTTCCCCGCCGAAGTCCGCGTGGCCCGGAGTATCAACGATGTTGATATGCGTGCCTTCATACTCGACCGCGCAATTCTTGGCCAGAATCGTGATGCCGCGCTCTTTTTCAAGATCGTTGGAGTCCATCACGCGGGTATCAACCTGCTGGTTTTCGCGGAAGGTGCCGGACTGCCGCAGCAGTTGGTCGACCAGCGTCGTTTTGCCATGGTCAACGTGGGCAATGATGGCGATATTGCGGATGGCGCGTTTTGTGTTTGACATGATGATGGTGATCGTTGTGGACTGAATTCGGGAAACCGGAAATTATAGCATGTTGCGTCGCATGAATTCCTCAAAAACCCTAGGAATTTCAAAGAGTTGCTAGCCGCCCAACGGACGTTTTACGACGCCTGGTTAAATCAAATGCACTTGCGGCAGTCAGGGCAAGCGAGGCATTCTTTGCTTGGCTTGCATGAAAGCCAATGTTTGCTCGTTCTGCCTCCGCTATTTGAGCGGCAATCTGCATAGGTGGTTTTTCCGGCGGATAAGTTCAACGGTTCCAGCCCAATTTGAGGCGGGGGAACCGGAGACTGTGTCGGGCGCGCACTTTACGGATTGCCGGTGGCAACCAACCTCTCAGGGGCAAGCACATCGAACTCCGTGACTTGCGCGGTCCCAAGCAGGCTGCCATCGCTCTCGCGATAAACGCGCACGCGCCCCTTTTGCGGCGGCGCCACGCCTTCCTTGCCGAGCGCGAGGCGTTGCCCTTGAAGAAACCGCTTCGCCATTTCTTCATGCAATACAATCGCGGGAAAAGACGATAGCAACGCATCAACCGGCGCGAGCGATCCGGTACGCTCGGCCTCGGGCGTTTGGGCAAGCGCGTCAAGCGTCACTGCATGATCGATGGTGAGCGAGCCGACCTGTGTGCGACGCAAGGCCCGCAAATGCGCGCCGCAACCGAGCGCGGCGCCGATATCCTCACCCAGCACACGGATGTATGTGCCTTTGCTGCAGGTAACCCGCAATTTCAGATAGGGCGCCTGGTAATTGAGGAACTCCAACGCATGTATCGTCACGCGGCGCGCCTCACGCTCAAGCGTCACGCCGGCGCGCGCATACTCATACAAAGGTTTTCCATCGCGTTTGAGTGCGGAATACATCGGCGGCACTTGGTCAATCTCGCCGCGAAACTGCAAAAGGACTGATTCGATCTTCTCGCGCGTGACGTTCACATCGCGCGTCTCAAGCACGTCGCCTTCAGTATCGCCCGTCGTCGTTGCGACGCCGAGGTGAACGACCGTCTCGTACGTCTTGTCGGCTTCGAGCAAGTCTTGCGCGAATTTCGTCGCTTCGCCAAAACACAAAGGCAGCAGCCCGGTCGCGAACGGATCGAGCGTGCCGGTGTGCCCCGCCTTCTGCGCATTGAGCAAACGCTTGGCTTTGATCAGGACATCGTTACTGGAATGGCCGGCATGCTTGTCGAGCAATAGCACGCCGTGAACCGGCACGCGAGTTTTTTTGGGCGAGTTTTGCGCCATCGTGGGATAAAAAAATGCCGCGCAAAAACTGCGCGGGTATGAAACTCAGGTTTCGTCTGAGTCCTTGGCCCGCGTTGCATTGGCTTCGTCGATCAGTTTCGACAATTCCATGCCGCGCGCGGTCGAGGTATCGTGGACGAAATGCAGTTCGGGGATCGCGTGGATGGTCAGGCGCCGGCCAAGCTGGCCGCGCAAGTAACCTGACGCCGCGCGCAGGCCGGCCAACGTGTTTTGCACGGTTTCCGGATCATCCTGCAAGCTGGTGTAAAACACCTTCGCATGCGCATAGTCCGGTGTGACCTGCACTTCGGTAAGGGTGATCATCCCCACGCGTGGATCTTTCAACTCAAACGCGATGAGTTCCGCCAGGTCGCGCTGGATCTGGTCGGCTACGCGTAGACCGCGGCCGGGAATGGATTTGCTGTGTTTTGCCATATGAGAGTCGACAATGTCTGTAGAAAAAGTTCAGCGGACGGCCGGAAATAAACCAGCCGTCCGCCGATACCAATCTACAGAGTGCGTGCGACTTCCTGAACTTCGAAGACTTCCAGTTGATCACCTTCTTTGATGTCGTTGAAGTTTTTCAGTGACAGACCGCATTCAAAGCCGGCTTTCACTTCCTTCACGTCATCCTTGAAGCGCTTGAGCGAATCGAGTTCGCCGGTCCACACCACCACATTGTCGCGCAACAGGCGAACCGAGGAGCCACGCTTGACCAAACCGTCGAGCACGTAGCAACCGGCAATCGCGCCGACTTTGCTGACGAGGAACACCTGGCGGATTTCGACCACGCCCAATGCCTGTTCCCGCTTCTCGGGCGAAAGCATGCCAGACATTGCCGCTTTGATCTCGTCCACTGCATCGTAAATGATGTTGTAGTAGCGAATATCGATACCGTTGGATTCGGCCAACTTGCGTGCGGAAGCATCCGCACGCGTATTGAAGCCGATGATGACTGCCTTCGATGCGACCGCGAGGTTGACGTCCGACTCGCTGATGCCACCCACCGCGGCGTGCACAACCTGCACACGCACTTCGTTGGTGGACAGCTTCTGCATGGAATGCACCAGCGCTTCCTGCGAACCCTGCACGTCGGCCTTGATGATCATCGGCAGGTTCTTCACCT
>JBBWZW010000551.1:0-10909 GCA_039649305.1 Burkholderiales bacterium
GCCAGATCCGGATTGTCCCGCTTAGGCGCCGCGCAGGGATAAGTTGGGCAATTTGGCGGCCGTCGCGGGATGCGGTGCAAGGCGTGAGGAGGAGCCATAGCGAGCTACGGCGACGACGAGCAACGCAGCAACGCGCCCGCTACGGCCAGCAAAATTGACCAACTTATTCCTGCGCGGTGCCTTAACCTGCTTGGCTAGGTCGGTTCCCGACATGCCAGGCAGCCCGATATCCGTCAGAAGAATGTCGAACTCTTTTGCCTGTAACACGCTGATCGCTCCGCTGCGGTCGATATGCCTTCTGCCCTGTGTCCCATGAGATTCAGCAGCCCACACAGCATATGCTGGGAATCTTCATTATCTTCAACGACCAATATACGGCGTGACCCCGCTGCTTACTCTTTGTCGTTGGCGCCTTGTCTCATTTGACGCTCGCTCCTTGAAGCTAGCAATAACTTACGCGGCCCCGCCCCGTTTGAGCGCATTCTTATTGACTGTGAGGGCGAAAAAACTGAACCTAACTATCAGAAAAACAGTATTACATTAGCTCACTTGCCCCGGATTCGCGAAAGCTTGCGCATGCGATTCGCAGTCATTGGGAGATAGAAAACCGGCTTCACTGGTGTCTGGATGTGAGCTCCCTTTTTTTAATGTTCGCCGGCTTTTTGGCCGTAGCCTAACGGCCACCAACCCAGTGATAATTCACCCCGACTTTCTGCTCACTGCTCGGGCGCCCACAGATCAATCCTCTCCGCCGCCGCCACCTCGACCGTATCACCCCGATAACTCCCGCCTTCGATCACCACAAAGCGGTCACCATCGGTAAGCGCGATCAACCCGTGGTGCCAGCAGTTCCGATGCAGGCACACGCCCTGCCCGGGCTCAGTAACGAATGCCGCCGCGTTCCGCCAGTCGGGTGCTTCCCCACCCGGCGCCACAACGACGACGAAACGATGCATCCCCAGCGGGACAAACACCTGGCTCGCCTGTTGATGACGTTCGAGCTTCGCTATGCGCAGCGGGAATGTGCGCGCGCTTGCAACGTAAATGCTCATGACCGGGTCGCGATCCGGTCGCCGTAAATCAAGTGACGCGAGATCGGAATGCCGGCGCGTGCTGCCGTCATTGATGATTTCCGGCACCACGCCATTGGTGTCGATCACCTGACCGAACGGAGCAAACGCTTCGGCCGTAAGCGGCCGGCAATCAAGGCGCCGCATCAGAAATTAAGTCCCAGCCACTGCTTGACCTGCTCATGCAAGTCGCCTTCGAAATCCTGCCGCCGCCCGGCCGCGGTGATCTTCCCGAGGCTCAGCACGTGCACGCGATCCGACATACGAACGACGCGCCTTACGTTGTGATCGATCAGCAGGATGCCCATGCCGGATTGCGCGAACTTCTCGATCCACACAAACACTTCATCGGCCATGATCGGCGACAGGCCGATGCTCGGTTCGTCGATCAGGCAGAGACGCGGCCGCTGCAGCCAGGCTTTGGCGAACTCGACCTGTTTTTGCTGGCCGCCTGATAAATCGCCGGCCTGCGCGCGCCGCTTTTCCTTCAGCGCGGGGAAGGCGTCGAGCGCGTCTTCATAACGTTCCTTGATCGCGCTGCCGAATTTTTTTGCGCGCCCTTGCAGCGGCAGCAAGAGGTTTTCTTCCACGGTAAGGTACGGGAACAGGCTCGATTCCTGCGGGATGTAGGTGATCTGATGATCGATCAGGGTGTGCGGCGCGATGCCGGCGATCGGTTTGCCGTCGTATTCGATCACGCCGGACTTCGGACTGAGAAATCCGCAGATAGTTTTGATGACCGTCGATTTGCCGGCGCCGTTCAATCCGATCAGGCCGCTGACTTCGCCGGTCTGCACAGTCAGGCTGACGTCGCGCAAGACATCGATATCCTGAGCATAGCCGGCGGTCACTTTTTTAACGTTCAACAGCAGGTCACTCATGGGCGGTATTCCCCAGATAGGCTTCGATTACTCCACGGTCTTCCAGCACATTGCGCATGGACCCCATCGCGATGACGCGGCCGGCGTTCATGCAAACCGCCCTCTGGCACAGATCGACCACGATCGGCATGTCGTGACTGACCAGGAGGAAGGTCTGGCCTTGCGCATGCCGGCGGCGGATGAATGCCGCCATGGTTTCGCGCATGACCGGGTGCACGGCGGCGAACGGTTCATCCAGCAGCGCGATGCGCGGCGGTTCGATGAAGCACATGCCGAACTCGAGCAGCTTGCGCTGCCCGCCCGACAGCTGGCCCGCATCCAGGTACCGGACGTGGGTCAGAGTCAGTTCCTCGAGCAGTTCGTCGGCGCGCCTGGATGCTTCGGCTTCCGATAGCCCCATCGCCATGCCGGCGGTGAGCAGGTTGTCGAGCGTCGATATACGAGTAAAAACCCGCGTCATCTGGAACATGCGCAGCAAGCCGCGTCGCGCCAGCTGCACCGGTGTCATCCTGCTGACGTCTACATCGCCGAGCCAGACCGTGCCCGCGTCCGGCGCCAGGAAGCCGGACAGCATGTTGAGCGCCGTGGTCTTGCCCGATCCATTAGGGCCGATCAATCCGAGGATTTCACCCTGTTCGACTGAGAATGTGGCGCGGTCGACGGCGGCCATGCCGCCAAAATTTTTCGACAGGCCTTCTGCCCTGAGCAAGCTCATGCGGACTCTCCCATCTTTTGCACGCGGGTCCGTTTTTTTCCGTTACGCGGCAGTCGCGCGGTGACCATACCCCATAACCCGGCGCGGAAGAAACGGGCGAACAGAATCACAACCGCGGCGAACACGATCATCTGGATTCCGCCGACTTCGCGCAGCCATTCCGATGCCAGGTAGACCAGCAGTGCGCCAAATATCGATCCGGTGAGTGTGCCGATGCCGCCGATCACCACCATTGCAATCACCAGGCCGGTCTGGGCCAGCAGTCCGAGTTCGGGGCTGACCAACTGGCTGAAGGTGCCATACAGTGACCCGGCAATCCCGCAGATTGCGCAGGAGATGGTGAAGGCGAGCGTTTTGTAGCGCACCACGTCGATGCCGCGGCTTTCGGCGCCGGTCGAATCGTCGCGTATGGCAAGCCAGAAGCGCCCGATGCGGCCGCGCAGCAGGAGGTACAGGATCACCAGCGTGGCAAACAGCATCGCAAGGAACAGGTAGTAGTAACCGACGCGGCTTTGGAACAGGGTCGGCACGTTGAGTCCCTGGTCGCCGCGCGTAAAGTCGATGGAGTTGCTGATGACGACGCGGGCGATTTCAGCGAACGACAGCGTGGTCAGCGACAGGTAAGGCCCTCTCAAGCGTAATACCACCCGCCCCAGCACCCAGCCGAGCGCGGCGGTGGCGACCAGCGCCAGCGGTATGCCGATCAACAGGGGCGTTTTCAGGTGATAGTCTAGCAAGGCGGTGGTGTAGGCGCCGAGCATGGCGAACGCGGCGGGCGCCATCGAGAACTGGCCGGTGAAGCCGGCCAGCAGGTTCCAGCCGAGCGACAGCATCGCGAAATAAATGCTGACGATCAGGATGCCGAGTGCATAGGGGCCGGTGATGAACAACGGAAGACATGCGAGCATCAGCAGTATCACCAGCGCCGCACGGAAATCAGTGCGCAGGCGGTTGACCCAGAGGTTGCGTGTGTCGCTCATACTTCACGGCCTTTCTCGCCGAACAGGCCTTCCGGCCGAAACAGTAGCATCACTATCAGGATCATCAGGCCGAGCGCATCGCGATAGGCGTACGACACATAGACCGAGAAGAACGATTCGAGCACGCCGAGGATCATCGCGGCCGCCATGCTGCCCCAGAGCGAGCCCATCCCGCCGAGCACAACGATCACGTAGGCCTTGATCGCGGGAAAGGCACCAACATCCGGCGCGGGGTTGATCAGCGGTGCGAGTAACGCACCCGACAGCGCTGCAAGCAAACCTGAGATTGCGAAGATCAGGGCGGTCGTCTTGGTGGCGTCGATGCCGGCAAGGGATGCGCCGAACCGGTTTTGCGCGACCGCCTGGATTTGCCGGCCCCACAAGGAACGCTTGACGAACAAGGCGAGGCCGATCAACAGAAACAGCGATACGCCGGCGGCAATCAGCTTCTGCCCATTCAGCATGATCGGACCGACAGCGAAGCGGGCGGTATCGATCAGGACCGGGCCGCGGTAAGGATACGGGCCGACGACCTTGTCGACCAGGTTGATCAGTAACAGCGACAGGCCGAAGGTGACCACGACCGCGTATTCATCCTTCATGATGCCCCAGCTGGAATAGCCCGCGTACAGTGGCCGCATCAATAGGCGCTCTACGATCCATCCCAGCGCCGCACCGCCGACTGCCGCAATCGGCAACGCGATCCATGGCGAGATACCGAGCTTCAGCGCGATCAGCACGTAGGCGTAGGCACCGACCATATAAAACTCGCCATGGGCAAAGTTAACGACTTTAAGCACGCCGAAAATCATCGCGAGTCCAACCGCCATCAACGCATAGAACAGCCCGAAGATCAGTCCGTTTACCAAAAGGTCGAGTGCAAGCATGGGGCTCCTCTTAAATTGTGGCTATGCGATGCCGGTACCAGGGCGAGGCCAATTCCAGGCGCCTCGCTACTGCGAGGACCTGGCAATCGGCGCCGCGCCGTCCGATGATTTGCATGCCGATCGGAACACCGTTCGCGTTCGCACTCCACGGGACTGAAATGGCAGGCAATCCGGTGAGGTTGAATGGCATCGTCAGGTTGGTGACGGCGGTGTGCAACGGATACAGCCTGCCACCGATATCCACGTTACCCGCGTCTATCAGCGGTGCGGGCGTGCGCATGGTCGGACAGACCAGGAAATCGGCATCGAGAAACAGCGTATCGATACGATCGGCCAACTGCTGGCGCATGCGTTGCGCCTTAACGTACCAGTGCCCGGGGAGAAAATGCCCTATCTCCAGCCTGACCCGGACGTCCTCGCCGATGCGCTCGCCACGCAATTGCAGCAATTGCGCATGCACCTCGGTTGCCTCGGCACAGATGGTGTTGAACTGAATTGCGCCGGCGGCTTCGATGCCGTCGACTTCCGCCTCGGTGCAGCTCGCGCCGTCTTTCTTCAGTGCCGCCATTGCCGCCAGTGACGCGGCGTGCACTTCAGGATCGAGCGGCCATTCGAAATACCCGGTTAGCCGGGCGAAGGTGCGGCCGGACAGGTTGCGATAAGTCCAGTCCGGCATTTCCGGCAGGCCGAGCATCGCCATGAACAGCCGGGCGCATGTCTCCACCGATCGTCCCATCGGGCCGACGTGGTCAAGCGAGGGGGCAAGGTCCATCACACCGGTACGCGGCAAGACATCGTAGCTGGGCTTGAAGCCAACGATGCCGCAGCATGCCGCCGGAACACGGATCGAACCGGCGGTATCGGTTCCGACCGCCGCGTGGACGATGCCCGCGGCGATCGCCGCAGCGGAGCCGCCGCTGGAGCCGCCTGGCATATGGTCGAGCGCGACCGGATTGGCGACGCGGCCAAAATGCGGATTGTCGCTCGTAATGCCGTATGCCAGTTCGTGCAAGTTGGTGGTGCCGATGATGACCGCGCCTGCATCCTTGAGCCGGGCAACCACTTCAGCATCGTGCGTCGAGGTTATTGGATCCACCGCTGCGCTGCCGCCGGTCAGCGGCACACCCGCAACCGCCATCAGGTCTTTCACCGCGATGGGAACACCGGACAGGATACCGGGCTTGGGCGTGACCACTTTATCCGCCAGCCAGGTGAACGCGTTCAGTCCCGAAAGATTCCTCGCGCGCAGGAGTGCTGCCGCGGCGTCGGCCGGCGGGCGCGGTTCATCGCCGACGCTATAGCCGTCCGGCGGGGAAAGATTGGGCGCGACGGCGCGATAAGCCGGACTGAGGGGATGCGGCTGCGTACGAAAGTAATTCAGTTCGGGCTCGTTGATTTCGAGGCGCTTGAGCCAGGCGTCGGCTCTTGCTTCGTGACCGTAACCGAGCCAGTCGGCGTAGCCGGCAAAGACGTCGCGTAGTGTGTTCATGGTGTGGATGGGGTTGAGGCGCTATTGCTCATTCCCCTTCAAGGTGAAGGCCGGGATGGGGATGGGTTTCAATATCGCTCGCATGACCATTTGAAACCCATCCCCACCCTGACCCACTCCTTGAAGGGGAGGGGACTTTGACGTACCGCCGAGATTACTTCGCCGGCTTCTGCAGCTTGCTCAAATTCACCGGCTGCCCCGAAGGCTGGACCAGGTTGGATTTCGATATAGGCTGGTTCACGTCGGTCAGCTGGTAAGTCACATAAGGGACTTCGGCCCATTGCTGAAAGGTGATGCCAGGCTCTTTTGAAAACTGGAACGCACCGCGTACGCCTTCGAATTTGATCGTTTGCAGCGCTTTGATGATCGCCGCCGGATCGGTGCTGTTGGCTTGCTTGATCGCCTCGACGACCAGCAACAGCGAATCGCCTGCCTGGTAGAGCAGGCGATTCGGTTCGTTCTTCGTGCGCCTGGTGTATTCCGCGCCGAAGTCCTTGCCCATCTGCGGCATCGTCATTTGCGGGTGGTAAAGGGCGAAGGACACCATGTACTTGCCGGCTTCCTTCACGTTCTGCCAGAAGTCCGGGTAGTCGGCCAGGCCGGCGCCGTCGTACATCCAGGTCTTGGCGCTGGGCGCTACGCCCTGCTCGTACAACTGGTTCATCACGATGTATGCCGCCGGCGGCAACATGACGTTGATCACCATGTCGGGCGGATTGGCCCGCAAGGCCAGGATGGCCGGCGTAAAGTCCTTGCCGGCGCGGTCCAGCGTTTCGTATTTGTACTGGACCTGCGGCGCTTTGGTCTTCAGGAATTCGCCGATGAGCTTGGCCTGTCCGATACCGTAATCGGTGTTTTCCGCGAAGGCCACGACGCGCTTGACGTTCATCGACGCAATGGTTTCGGCCATCGCGCTGGAAACGCGGGTATTGTAATTACCGGGATTGAAGACTTGCTGGTAGCCCTTCTTGCGGACGTCGTCCGACCAGCAATTGGTGTTGATGTACGGGGTGTTGTAGCGCTGCGCCACTTCGATTTCGGCCAGGCAAACTGAGCTCTGGTGCCCACCGGTGACAGCGACCACCTTGTCCCTGGTGATCAGCTTTTCGGTCGCTGCCCTGCCCTTTTCCGGGATGCCCTGGTTGTCTTCGTAAACCAGTTTGATCGGGCGGCCCAGCACTCCGCCCTTGGCGTTGATCATGTCCTTGATGATCTCCATGCCGTCCTTGACCTGCGTCCCCTGCACCACCGAACCGGGAGGCGACTGCGCAAGACTGACACCGATCGGGATGGGGTCGGCCGCGAACGCGGAACCTGCGAAAACAATACCAAGCAAAGCAAGCAGTCTCAACTTTTGCATCGTCATCTCCTATGGCCCTCGGGGCACGTTCAGTTTCTTGTTCGCGACAGCTGGTTACTTCCTTCGGTGGACAAATGGTAAGGCAGGTACTGCCGGTAATATACGCTTCGAAAAATATTTTTGCAAAGCGGGCACCTGCATCGCGCTCTTTGCCCCGCGGCAGAGGCGCAAAAAAGCCCGCGGACCTTTCGGACCGCGGGCTAAATCCAATTCAACGAGAGTTGGAGGAGACAGCCACTACTATACCGACGCTCGTCACGTCCGTCCTCGTGTTTATCGATATAACGATATACGAATGAGTTATGAGCAGCGCTGCTAGAGCAGTTTCAGTCTGACTGTGCGGGTAGCGAAGCGGTCTGTCGAGCTGATCGGAGGCGAATGCAAGGCGCCGAGCGGAGGCAGGGGGCCCGCCGAGGCTGGCCCCCTGCCGAGCATCGGCAACGCGGCAATCGCCTTCGAGCGGCCGGCAGAACCCTCACAGTCAGGCTGAAACTGCTCTAGGTAGGACCATGCGCGGCGGATGCGGGCACCTGGGCCGCCATCTCCCTTTGCCGCAGCGCTTCATTGATCGCCGTGATCAGGTCGCTTTTGACCGACAGCCAATTGTCGAGGTCGTCGGTCCAGACACGCAGTTCAAACTCCAGCGTGTCGATGGCTCGCTTGATGAACAGGACTTCCGGGGGCGGGTTTTTGGCCACCCGTTGATCTTTGCGGGCGATATCCAGAAGGATTTTTTTGACTTCCACAACATCGATATCGGGTTTGGTGACGACGGGCACCGATATCAATCGCAGCTGGTTCGACAGCGTCCAGTTGATCACTTTGTCGGAGATTAATTTTCCGTTCGGGATGATCACTTCCGCGCCCGTCGTGGCGTGCACGATGCTGGCCCGGATACCGATGTGCTGAACGCGCCCGATGATGTCATCGATCTGGATGGTGTCGCCCACCTTGATCGGACGTTCGAACAGGATGATCAGCCCCGAAACGAAATTGTTCACGATATTCTGCAAACCGAAACCGATGCCTACGGTAAGCGCGCCGGCCACGATAGTGAACTTCGTCATATCGACGCCTATGGCGCCAAGCGCCAGCACTACCCCGGTGAGCAAGACGATGTAGTGCAGCATCGCCGATACGGCATAAGGCAGGCCGCGGTCAAGGCGCACGTTCGGATAGACCTCTTCCTCCAGGATAAAACGCGCGAACCGTGACAACTGATATGACGCCCAAATGATGAAAAAGAAGTTGAACACGTCGCCCATCGATACGGTAAGCGAGCCGATGGTGACCGATGCCCCCCAGAGCGACTGCATAAGGGCAACCAAAGGCTGCAGCAGGCCGGTGACCTGCAACGTCATGCCGAACCAGGCAAAAAATGCGAACCATTTGAGCCAGCGGTCGATATATCGGACCAGCACCATCCTGTGGCGCCTCACCATGCGGAGCATGCAAATCGGCCGCAGGTAGAGCAGGCCCAGCAGCAGCCCTTGCGCGACTCGTGTGAGTGCATACAGGACTACAGCCGTGTACGCGCTGCTGACCACGGTATGCACGATCAGGTCAGCCAGCCTGACGTAACCGCCGACATTCGAAATGAACGCAATCACGACGAGCAGAAGCGCTATCCAGGCGCCGACGCGAACTGCCTGCCATGCGGGAAGCTGCGCCCATTGCGGAGCGTCAAGCTCGCGCCTGGACAGTTGAAACGTCCATAAGATGAAGCCGATCATGACGATGGCTTCTGCCAGGGACATCAATCGCGATATTGCCGGTAACGGCGCGAACAGTCTGCGCAACCCGTCGGCCAGATAGAAGCCGACGATGGCATAAAGCAAGGGATAGAGGCCGGAGTCGATCACGCGCCGGGCAAACAGCATCACCGGAGCGGCTCCCAGCGCGCCAATGACAACCCAAAGCGTTCTCGGTGGACGGAGGTAGAACAAGTGACTGAAGAGCAAAGCGATCAGCAGGGCGGTGACTACCGGCATGTCGTATATTTTTCGCGATCGCTGGAGCTCCCCGTCAGTTTCGCAGAGGACACTGACTTTGTTTCGCACGAACGAAAGAACACCAACCATGCCCAGCAAGAACAGTGCATGCAACGCGACTCTTGTCGCATGCATGCGCAAGTACTCCGTCAGGCCGGTGGTCTGGCTCGAGAGGTTCTCACGCGCCTCCCGGGAAATCGTATTGACCGGCGTCTGGAAAAATACCGCGCTCCAAAGAGGAGGACTGTCCCTGTATACAAGCCGCGTGACGGCGCGTTCACTCGCCTCCCTGAGCGCCAGCCGGGCTGTCGTCGCACGAGCGTCTATTGCAGCCGACTTGCTTTGCAAAGCGAGCACTTTTGAGCGCTCGTTCATTACTTGCCTTTTCGCTTCAGCTATGGCGCCACTGATCTCATCCACGCGATGAAGCACTTCCGGCGGCGCGCCGGATTCCACAGCGCCTTTTTTGGTTGCCTCCCATGTGGCGCTGAGCGCCTCCAGTTCCTTGACGTCGCGGTCAAGCTGGAGTGCGGCGCGGGTGAGGTCGCGTGTAAGGGCGGAGGTGCGTGTATCTATTTCGCGCCATTCTTCTTCCAGGCTGCGGATTGCTTCAAGAGGCGTGTTCCTCGTCAACAGTTGCCGCATCTCCCGGATACGCAACGACGTCTCGCGTTCAAGCAAGGGAATTTCTTCGCTTGCCGTTTGTACCACATCGTCGATACGGCTTCTGTTTTCGAGCTGGCGTACCCTTGATAGCGCTGCTTCCGCCTGAACCGCTATATCCGCCATGGGAATGGCATGCGGGCCCGTCGGCAGCTCTGCGGGCTTTTCGGCAGGGGCGGGTTTTGGTGCAGGTACCGGCAGGATACCCTTCGGAACCTGGGAGAACGCGATGCCGACATGACTGATAACCAGGACGATGATCAGCACGCAGCATCTTTGGAAGAGTGCCATGATACTCAGGACAATTCCACGCCGTGGAAGGTTCGTGGAGTCCTTTTGCCGGCCCGCGATTGCGCCTGCCCGGCGTCAGTGTGTGCAACTTATCCCTGCACGGGCGCTTTATGCATCCTCGCCGCTGGAACGCACGGCAAGGGAAAGCGCCTCATATGTGACCGGCTTGACGAGGTGCTGGCTGAATCCGGCCCTGAGCGACTGGTCCCGGTCCTTCTCCTGTCCATAGCCGGTAAGCGCAATGAGGACAGCACCATCCATGCCGGGCAGTTCGCGCATTCGTCCGGCGACCTGGAAGCCGCTCATGTCGGGCAGGCCGATATCGAGGAAGACAATTTCCGGCTGAAAGCGGCCGGCGATTTCGATGGCGCCGGCGCCGTTATAGCTTTTCTGCACTTCATGCCCGTCCAGCTCCAGCATCATGCACACCACGTCAGCGGCATCCTCGTTATCGTCAACCACAAGAATGCGACGGCCGGCGCTGCGATGATGCGGAGCGTCTTCCTGCCTGGAGGTGGACTGCTGTGGCTGCGGCATCACCGGGAACCGCAGTTCGAATGTACTGCCCTTGCCGGGGCCGCC
>JBBWZW010000054.1:0-3639 GCA_039649305.1 Burkholderiales bacterium
GTGCCAGCTTTACTGACGGGTATCGCCAGGTCGGCATGTACACGGGGCGGATTCTCAGGGGCGAGAAACCCGCCGACCTGCCGGTCCTGCAGCCGACCAAGTTCGAGCTGGTCATCAACCTCAAGACCGCCAAGGCGCTCGGGCTAACCGTACCGACCTCGCTGCTCGGACGCGCAGACGAGGTGATAGAATAGCGTTTTCGTTTGCTGCGGTGCACGAGTCTGGTGTGGCACGAAACGGACCAACGGCGTCCGATGATGTCCGTTGATCGGGGGTCGACCGGAAGTGACTGGCAGAGGGTCAAAAAGGCGCTTTTGACCCAACCCGGACATCGTCAGCCAATGGGCCTTCCTCAATCTCGTCGGGTGCCCTTCCAATCTTCGACGTCGCCCGCCAGAATGCGGGGCATTTCCTCTGAGCATCGGGACTGGCAATGAAACGACGCGAATTCGTTGTGGCTCTCGGCGGTGCGGCTATTTCCGCGCCTCTGGACGCGTGGGCGCAGCGGACCGTGCCAATAGTTGGAGTGCTGTCGCCTTTCAACAATGCTGAAAGTACGCTGCTTGCCGACTTTCGCGCGGGACTGCGCGAATATGGATATGTCGACGGGCAGAATCTCAGAATTGAATATCGGTCTGCCGAAGGACGGCTCGAACTTCTGCCCGACCTGATTTCGGACCTCTTGAGCCGGAATGCTGATGTCATCGTTACATCGAGCGCGCCAGCAATACAGGCGGCCCGTCAGGCGACGAGTAAAACACCGATTGTATTCGCAAGAGTGGGTGACGCGTTAAATCAAGGTATCGTAACTAGCCTTGCACATCCTGGTGGCAACATGACCGGTATCTCATGGTTCGCCCCGGAACTTACCGGCAAGATCCTCGGCATCCTGAAGGAAGCGTTTCCGGCAATGTCCCATGTTGCAATTTTTCGGGAAGCTGCCGCCGGCGCTGCATCGGCCATCGCGGCAAATCTCGCCGCGCAACGCTTGGGCCTGAAAGCGCAAATTTTCCAGGCGCGTACGCCTGATGAATTAGAGGCCGCCTTTTCCGGTATGGCAGATGCTCAGGTCGACTCGCTTGTGGTGCTTGAAGGCGTGATGATCTTCAACAACGCAAAGGCGATTGCCGCCCTCGCAGGGAAATTGCGGTTGCCTGCCATTTTCTTCGACGCAGGGTTTGTCGATGCCGGTGGACTCCTAAGCTACGGTCCAAATTTTTCTGAGATGCATCGTCGCACTGCCTACTTCGTTGATCGGATCTTAAGAGGTTCGAAACCTGGCGATCTTCCTGTCGAGCAGCCGACAAAATTCGATCTCGTCATCAATGTGGCAACTGCCACTAAGTTAGGGCTAACTATGCCCCCCGCATTGCTGTTACGGGCAGATCGCGTAGTCGAATAGCCCAGAAAAGTCCGACTGATATTGGCATTTCATTTCACAAAAATGATCTCCGGCACGCCCTCCTGACTAACATTTGCCTGCAATAAAACGAGCGCCGAATCGGATTTTGGTGTCCACGTATGAATAAACCCAAACGGCTCCTCCTGAATCGCGCCAGTTGGTCGTGACTCGGTGCGGCTTTCGCCGGAAAGTACATCAAGGGTCGCTGCTGGCCAAATTGTGATCGTTCCCTCAGCGAGAACGTAATAAAGCGCAGCGCCGGACCGCGTGTGCGGTTTTGGACCCGAAGCCCCAGCAGACAACGTAACGCGTGTCAGGCTAAACTCATAGGGCCCTGGCTTAAGTGTATTGCCGGGGATTGCCATCCGTCTTAGCTCAGTCGCAACCGCAGGCGCACCTAGCGTTGGACCAGCCGAGTTGTTCGTGGCAGTAAGTTGGTATTGGAGGATTTCGGCAGATGCATTCGCTCCCGCTTGCAAGGTCGTTTTTGTGTTCGAAGGGATAAACGCGCCATCGCCTTGCTGTATTGACTGGCTCTGATTGCCGCTAGTCACGACCAGCGCACCAGATACTACATAAATCGCGCTCTGGTCGCCGAGGTAATTCGCCGAGGCATCGGCTGGAATCGAAACTCGCGATAACGTTAGCTCGACGGGTTTTTCGACCATGCTCGCAACCCGTCCGAGGGCAAGTACGGTCCGGATCGGCCGTCCGCCGCCCGTTTGTGCGCTTGTTGCGCACGCCCACAAACAAACAACCGTGGCTGCAGCAAGCGAGAAAGTTCGTTCATTGCCACCCATATTAGATCTCCACCCTCGTCCGCAGTTAAGTGACGGGGATCGGCCCTCTAACACCGAACCTCCGATACTATTCCGCCACCATTCAACGATGGTGCTGCGCGGAAACTTTCGCGACCTTCATAAGTTGGGGACGATATCGTCCCCAGGCCGTGCCGCCTAGTCCCGACGCTGATCCGCCAAGTTAAAGTCGCGCCTCTCCAATGTCTGCTCATGTGAAAGTTTGCGGATGCCAGCCCATGATGAAGGTGCGGCGGACACGGTGGGGGCCGGCGTACGCAAACCTTCACAATATCGGCAGTCGCCACGTCATTCGATCACCTCGTCGGCGAGCTGCTGCAGATGCAGCGGCACATCGAGGCCGAGGGTCTTGGCGGTCTTGAGGTTGATCGCCAATTCGAACTTGACCGGCTGCTGCGTCGGCAGATCGCTTGGCTTCTCGCCCTTGAGAATGCGGTCCACATAGGAGGCCGCGCGCCGATACTGGTCGGCCGCATCGACGCCATAGGACACCAAGCCCCCGATGGTGACGAAGTATCGGTACCCATAGACCGCCGGTATGCGATGGCGGCTCGCGAATGCGACGATCAGCTCGCGATGGGCGTTCGTGGCACCTCCGGCGTAAACGAAGAGGCCGCCGTTCGGTTCGCGTGCGAGCGCGTCGAGGGCTTGTTCGATCTGAGCCGCATCGTGCACCGCCGTTGCCAAGAGCTCGACGCCGATCGACGAGATCGAAGCCTCAAGCTCAGCCAGGAATTGGGTCGTTCCGGATTGCGTCGGATCGTAGATGTAGGCGACGCGCGCCACGCCGGGCGCAATCTCCTTGAGCAGTTGCAATCGCTTCGCGGCCATCGTCGGCGAATTATTGGAGAATCCCGTGACGTTGCCGCCAGGCCGCGCGAGACTGGCCACGAAGCCCTCGGCGACCGGATCGGCGCCGCCGACGAACACGATCGGTATGGTGCGTGTTTCTTGCCGCAGCGGCGCCATCACCGACGATCTGGCCAGGATCACGTCGGACGCGAGCGATATCAGCTCCTTGGCGTATCTCCGCGCGCGCTCGAGGTCGCCGTCGGCCCAGCGCTCGTCGATGCGGATGGTGCGGCCCTCCGTCCAGCCGAGCTCCTCGATCCTCTTCCTGAACGCGGCAATCTGGGCTCGTCCGACCGGATCGCTTTCTGCGAGCAGATCGAGGGCGCCGACGCGACGTATGCGCTCCTGCTGCGCTCGCGCGACGAGCGGCCACGCCGCCGCCCCGCCAACAAGGCCAATGAATTTCCGCCGCCTCATGCCTGCCCCCGGAACGGCAAACGGTAACAGTACTCGTGGACCTACGTAAGCACCGGTCCAGATTTTTCGCGTCAATTCGTCGCCGATGCCGGTTCGGGAGCCAAAAGCTGTAAACCTGAGGCGGCAGCGGACCAAGGCAGGTCGCAGATC
>JBBWZW010000157.1:0-8035 GCA_039649305.1 Burkholderiales bacterium
ATCTGATGAGGGTACTCTTGCCCCGGCCCGCGGCTCAGGATAAGGCTGCTTTGAAGCGCGCGGTGGTGAATGCACTCAATGAAAATCTGCAGATCGAGGCCGAAGTCGAGTTTATCGAGCAACCGGAATATTCAGGCGGGAAGTTTCTCCGGATAGTCAGAAGTCATGCCGGAACATCGTCACGATGATCAGCACATGCGCATTCTTATGAAAGACGAGCACTGCCCGATTGCGCGACCAAAGCAGTTCGCGCATCCATGTTGAGGGGGCGTCACCAGCCTTCCCTTTAACTAAGGACCCGCGCAGGAATAAGTTGTCATTTTTACTGGCCGTAGCGGGCGCACTGCGTCGTGCCGGGCGCACCTAGGCGGCCCCCTGGCATTGCATCCCGCTACGACCGCCAAAATGAACAACTTATTACTGCGTGGGCCCTAAAGCGCCAGTCATGTACTGCCATAGCCACAGCTATAAACGAGCCCGTGGCCCGGCATGGCTGTCCAAAGCCGGCTTCGGTATACGACCGGGTTGAAAGCGGCGGTGCAGTTGTCGAGAAGCTGCCGCGCAGCGGCGGCAAAGCGCTGCGCATCTTGTACGAACATATGTAAAGTAATCTAGGGAGATCACCATGATTATCGACGCACACGCACATGTTACGAGAGCCGACTACGGTTCGGCCGATCGGCTGCTGCGGGAAATGGATGCCCACGGCATCGACAAGGCAGTACTCTTCCCGGGCGGCATGATCGATGTGAGAAAGATGACCACGTATATGACGGGTTCCGAACCAGTCAACCAGGACTATATTCCCAATGACCTGGTTGAAGAACTCATGACGACACGGCCGGAGCGCTTCTACGGTTTCTATTGCATCAACCCCAACCACACGACCGATACAGCGGAAGAATTCCGGCAGGCGGTAGGCCGAGGATTCAGCGGGTTAAAGCTTGCCCCCATTGTTCACAGGTTTGCACTCACGAGCGAGGCAGTGCGCGATCTTGCGCGGGTATGCGGCGAACTTGATGTGCCGCTCTATTCGCATGTCGTGTTCAGCCCCGGCGCTTCCACGGAAAAGTTCGGCGTGCTCGCAAAGGAGTTTCCGAACACGAAATTCATTTTGGGGCACATGGGATTCGGGCCAGCCGATGTCGAGGCGGTGGAGCTCGCTTTTGAGCATGACAATGTCTATCTCGAATCTTCCGGTGGCTCTTACATGATCATCAAGCTCGCTCTCGACCGCGTCGGGCCCGGCAAGCTTATTTACGGGTCGGAGTTTCCCATGCACCACCCCCAGGTAGAGCTCGAAAAAATACGGCTGCTCGCCAAGGATAGCGATTTCGAAAAGATCACGTCAACGACGCTGCTATCCGTATTGAACTGACATTTGGTCGGATTGACCGAATTATTCCACGGGGTTGCATCGCGACTCATATGCCTGAAATTCGTTTTCGGCTTCAACGAACGCTGGCGTCGCAGGTTGCAGGCCAACCAATGATGAGGGACTGATATATGTTAAAGCTTTGCATGAGAGATCTGGTCGAGAGAGTCCGGAGCACTACTGTATTCGTCACTTTTCTGATTGCAGCCGCCGTTGCTTCCGCCGGTGACTTGCAAGTGGAGATAGAAAACGTGGCGAACAGCGAAGGCGTTATCCGTGTGGCCCTGTATGACAATGAATCCACGTTCCTGAAAACCCCGAAAAAAAGCCTCAGTGCTCCTGCATTGAAGGGCACGGTCCAGTTAGCCTTCACCGACATTCCCCCTGGCCCCTATGCGGTCTCGGTTTACCAGGATCTGAACAAGAATAACAAGCTGGATTCGAATTCGCTCGGGATACCGATTGAACCGTACGGCGTATCGAGGAATGCAAAAGGAAGATTCGGGCCGCCGTCCTTCAGGGACACCCAGTTTTCTGTCGACGACAAGCCTCAGTCGATCGTGATCAAGCTGAATCGATAGGGGCAACGGAATGCATGAAAACACCACTATCAGCGCCGACTACAACGTGGCAGACACCTCGATAACTCTCCGCCGCCGTACTCATGTAGTGAAGCTGCATGATGTGCGCCGCACTTTTGCGCTCGGACATACCACTGTCAATGCGCTGCGCGGGATCAATCTCCGGATCGTTTATGGAGAAATGGTTGCCGTGTGGGGGCCGTCCGGAAGCGGAAAGTCAACACTGATGAATATGATCGGTCTGGTGGATAAGCCAAGCAGGGGGAAAGTGATATTTGATGGAAAGGATATCGGCCGCCTGTGCGATAACGATCGATCGGATTACAGGAATCGAAAGATCGGGTTTATATTCCAATCATTCAACCTGCTGCCGGTCTTGACTGTCCTGGAAAACGTCATGTTGCCTCTCCAGGTGCGAGGCATCAGCGATGCGCAAGCCAGGCGGCGGGCCGCCGAACTGCTCGGCCGCGTCGGCCTCGAATCATTCACAAAGTTTCGCCCCGACCGGTTAAGCGGCGGGCAGCGTCAGCGGACGGCGATCGCGCGCGCGCTTGTGAGCAACCCGCTGCTGGTGATCGCCGACGAGCCAACCGCGAACCTCGACTCTGAAAGCAGTCGTAACGTGATCGACCTGATGCAATCAATGAACGCCGAAACCGGCGTGACCTTTGTCTTCTCGACCCACGATCCGCGCCTCCTGGATCGGGTGCCGCGGAGAATTCACCTGAGCGACGGGGTCATCAGCAACGATGAAAACAACGGAGCAGAGACGTGAAAGTAACGGCTCTTGCCTTCCGCAATCTTGGCAGAAACTACAGGCGCACGCTTGTCACTGCGTTGAGCATCGCATGCGGCTTCGCGGCAATCTGTTTATTTGCCGGCTATACGAAAACGGTTTATCGTGGCCTCGCCGACCAGGCTATCCATGGCGAGTTGCTCGGCCACCTGACGATCGTCAAGAAGGGCCTGCGAAGAGACGGCCGTCTTCATCCGGAAAAATATCTGTTAAACGGAGACGAGATCGGGCGAATGATCGAAATTGTTCATCAGTCGTCACCAGCCGCGCATGTCGCGCCACGGCTCGCGATTTCCGGACTGCTTTCGAATGGCCGCGTGAGCACCATATTCCTTGCGGAAGGCATTGCGCCGGCCGATATGGAAAAACTGCGCGGACCGCGGGTGCGGGCCTCCGGTGCGCTTTCCGAAAAAGTGTCCATTGGTGTAACGGTGGCGCGCGGCTTGGCCGAAATGCTCGGTCTGAAAGAGAACAGCGACACATCGGTTTTAGTGAGTACGGTACAGGGGCAGGCCAATGCACTCGATGTGTCCGTCATTGACACATTCAGCACCGGCAATGCCAGCACCGAAGACAAGTTCATGTTCATGCCGCTGCAACTGGCGCAGACGTTATACGACGTGCAAGGACGGGCCGACCGGTTGACAATCCTGTTACCTGACGCGGCACAAACGGAACAGCAGCGTGCCACCTTACGTTCAGCACTGGCACAGGCGGGTTTCGCGGTGGAGGTGGAAACATGGCAGGAGCTTTCGGCATTCTATCGGCAGGTAAAGTCATTGTTCGACATGATCTTCAGCTTCCTGCTATCGATCGTCGTTGCGATCATCGTTATGAGCATCACCAACGCAATGAGCATGAGTGTCATCGAACGCACCAGGGAGATCGGCACACTCAGAGCGATCGGCGTTCGTCGTCTTGGTGTGGTGTCCCTATTCGTCACCGAAGCATTTCTGCTGGTTTCTGTCGCCTGCGTCGCCGGCCTCGCGCTTACAACCCTTCTGAGCTTCGGAATCAACGCGTCGGAAATTGTATATCGACCTCCCAATTCCACAGATGAAGTGCCGCTGCTGATCGGATTCGACGCCGCGAAGGTGCTCGTCGCCGGACTTTTGCTCAGCTTGCTGGGAGTGATCGCCGCATATATACCGGCTCGCCGGGCGGCGGCGCAACCCATTATCGATTCGCTAGGTCATGTCTAGGAGGATTTTCGGATGCTAAATGATGTATTTCAGATAAGCCGATGGGGTGCCCGCGCATTCGCGGCGGGCTTGTTCATGGCCGCCATCACTCTGCCAGCCCATGCCCAGCTCGACGCGTCGAGGTTGTTAAAGAGTTCCGACCGTGCGCGTGGCGGCGGCATGCCGGGTCTGAGCTGGGAAGTATCCGCCTTCAACAAGGGAGGTAACGGGGACGAGCAGAATATGCGGTTGCGCATCAAGGCGGTGGATACGGCGAGCGTTGCTGAAACGCTTGAACCGCCTCGCAGCCGGGGCGCCAAGATGCTTCAGTCGGAACGGAATATGTGGCTGACCAAACCCGGTTTGAAAAAACCGATACCCATATCACCCAGGCAGCGCCTGACCGGTCAGGCTGCTGTCGGCGATATCGCCGCTACCAACTACGCGCGCGACTACGAGCCAAAACTGTTAGCGGAAGAGCGCATCAACGACGAGCTGTGCTATGTGCTGGAACTGACGGCGAAAGATCGGAACACCACGTATGACCGGCTTCTCTATTGGGTCTCCGCAGAGCGGGGTGTGGGCGTACGGGCGGAATTTTTTTCTTTGTCCGGCAAGCGCTTGAAGCGTGCGGATTTTGAGTACAACAATACAATCCTTTTCAAAGGAAGGACTATGCCATTCATCAGCCGGATGGGGATCTCTGACGAGTTGACCGACGCACGCACATTGCTCGAGTACAGCAATATCAGTGTGCAGGCCATTCCCCGGGCCGATTTCGATGTAAGTCACTTGGAATGATATACATAGGGGCGAAGAATGGGAAAAAAGCATGGGAACAAGGTCCCTTTTTTTTATTGCGTGGCCGTCGGATTCTGCATTGGATTCCCGTTGAGCCAAGCGCATGCGGAACGCCCGCGGTTCGATGCGGATGTTGAAACGTGGGGATACTATTCGCACAAGTCGCTCGTCAGCGATAGCATTTTGAATCCGGATAACACACTTGCCAACCTTTCCCGGCGCAGATTGACCGCCGATGTCCGGATAAATGCAACGATCAAAGGCGATTCTTTTGACGTCCTGGTTCGTCCGCACCTGGTCAAGGAAATCGGCTACGCCGATGACACGAGAAAAGTAACAGGCGATGCTTATCTCAGCCAGGGTTTTGCGCGGTTCAAACTTCCCCGCGATGTAACGGTCACGTTAGGCAGAGAGTTATTGACGTGGGGACCGGGGAATTTCCGCTCACCGAGTAATCCTTACTACTTTGATGCAGGGCGGACGCAGCCGTTAAGGGAGGTGGACGGACTGGACCTCGCGCGTATTCATTATCTTGCCGGGGGAGTGGGGGTAACGGCTGCACATATCTTTCGTGATCAATCGAGGAACATTGTTCGCGATCCTCAGACCAACGAGATCAATATGGACGATAAGCGGTCCGAATTATTGAAATTCGATTATCGCGGGACCAACTACCTTTTGAGTGCGGTAGCCAGCCGCGCAGAAGATGAGGGTACGTTCGGCGGTGCATTCGCTCAGGCGACACTCAGCGACGCGCTACTGATGTATGGGGAGCTCGGTTCAATTCCTCCCGCGCACGTCGTGAATAACGGCACTGGTACGGCAAGGGATGTCCCACGCAGGAGCACATGGCTGGGCGGGGCCTCCTACACGCTTCAAAGCGGCAAGGTCTTCTCGATTGAGTATCTGCGTGACAACCGCGGTTTTACGCGGGAGCAGCAGCGCTTATATTTTAGCCAGGTACAACAGGGGCTGTCGCTATCGAGCGCAACCGCTATTGCCGCCGCGAGCGATGCGACTGCGGAACGTCCGCCATTGCTCGGTAAAAAATATGTGTCGCTGGTATTCCAAAGCGACCTGCAGGAGACATCGCCCTACTGGCGCGCCATGTGGGTGAGGAATATTCAGGATCAAAGTAGCCAGGCAATCATTTATCTCGAAACCAGAGTATCAGACCGGTTTTCGGTATTTGGATTACTGCGAAGGAACTTCGGTGCCGCTGACACGGAGTTCGGTGCCGTGGTGCGTTCGGAGGCGGTTTTAGGCTTCAAGGCATTTGCATTCTAAAGGGCCTCTCGCAGTGGCGGTCAACCCGGTTTGCTGAAGGCATTCGTGCGAAGAGTCAGCTATGACGTGGTCGACGAAGGTTACCAATCAAAGAGGCGCGCATCCAGTACGAGGTAATTGGACCGGATTTTGGCATGGGCGGGTTCGGCTCTGCTTTGGTTTCCGCCACGTCCTGATTGAGCGCTGCTGCGCGCCGATACCAATCAATCGCTACGCGATCATCGTGGGAGAAGATTTACTTTGACATCCCGGACCGTGTCCGCCTGGACTCGCTTCGTTTCTTCGGACTACAGATATAAGTTGTGCAGACCCTGTGAACGTGTTCATTAAAGTGTCGCCCAATATATCTGTTAGCGGTGCATGCCCACATATCACCTCAAGCCTATGACCATCGACTATCTCCAGAAAGTTTTGTCTGCACGCGTTTACGACGTTGCGACGGAATCACCACTCGACTTTGCGCCAGGGCTGTCCGAGTGCATGGGCAACCGCATTTACCTCAAGCGCGAGGACAGGCAAAGCGTATTCAGCTTCAAGCTGCGCGGAGCATACAATAAGATGACGAACTTGCCGCCCGAACAGCTGAAGCGGGGCGTGATCTGCGCCTCGGCCGGCAATCACGCGCAAGGGGTTGCTCTCTCGGCGTCAAAGCTTGGTTGCCGGGCAGTGACCGTCATGCCAACTACCACTCCGCAAGTCAAGACCAGTGCGGTCAAGGCACGCGGTGGCGAAGTCGTGCTCTTCGGCCACTCGTACTCGGACGCGTACCAGCATGCGTTAGAGCTGGAAAGCGAGTTCAAGCTAACGTTTGTCCACCCGTTCGACGATCCAGACGTGATCGCCGGTCAGGGCACGATAGGCATGGAAATCCTGCATCAGCATACGGGCCCGATCCATGCGATTTTTGCTGCGATTGGCGGCGGCGGCTTGATCGCCGGAGTCGCTGCATATGTGAAAGCACTACGTCCTGACATCAAAATAATCGGCGTGCAGACTACCGACTCCGATGCGATGGCGCGCAGCCTGAAGAAAGGATCCCGCGTGACGCTGGCCGAAGTCGGCCTGTTCTCGGATGGCACGGCGGTAAAAGTGGTCGGTGAAGAGACGTTTCGCCTGGTAAAAGAATATGTGGACGAGATCATACTGGTGGATACCGACGATGTGTGCGTTGCAATTAAAGACGCGTTCGAGGATACGCGCAGTATTTTGGAACCGGCCGGCGCCTTGGCCATTGCTGGGGCGAAAGCGTACATCGAACGCGCCAGGCGTAGCCACAAATGGATCAGGAATGAAACCTTCATCACCATCGCATGTGGCGCAAATATGAGTTTCGACCGCTTGCGTTTCGTTGCCGAGCGGGCGGAGGTGAGCAAGTTGCGCGAAGCCGTGTTAGGACGAAAAGACCGAGGCGTGGTTCGAGGTTTTGATGGCGCCTGGATACCGGCATTGGGATGAGCGTGTAAACAATCGCCCATGTAATGCCAGGGGGCCGCCCAAGTGCGCCCGACACGCCGCAGTGCGAGCACTGCCAGTGGCAAAGACCGAAGGTCGATGACGGAGAGCACTTCACCCTGCAAGGCAATGATGCCGACGACAAAGTTTGGGGTGCCCGGAATGCTTGTCATGGAACCGACTGCATGGGGACTTGGCCAACGAAAGCTGTCTCGAAGGCGTAATGCTTTCCTGCCGATGCGAATGCGATCACCTCAATATTTTGCCCGAGCGGCTGAAATATGGCGCGCTTTGCCCAGTGCTGGATGAACGGCAACGCCGACAGTGGGCCGCGGCCGAAGCACTTGCGTATGGCTGGGGTGGCGTAACCGCAGTGTGTCATGCAACCGGTATGTCGCAAGATACAGTTCGCAAAGGGATCACGGAATTGGCGGCGCGGGAAGTCGATCCTGAAGCGCCCATCGACACCCTACTGCGCGAACCGGGTGCTGGCCCCAAACGGTTGATCGACAAGGACCCGGCACTACTCGAGCGACTGAAACAAATGGTGGATCCGGTCACG
>JBBWZW010000185.1:0-5615 GCA_039649305.1 Burkholderiales bacterium
ACCTTCTTCCGTTCGATCAACTCAAAGTCAATCGCAGCGCCAAGGCCCGGTCCCGTGGGAGCATGCACCATGCCATCGCGATCAACTGCAATGTCCTGCACCAACCCGTACTTCTGCGATTCCGCCGGTAGCAGCACCTCAAAGAACTCAGTGTTCTGGATCGCCATGATCACATGCAGGTTGGCGAAATTGTTGAGTGAATTCCCGCCATGATGCAGTTCGTAATTAAGGTGGAACGCTTCGGCAAGATGCGCTGTCTTCATCAATGTCGTGATGCCACCCTTGACCGCAACGTCGCCGCGCAGGAAGTCGGTAGCGCGCTCCATCACCCATGGCGCATAGGAGTCCAGTCCCGCCGCCGGGTATTCGGTCGCCATGATCGGGATGCTGAGATGCTTTTTCAGCTCGACATAGTTGTAAATGTCCGCATCGGCGAGCGGATCTTCATACCAGTAAAAGCCCATCGCCTCAACGGCCTGGCCGACGCGCAGCGCCGCCTGGTAGTCGTAGCTCCAGACCGAGTCGAGCATCAACAGGTAATCATCGCCAACTGCCTTGCGCACCGCCTCGCACACCTTGATGTCGTCGCGCCAGACCTGCGGCGGATGGATCTTGTAGGCGGCCATGTTGAGCGACTTGTAGTGCACGGCTTCCTCGGCATAGGCTTCCGGGCTGGCAAGTACCGCGGAGCTGATATAGGCCGGCACGCGATCGCGGTACGAGCCGAGCAAACGGTGTATCGGCAGGCCGGCAATCTTGCCTGCGATGTCCCATAACGCGATATCCACCGCGCCGATCGCGCGAACGGTGGTCGTGCGCACACGTTTCCACATCGCCTTGTAGAGACGCTCGCGATCGAGCGGGTTCTGGCCCATCAGGATGGGTTTCAGGTAGCGGATCAATCCCGGACCGTCGAGATCAGCCGCATAAAAGGCGGAGCCGAGAAATGCATGGCCGGTGATGCCCTGGTCCGTTGTGATGGCCAGCAGGCCCAGCTTGCTTCCCCCGGAAAACTTTCCCGTGTGGGCGCCATAGCTGGTGGCGGGAATATCGTCCCAGCCAAACAAGGTCAGCGTGACATCGATTATTTTCATTCCATTTCCCTCAATTTACACGTAGGGCGGGCACGGGGCGCCCACCCTACATTTCATTATTGCTACTCAACCTTGATGTTCGCGTCCCGGATCAATTCCGTCCATTTCGCCACTTCGGTGTGGAGCACCTTGCTGAACTCTTCCGGCGTGCTGGCAATCACTTCCACACCCTGGTCGCGGAACAGCTTGATCACGTCCGGCTGGCGGAGGAGATGGACGATGTCCTTGTTAATGCGCTCGACCAGCGGCTTCGGCGTTCCGGCGGGAACCTGCATGCCGAACCAGACATTGACCTCATAACCCGGCACACCGGATTCGGCGACAGTTGCCAGCGACGGCATCAGCGGCGAGCGGTTGGTTCCGGTAACGGCGAGCGCTTTCATTTTGCCGGCCTTGACGTGCTGGATGACGTTCGGGATGTTATCGAACAACACATCAATCTCACCGCCAAGGATCGCCATCACGGCCGGGGCACTGCCCTTGTATGGGATGTGCGTCATTTTTGTGCCGGTCATGCGCAGCAGCAGCTCCATCGACAGGTGGTTGGACGAACCGGAACCGGTAGAACCGAAGTTCAGCTTGCCCGGGTTCGCCTTCGCATAGTCGAGCAGTTCCTTGACGCTGTTCACCGGCAGGTCATTGCGCACCGTCAGCACGTTCTGCGTGCTTCCTGCGAGGACCAGCGGCTGGAAATCCTTCAGTGCGTTATACGGCAGTTTGGAGCCGTACAATCCGGGCAAGGCCGAGAACGGCAGCGGCGTGACCAGCATGGTGTAGCCGTCAGCCGGCGATTTGGCGACGAACGTATTGCCAACCACGGTGTTGCCTCCGGGGCGGTTCTCGACCATTACCGGCTGGTTCCACGCCTTCGTCAGGCGGTCGCCGACGGTACGCCCGAGCGTGTCGTTGAAGCCGCCGGGGGTGTACGGCACGACGATTTTTACAGTCCGCTCCGGATAAGGGTCAGCGGCTGATGCTACGCCGGCGAAGGTCAATCCGATGCAAAGCGACGCCACAACTTTATTGAGTGATCCGAACATCCTGGTCTCCTTTTATGATTTATTTCTGATGTTTCAAGTGTTGGTACCGGATTCAGAACTTCACGACGTATCCCGGCCCGTCGACTAACGGGTATTCCGCAAAGATGGATTCGTCGACTTCGATGCCGAGGCCCGGCTTGCTCAGCGGTTCGACACAGCCGTCGGCGCCGATTTCGAACGTCTTGCCGAACATGTCGCGGAACGGATTGTATTTCGACACGCAGGCTTCAAAGTAACCGCTGTTTTCGGTGGCGGCGAGGAAGTGGATCGAAGCAGCGTGATTCAATCCGGTAGCCGAGCTGTGCGGATTGCATGGGATACGGAAAGCCGAAGCGATCGCGGCGATGCGCAAGCCTTCGGTGATGCCGCCGCACTTCGACAGGTCGGGCTGCCAGACCTGGACCGCGCCGGCTTCCAGCATCTGGGCAAATTCGAATCGCGTGTAATGATTCTCGCCGGCCGCAATCGGCACCAGCGAAGTGATCTTCGCCGCTTCGCGGTAGGAGGCGAAGTCATTGCATGCGAACGGCTCTTCCAGCCAGCCGGCCTGGATTTCCGCGAGCACCGGCAACACGCGCCGTGCATCGGCGATGGTATAGGCGGTGTTTGCATCGGTCAGGATGTCGATGTCGTCACCCAGGACCTTGCGCACATGCCGCACGCGCTCGACGTCATTTTTGACGTTATCGCCAATGCGCAGCTTGATCGCTTTGTAGCCGCGCGCAACATACTCCTGCGCTTCTTCAGCCAGCGATTGCGCCGGTTGGTAGCCGAGCGCAATGCCGCCGGCATACGCGGGGATGCGACGCTTGCTGCCGCCGAGGAGTTCATAGAGCGGCATATTGGCCGCCTTGCCGCGGATATCCCACAACGCCATGTCGATGCCGGAGATCGCAAGCGCCGCACCCGCTCCCAGCCCGTGGCTGGACAATTGCATCCGGTGCACGCGCTGCCACGCGCCTATGCAGTCAGTGGCTTCCATCCCGACCAGCATCGGCGCGATGGTGCTGTGGATCAGACTGGTGATCGCGCCAGGACTGCGGCCCGGATGCGCCTCGCCGTAACCGGTGATGCCTTCGTCAGTCTCCACACGCACGATGATCGCATCGCGTTTCGTGGTGCTGCCGACACCCATGGTGACTGTCTTGCCCTCAGGGAGGCGATACGACAATGGAATTGCTGTGATCTTTGTTATTTTCATTTCATGTCTCCATCTGTTGCGAGTAAATTTCCTTGTTGACGATATTGTCGGGGCGCTCGCCGCGTATCAGCGCCAGGACGGTATCGACCGCCATCATTCCCATCGCACGCTCCGCATCTTGCGTCATGCCTGCCAGATGGGGAGTGAGCATCACCCTCGGATGATTGCGCAGCCCGCTTTCCGCCGGTAGCGGCTGGACTTCGAATACGTCGAGCACGGCGCCATTGATACTGCCATCGTTCAGCGCGCTGACCAGGTCGACCTCCCGGATCACCGGACCACGTCCGACGTTGATCAGCACTGCTCCAGGTTTGGCCTGGGCGAGTAAATGCCGATCGATCATGCCGCGCGTCTGCGGCGTGAGTGGACATGCGACCACAATAAAGTCGCTGGCCGCGAACAACTCCGTCAGTGACAACGCTTGCACATGAGCCGGCAATCGGGAGGGGGTACTGGTATGCGCCGCCACTTTCATCGAAAACCCATTCGTCGCGATCTCGCCGATGCGCTTTCCTATCGCGCCATAGCCGATCACACCGATCGTGCGACCACGCAGCTCGAAGGTTTGCCCCCCGGCGTTTCTGCGCGCTTGCCAATTCCCGCTACGAACTTGCTGGTCGAACGACGCAAGCTGCCGGCTCATCCCCAGCATCGCGGCGAAAACATATTCCGCCACCGAATTGGCATTCACGGCAGGTGTGTTGGCGACCGGTATTTGCCTTGCGGAGGCGCGCGCCACCGGAATGAAATCGAGTCCGACGCCATGCCGCACGACCGCGCGCAGATCCACGGTCCTATCGAACAGGTCGTCTGGCAACTGGCGACGCACGATGAGACCTTGTGCGCCGGTCATCGCCTCACGCCAGGCTGCTTCACCTGGCACACCGTCCGGCAGCACAACGATGTCGGCATGACTGGCCAGCAGTGCATGCGCATCCGGATTGATCGGATCAGTCAATACAACCTTGGGACGACTCATGCTTTTAAGGGCGCGAGCAGCGTGACCAATTCTGGCACCGTCGCATGCTTGCCGCCCGCATTGCCGGCGAATTCATATGTCTGCCGGATGGCGTCCGCCGTGGCATGCTTCGCACCGAGCTCTTCCGCCATGGTTGTGTAGTAAGTCATGTCCTTGAGTGCATTGGAAATGAAGAAGCGGAAACCGGAGCTGTCTTGCGATTCGATGTAGGGGCGCAGGCGATTCAGGATGACGCCATCGCCGCCGCCTTTCGCGAGAATCTCGACAAATACCTTCGGATCAATCCCGGAGCTGTTCGCGCATGCGGCCGCTTCAGCCAACACCGCGGAGAACCCGAGCGAGACAAAGTTGTGCAGCAGCTTGAGCTTGTGGCCGGTGCCGACCGGGCCGGCATGAACGATGTTCTCCGCGTAGCATTCGAGCAGTGGTTTACAGATGTCGAACAGCTCGCGCTCACCGCCAACGATCAGGTTCAACCGCCCTTCCGCCGCCTCTTTCGGCGTGCGCGTCATGGGCGAGTCGAGGAAGCGGCCGCCGGCCTCTTCGACAGCAGCCGCGATACGGACGGTCGAAGACGGGATGGCTGTCGAACAGTCGATGACGATGGTGCCCGGCTTGATACCTTCGAGCAGCCCCTCTTTGCGGAACAGCACGTCTTCCACTTCAGGTGTGCCGGTGACGCACAGGATCACGATGTCGACGGTCGCCGCGAGCGATGCCGGGGTTTTCGCCGTCGTCGCTCCTGCCGCAATCAGTCCGTCCAACGGTTGATTGCCGGGGTGTTCCAGCAGCACCATTGGATAGCCGTGTTTGACGATGTTGCTCGCAATGCCGTGGCCCATCAGGCCGATACCGATCATGCCGATTGTTTTCATGTGTCTCCTCGTTGTATTTTGTGGGGCTTCATCCCGACGTTCGAACGCCAACGCAACCCCCGGCCCCGTGCGTGGGGCAGAGTGTTGGGATTAGCATCCCAACCTACGACAGTGGCAGGTTGAGATCAAACCCCAACGTCGCGGCTGCCTATACTTTTTTCCCGAGCCCGCCCGCGCAGATGTATTTCACTTCCACATAATCATCGACGCCATATTTCGACCCTTCGCGGCCGACGCCGGATTCCTTGATACCCCCGAACGGCGCGAGTTCGGTCGAAATGATGCCTTCGTTCAGGCCAACGATGCCGCATTCGAGCGCTTCGGCGACCCGCCATGAGCGTGCATAGTCGGTGGTGTAGAAGTAAGCCGCCAGGCCGAACGGAGTGTCGTTCGCCATCGCCACCACCTCTTCTTCGGTCTTGAAAC
>JBBWZW010000203.1:0-11812 GCA_039649305.1 Burkholderiales bacterium
TTGCGTCCCGAGCAACTCATCCCGCTCGTTGCGGCATTTCGCAAGCACCGTGGCTTGTCACAAACTGAGCTCGCACAGCGCATCGGCGTAGGACAACAGACGGTATCGCAACTTGAGCGTAACCCGAACAAAGCGACGGTTGAACGCCTTCTTCGCACTATGCTTGCGGAGCTTGGTCGCGGCTGTATTGGTGCGCCGCCGAGGACCGGCGCATGTTTTTTGCATCTATCCAGATTTCAAATCAGATGCGACCGTCGGCTCGTTGCGAGGTGCGAATGTTGGGATTGCATCCCAACCTACGTTCCACCTGAGCGAAAATTCGCTTCGCCTTCGAAGTCTTAAAACACCAACTTCTTCACACCGCCCGCAGTACCCAGCAACCCCACATCGGCACCGCGCTGCGCAAACAACCCAACCGTAACAACGCCCACGATACTGTTGATTTGCGCCTCCAGTTCAACCGGGTTCGTGATCTTCAGCCCAACCACATCGATGATCACGCAACCGTTATCGGTCATCACGGGCTTGCCATCCTTCACGCGCAACCGTGGTTCGCCACCCAGCGCAGCCAGCTTGCGCGCGACCACCGCTTGCGCCATCGGAATCACCTCGACCGGCAGGGGGAAATTGCCCAATACGTCGACCAGCTTGGAACCATCCGCAATGCAGACGAACTTGTCGGCCACCGATGCCACGATCTTCTCGCGCGTCAACGCGGCGCCTCCGCCCTTGATCATCGCCCCGGTCGCCGTGATTTCGTCGGCGCCGTCGATATAGACCGGCATGGATTCCACATCATTGAGGTCCAGCA
The DNA here is from genome assembly GCA_039649305.1 of Burkholderiales bacterium. GTDB lineage: Bacteria > Pseudomonadota > Gammaproteobacteria > Burkholderiales > Burkholderiaceae_D > Noviherbaspirillum. The sequence continues at coordinate 812 of JBBWZW010000203.1, forward strand.
CCGGAATGCCATGCGACCTCAGGCGTGCGGCAGTGGCTTCCGATGAAGCAACCGCGCCCTTGATCTTGTCCTTGATCTTGCCGAGTTCGTCGATGAAAAAATTTGCGGTGGATCCGGTGCCGACACCGATGATTTCACCTTCGACGACATAGTCGATAGCGGCGCGAGCAACAGCTTGTTTGAGTTCGTCTTGGGTCATGATGCGGTATTGGAAAGGAAACCGTTATTTTACGCGGAGAGAGCGAGGGCCGCTGCCATGATCACATTGGCCACGATCGCCAAAACAAGCGAGAATTCGAATAGCCTCATAGGCGTTTCCTCTTTCCCCGCTGAAGTCGACCGATTTTATGCAACCGGGGAAAGTTGGGATTGGTATCCCAACTACGTCATCCCGCATGCAGGTGATGTCGAGGTTATCTTTGACAAAGCACTAGCGACGCAGGGCGCTTGCTGCTAATGCCAACTCCGTAATCCGCGCCCAGTCACCCGCCTGCATCGCGTCTTTCGGCGTCAGCCAGGAGCCGCCGACACAGGCGACGTTTTTACATGCAAGGAATTGCGCCGCATTGTCCTGCGACACGCCGCCGGTAGGACAGAAAATCACATCGGACAACGGTCCACCGATGGCGTTCAGCATCCCGATGCCGCCCGCAGGCACTGCAGGGAACAGTTTGAGTTGGCGAAAGCCCGCTTCACGCGCCACCATTACCTCTGACGGTGTCATCACTCCCGGCAGCAACGGCAGGCCGCTACTCTTCGCAGCCGCGATCAGCGCCGGAGTGAGCCCGGGCGACACGCCGAATACAGCACCGGCGTCGCGCGCTGCGGTGAACTCCTCACCTTGAGTAAGCGTGCCGACACCCACGATTGCATCCGGCACTTCTGCGGCAATGGCGCGGATAGCATCTAAACCATGCACGGTACGGAGAGTAATTTCGAGCACACGAATGCCGCCGGCAACCAACGCCCTGGCGAGTGGCACCGCCTGTTTGATATCGTCTATCGCAATCACCGGGATTACCGGCGAGGCGCGCATTATTTCGAGCAGGGTCATGATGATGTTCTTTCTATCGTCCTGTAATCAGGGTGTCTTCGTCCGATGACGACTGCTCTTCCGGCACCGCCTGCGGATTGTCGCTCGGTTCCGGCAGATGCAGCGGCGGCGGCAAATCAAATGTGGCGGCGCCTTCTTCCGCGGCACTCACCGAAGCGCGGAACATCGAGAACAGCTCGCGGCCCATGCCTACACTATTGCCGGACAAGTCGACTGTTTCATTGACACGCGCCTCCCATTCTGCGGTGGGCACCAGGGCAAGCAGAATTCCTTTATCCGCATCCAGCCGTATCATATCGCCATTACGGATGCGGCCAAGTGGTCCACCCGCCAGCACTTCAGGGGAAACGTGAATCGCGGCGGGGACTTTGCCGGATGCGCCCGACATGCGGCCATCAGTGACCAGCGCAACACGCCGTCCGGCATCCTGCAAACTGCCGAGCGCCGGCGTCAACGCGTGAAGTTCCGGCATGCCGTTGGCGCGCGGGCCCTGGAATCGAACCACCGCAACGAAATCGCGGTTCAATTCATCCGCCTGGTAAGCGTGCATGAATTCTTCCTGCGAATCAAACACCACCGCGGGGGCTTCCACCGCGCGGTGCTGCGGCTTCACCGCTGAAACCTTGATCACTGCGCGGCCGAGGTTACCGGTCAAGAGCTTCATGCCGCCATCGGCGGAAAACGGCGCGGTGGTGGGACGCAATACGTTTTCATCCGCGCTCACCTGCAGAGCGGGCTTCCACACCACCTTGTCACCCTCGAGGAAAGGTTCCGCACAATGGCTGCGCAAGCCTTGCCCGAGGACGGTGGTCACGTCTTCATGCAACACCCCTGCATCGAGCAATTCGCGGATCACAAAGCCGGTGCCGCCTGCGGCGTGAAAATGGTTTACATCGGCGTCGCCGTTCGGATAGATGCGCGCCAGCATCGGCACCACCGCGGACAGCGCGCTGAAGTCGTCCCAGTCAATGACGATTCCCGCAGCACGCGCGATCGCAACCAGGTGCAACGTGTGATTGGTCGAGCCACCTGTAGCAAGCAATGCGACGATCGCATTGACTATCGACTTTTCATCGACGACCTGTCCGACCGGGGTATAGCTTTTTCCAAGCGCGCTGATCTCCACCGCGCGCCGCCCAGCTTCCGCAGTCAATGCATCGCGCAACGGCGTATTCGGGGTAATGAATGCGGCTCCGGGAAGGTGCAGACCCATCACCTCCATCAGCATCTGGTTACTGTTGGCGGTGCCGTAAAAGGTGCAGGTGCCGGCGCCGTGATATGACTTCGATTCCGCTTCCAGCAGTTCATCGCGCCCGAGTTTTCCTTGTGCGAAGAGCTGGCGGGTCTTTGCCTTGTCGGCATTCGACATGCCGGTGGTCATCGGTCCCGCCGGAATGAACACCGCAGGCAGATGGCCGAAATGCAGTGCGCCGATCAGGAGTCCGGGCACGATTTTGTCGCACACGCCCAGATAGACGGCAGAGTCGAACATGTTGTGCGACAGTGCGACCGCGGTCGCCATCGCAATCGTATCGCGCGAGAACAGCGACAGTTCCATGCCGGGCTGCCCCTGTGTGATGCCGTCGCACATCGCGGGGGTGCCGCCGGCAAACTGGGCGACGCCGCCGGCACCGCGCACGGCTTCCCTGATCAAGTGCGGAAAGCGTTCAAACGGCTGGTGCGCCGAGAGCATATCGTTGTATGAGGAAACGATTGCAACCGACGGCGCCCGCTGCTGTTTCAGGACCAGCTTGTCATTCGCGGGAAAGGCGGCGAAACCGTGTGCAAGGTTGGTACAGGACAAAGCGCTGCGATGCACGCCCTGTCCTTTCGCCGCATCCAGACGTGACAGGTAAGCGGTTCGGTAGGGGCGACTGCGCGCGATGATTCGATCGGTGACGGCGGTTACTGCAGGGTGGATGGACATGGTTGAATCCTGTCTTGGATATTAATGTAATTTTACTACAAATGCAGTCTTACCCCCGATGCGCGACCGCGTTCGGCGTGTTTGCGGATAGAGCGTAAAAAATTGGTGCAGTACTGAACATAACTCAATGATTTAACTCAAACGATGAAGATATTGCATGGGGTCATTTGTAGTGAACTTACCAAAGATTGATGTATAGTTGAGTTAATTTATTTTCATCAGATTTCATCGTTATCCATGCCCGATAAAGCCCTGACCGCCGCTGCCGCTTTCCGCCAACTCACATCGCATTACGGGGAAGCGAAGGACTGGCAATTACGCGAATTGTTCTCCAGGGAGCCCGGACGCTTTGCCCAATTTTCGATTGAGGCAGCCGGCCTGATGCTCGATTATTCAAAGAACCGGATTACTGACACGACGATGCGCATGCTTATGGCATTGGCACGCGAGCGGGCGGTTGAGAAGCGGCGCGATGGCATGTTTGCCGGTGAGCAAATCAATACGACCGAGCATCGTCCGGTACTGCACACAGCATTGCGCATGCCGCGTACTGAGTCAGTGTTGGTAGATGGACAGAATGTAGTCGAAGAGGTTCATGCGGTATTGGATCGCATCAAGGCGTTTTCGGACCGCGTCCGCTCCGGCGAATGGCTCGGCTATTCCGGCACGCCAATCACCGACATCGTCAATATCGGCATCGGCGGCTCCGACCTCGGTCCGGAAATGGTGTGCAGGGCGCTGCGCCCCTTCACGCATCCGCGCCTGACCACGCACTTTGTATCCAACGTCGACGCGCACGATCTCGATGCGGTCCTCGCCAAGGTCAACGCTGAAACGACGCTGTTTATTATCGCTTCCAAGACGTTCACCACCCGGGAAACCATGATGAACGCGCAGTCCGCGCGGTCCTGGTTCCTTACAGCCGGGAAGGAAGCCGACCTGGCCAGGCATTTCGTCGCCGTGTCGACCAATACCCAGGCGGTGCGCGAGTTCGGCATCGATACGGCGAACATGTTCCCCTTCTGGGATTGGGTAGGCGGCCGCTATTCGGTATGGTCCGCAATCGGATTGTCGGTCGCACTCGCCATCGGCTTTGATCAATTCACTGAATTCCTCGCTGGCGCCCGCACGATGGACCAGCATTTCCGCAGCGCGCCGCTTGAGCAGAACATGCCCGTGATACTGGCCCTGGTCGGCATGTGGAACCGCAACTTCCTCGGCGCCGCTTCGGTATCGATCGCGCCCTATCACCAGGACCTGAACCGGTTCCCCGCTTATTTGCAGCAACTGGAAATGGAAAGCAACGGCAAACGCGTGGCGCTCGACGGCTCTCCGCTCGAGATCAAGACCTGCCCGATAATCTGGGGCGACGTAGGCACCAATGGCCAGCATGCCTATTTTCAATTGCTGCATCAGGGAACCGATGTCACCCCGGTCGATTTCATTGCGGCGCTGAAACCTAGCCATGGCATGGCGGGACATCATGCGGTACTGATGGCAAACTGCTTCGCGCAGTCGGAAGCGTTTATGAAAGGCAAGACCGCGGACGAAGTGCGCGCCGACATGCGTGCGCAGGGTCTGCCGGAGGCCGAGATGGATGCATTGATTCCGCACCGGACCTTCGCCGGCAACCGCCCCAGCAATACCATCCTGATGGATGCGCTGACCCCCTCCACGTTGGGCGCCCTGATCGCACTCTATGAACACAAGGTCTTCGTCCAGGGCGTACTATGGGGCATCAACAGTTTCGATCAGTGGGGGGTCGAGCTCGGGAAGGTACTGGCCAAGAATATCGAGGCCGAACTCGCGGGACAGCCGCGACCCGATGCGCATGACAGTTCGACCAACGGTCTTATCGCCCGCGCCAGGGCCGCGCAGTAACCGCCCACGAGGCCGCAGCAGGCCCCGCCTTGTTTCCGTGTGCCTGCACTACAATTTAATGAGTTCCCCGGACTCATACCGATCCAGGATAAAGCAGTAATTTCACAACATGGCACTCGCAGATTTTGATCTGGTCCTATTCGGCGGCGGCGGCGACCTCGCCATGCGCAAGCTGATTCCCGCCCTGTACGCCCGTGACCGGGCGCACGACTTGCCTGCGACCGCCCGCGTCATCTGCGTCGGCCGCCATGAATGGAGCCGTGAAGAGTTTTTGGCGGCGCTGGACGAAAACGCCAAACCGCATATCGCATCGGGCTTGTTCGAGCCAGGCTTCTGGGACGCGTTTCGTAACCGCCTGACCTATGTATCCTTCGATGCGACCAACGCCGAAAGTTATCGTCCGCTCGAGGATGCGCTGCGCACCGATCCCTCTATAACCCGCGTGTTTTACCTTGCAACCCCACCGAGCTTGTTCGCGAAGATTTGCCACAACCTCGACGCGCGTAAACTAGCGACGCCGAAGTCGCGAGTCGTCCTCGAAAAACCGCTCGGACGCGATCTCGAAAGCGCCCGGCAGATCAATCGCGAAGTAGGACGCGTGTTTTCCGAATCGCAGATCTTCCGCATCGATCATTACCTCGGCAAAGAAACCGTGCAGAACCTTCTGGCGCTGCGCTTTGGCAATGTGCTGTTCGAACCCTTGTGGCGGCGCGAATGGATTTCCGATGTCCAGATCACGATTGCCGAAGAGCTCGGCGTCGGCAATCGCATGGACTATTACGACACCGCGGGCGCGCTGCGCGACATGATGCAGAACCATTTACTGCAACTGCTATGCATCATCGCCATGGAGCCACCGGTATCGGCTACGCCCGACGCGGTGCGCGACGAGAAGCTGAAGGTGCTGCGCTCGCTCAAGCGCTTTACGCCTGAAACCCTGAGGCACGACGTGATCCGCGGCCAGTATCGTTCCGGGCATGTCGACGGTGCTGCGGTCCCAGGCTATCGCAAGGAACCGGGCGCCACTCCGGGTTCGCGCACGGAAACCTTCGTCGCGGTGAAAGCGGAAATCGATACCTGGCGCTGGGCCGGCGTGCCGTTTTACCTGCGCACCGGCAAACGCATGGCAGACCAGCTGGCGGAAGTAGTGGTCCGATTCAAGCCGATTCCCCATTCGATTTTTGCGCAACCCAACAGCAGCTTCGAACCGAATTGCCTGGTCATCCGCTTGCAGCCGGAAGAAGGCCTGCATCTCAACCTGATGGCAAAGACGCCCGGCGACGGCATGCGCCTGCGCCCGGTCGAACTCGAACTCGACTTCCGCGAAACCTTCAAGACGACGCGCATGGACGCCTATGAGCGCCTGCTGCTCGATGTGCTGCGCGGTCAACTGACACTCTTCATGCGCAGCGACGAACTCGAAGCCGCCTGGGAATGGGTGGAACCGATCATCGACTACTGGGAACAGGAAGAAGACGATCCCCTCCCGTATGCCGCCGGCACCTGGGGCCCTCCGGCCGCCAGCGCACTGATCGGCCGCGACGGCTTGCAGTGGCGCGAAGAAGTGCTGCCCGAGATATAAAGCGATGCTGCTCGATTCAATCCGCACCCAGCTCGATTCCCTTTCCAAATCGGAAAGGAAAGTCGCGCTCGCCGTCCTCCAGAATCCGGACATAGCCGTGGCCGAGAACATCACGGCGCTGGCAAAAACCGCACAAGTCTCCGAGCCGACCGTCGTACGCTTTTGCCGCGCGCTCGGTTACGACGGCTGGCATGAATTCAAGCTGAAGCTCGCCCAGACGCTGGCGCTTGCGTTGCCCGATGCGGACCAGCCGCCGCTACAGAATGATCTTGCAGTAGACCTGGTCAGCAAGATATGCAGCCGCTCGATCAATGCGCTGCTGGACCTGCGCAACAACCTCGATGCAGGCGCGATCGAGCGCGCACTCAACGTGCTTGCGCGTGCGAACAAGATCGAGTTCTACGGGCAGGGCACCTCCGGCATAGTTGCCGCGGATGCGCAGCACAAGTTCTTTCGCTCCGGCGTACCAACGGTGGCCTACGCCGATCCGCACATCCACAATATCGCTGCGGCGCTGCTGTCACCCGGCGACGCGGTGGTCGCCATTTCGCAACGCGGCAACAGCACAGCCCTCCTGCGCAGTGTGCAGATCGCGCGCAAGACAGGCGCCGACATCATTGCCCTCGCGCCAAGCGGAACGCCGATCGCGGAAGAGGCTACTGTGCTGGTGCCGATCGACCTCAGCTTCGCCATCGACCCCTACACACCGATCTCGGCGCGCCTGGCTCACCTGGTGGTCATCGATATCCTGGCGGTCGGCCTGGCGCTCAAGCGTGGTCCGGAATTCCGGAAGAAGATGCAAAACGCGCAAAAGGCGCTGCAAAAACTCGATGTACAGTTCGATTCTTTTCTGCGGCAGGCGCCGAAATTGCCTTAGCAGCTACTGATCAAAAGCATGGGGGCCGCCTCAAAAGCGGCTATTATTTAGATAACTTTCCCGACAATTTACCGAGTGTCTCAATGAACCAGCTTGAACAACTGAAGCAATACACCACCATCGTTGCCGATACCGGCGATTTTCAGGCGATGAAAGCCTTCGCACCGCACGATGCCACCACCAATCCATCGCTGATCCTGAAGGCGGTGCAGAAGGATGAGTACAAGCCCCTGCTGGAAGCGGCAGTGCGCGGAAATGCGGGCAAGCCCACCGAGGAGATCATCGACCGTCTGCTGGTGGCCTTCGGGCTCGAGATCCTGAAACTGATACCCGGCCGCGTGTCGACTGAAACCGATGCCCGCCTGTCGTTCGATACCGAGGGCACGATTGAAAAAGGACGGGCCCTGATCAAATTGTACGAAGCCGTGGACATTCCGCGCGAGCGCATACTGATCAAGATCGCGTCTACCTGGGAAGGTATACGCGCCGCCGAAGTGCTGCAAAAGGAAGGCATCCGTTGCAACATGACTTTGCTGTTCTCAATGCCGCAAGCGATCGCCTGCGCCGAAGCGGATGTGCAGCTCATTTCACCCTTCGTCGGCCGTATTTATGACTGGTACAAGAAATCGACCGGACAGGACTATACCGGCGCGGACGATCCGGGCGTGCAGTCCGTCAAGCGGATCTACAGCTACTACCGGAAGTTCGGCTACAAGACGGAAGTGATGGGTGCAAGTTTCCGCAACACGTCGCAGATCACCGAACTGGCCGGCTGCGACCTGTTGACGATCAGCCCTGAGCTGCTGCAGAAGCTGGCCGAGACCGAAGCACCGGTTGCGCGCAAGCTCAGTCCGGAAGCGGCGCAATCGATGGACATGCAGAAATTGGCGTTGGATGAGAAGACTTTCCGCTTCATGCTGAACGAGGATCCGATGGGAACGGAAAAGCTGGCGGAGGGAATTCGCCTGTTCTGCGCGGATGCGGTGAAGCTGGAGAAATTAGTCGACGCGCTGCGTTAAACCAGAACCCCAGGTTGGGATGCCAATCCCAACCTGCATTACTCGACGCAGGAGTCGGGACATAGCGAGATCCCGAATGTTGGGATTGCATCCCAACCTACGACGGGCCGACTGCACGCGCCATCGCCAACGCGTTATCGTCGCCGACCTCCTGTAAGCCTCTCGCAACACCGGCCCGGTTTGCCGGCGGCTGGTTTTGACTCACCTTCCACTTCCCCACCAGTCTTGAGACTGGGATTTCAATACCCACGATAGCGCCCAACAACTTGTCTACGTAATCCCGTGGGGCGTCGCTCACTTTCCATGGCCCCGCCCTGTCCGCTTCATGGCGGCCGGTAAGGCGTTCCACCAGGCCAAGCAGCCATGCCGGGTCATCGATCACCCGCATCGGGCCATAAGCGTGGACCACCATGTAGTTATAGGTGGGTACCACCTTGCCATTCTCCTGTTTGGTTGCATACCAGGAAGGCGAGATGTAGGCCTGTGCCCCTTGGAACAGGACCATCGCTTCGACATCGTTCGCGAAATCGCTCCACACCGGGTTGCTGCGCGCGACATGGGCGCGCAAGGTGCCGAATGGTGCCGGTCCAGGATCGAATTCAAAAGGAATATGGTTCGCATTGAGACCATCCTGTCCGAGCGTGACCAGTGCGCCCAACGGATGCTGATGAATCAACTGACGAAGAACCTCCGGCCGCTGCTCTTCAAATTGCGACGGTACGTACATGGTGCATCTCCTGTTTAAATCTCATGCCGCCTCGACCACTACTTCCGATTTCAGCGAATTCGCGATGAAGCACTTCTCGTGCGATTCGTGATGCATCTCGTCGAGCTCGTTTGCCGCAGGCTGGCGATCGCCGGCAAATACTATTTTTGGCCGTAAGGTAATTCGTGTAATTGCGATCTTGCCGTCGCTACCCTTTTCCATCACGCCCGATGCCTGATCAACGTAAGAGTCAACGATAAAACCGCGCTTCGCTGCGTTAGACAGGAAGAACAGCATATGGCAGCTTGACGTCGCAGCGACCAGCGCTTCCTCAGGATCCACTCCAGCGGGGTCCGACATCGGCACAGGAACGCTCAATGGCGAAGAGGAGGCCGTCACACAGGCGCCGCCATCGAACATCCACTCATGCGCGCGGCTGTAACGATTGTCGCTGAAATCCTGCTCGCCCCTGTGCCAGGTGATCGTGGCTTCATACTTATGCATAGGCACCTCATATTGATGTATGGGACTGAGCATTCATTCTGTTACTCACTTGCCAAATGCTCAGTAAATAACGAGAGTTACATTTTCTCGGTCTCGCCGGATTTCGGCTGCCACTTCATCAGCCGCTTCTCGATGACACCCACCACACCATCCAGCACCAGCGCAAAGGCGGTCAACACCAAGATTCCCGCGAAAACTGTATTGATGTCAAACGTTCCTTCCGCCTGCAGGATCAGGTAGCCAACGCCGCGGGCGGAACCGAGATATTCGCCGACGATGGCGCCGACGAACGCCAAGCCCACCGACGTATGCAAACTGGAAAATACCCACGAAGTTGCGGATGGCAGGTAGACCTGCCGCAGCAACTGGCGCTGGCTGGCGCCAAGCATGCGCGCGTTCGACAGCACCACCGGACTGACTTCACGCACGCCCTGGTAAACATTGAAGAACACAATAAAAAACACCAGCGTGACGGCCAGCGCCACCTTCGACCAGATACCCAGTCCGAACCACATCGCAAAGATCGGCGCAAGGATCACGCGCGGCATCGAGTTCGCTGCCTTGATGTAAGGATCGAAAATCGCGGAAGCGATCGGCGACAGGGCCAGCCATAATCCGCATCCCAGCCCGAGCAGCGTGCCGATGCCGAATGCGAGCAGCGTTTCCGTCAGCGTCACCAGCAAATGCGGATAGATCTCGGCAGGAAAATTGAGAGTGAACCAGACCGTATCCCTGAAGCCCACTTCCAGCCTTCCGCTGCCCACGGTGAACCATTGCCATATGCGGATCATCACCTTGATCGGCTCACCGAAGAAGAAGGCGGCCTGCGGATCGCGAGTGGCGAAATGCCAGATGGCGAAGAAGATGACCAGCACCAGCACTTGCCAGGCACGGAGATTTTTATGGTTCGGTTTCAGTAGGTTCCACATCGCCAGTTATACCGTTTACCCCCTCTCCCCTTGCGGAGCGGGGTTGGGGTGAGGGGGCTGCTCGTATATCTCAGAATTTCGAGTCAAGACTCCCTCCAAATTTGTAAGCACGCCGTTGTTCCAAAATCTGACTACACGAAAGTCTTGCGACTCAAGCCATCCGGTTCGCGCCTCGTCATATGCAATGGCATCGGCATGTTGGCCGCCGTCCAGCTCAATGATCAACCTCTTGTCGAAGCAAACGAAATCGACGATGTAGCTACCCAACGCAATCTGTCTGCAGAACTTTAGCCCCCTTTAACCGACGACTACGTAAAGCCATCCAGAGGGCCTTCTCCGTATCAGTTTGATTCTTGCGCAGTTGGTTCGTGAACACTTTAACCCCTCCATTGCAAATACCTGGGCAGTCTCCGAATCGCGTGGACATGTCCCTCTCCCCGCGCGGGAGAGCGAGTGTACCCGCGAGAGGAGCCTTACCGAATCTATCTAGGCCCTTACCGTCTGCTGTTGATAACCTTTCAA
>JBBWZW010000207.1:0-20362 GCA_039649305.1 Burkholderiales bacterium
GGACGGCACGGGCAACCCGCTCAACAAGCATGAAAAATTCCTGCACGTCGACTGCCCCCAGTGTGGCAAGCCGGCGCGGCGCGAGACCGACACGATGGACACCTTCGTCGATTCGTCCTGGTACTACATGCGCTATACATCGCCACAAGGCGCTCCAGGCAGCACCGACCGGATGGTTGACGAGCGCAATGATTACTGGATGCCGATGGACCAGTACATCGGCGGCATCGAGCACGCCGTGTTGCATTTGCTGTATGCGCGCTTCTGGACCAAGGTGATGCGCGACTTCGGACTGGTCAAGTTCGACGAGCCGTTCGTCAACCTGCTGACGCAGGGCATGGTGCTGAATGAAACCTATTACCGTGAAGACGACTCCGGCAAGAAGACCTGGTTCAACCCGGAAGATGTCGAGCTGACATTCGACGACAAGGGCCGCCCGGTCTCGGCGTTGCTGAAGTCGGACGGCAAGCCGGTCGAGATCGGCGGCACCGAAAAGATGTCGAAGTCGAAGAACAACGGCATAGATCCGCAGGCTCAGATCGACCAGTACGGCGCGGATACCGCACGCCTGTTCACCATGTTCGCATCGCCGCCGGAGCAGACGCTCGAGTGGTCGGGCACGGGCGTGGAAGGCGCGAATCGCTTCCTGCGCCGGGTATGGGCGTTCGCGCACGCGCAAGCTCCGCGTATCGCTGGCGCAGCGGCGACAAATTTTTCGGCGTTGCCGGAAACGCACAAGGCACTGCGTCGCGAGATCCACAAGATCCTTCAGCAAGCGGATCACGACTATAAACGCATCCAGTACAACACCGTCGTGTCCGCCGGCATGAAGATGCTGAACACGCTCGAAGGCGCAAAGCTCGACGACTCGGCGGCATCGAATGCCGTCATCGCCGAAGGTTTGTCGATCTTCCTGCGCGTGCTGAATCCGGTCGCGCCGCACATCACCCATGTCCTGTGGCAGGAACTCGGTTTCGCCGGCAGCTTCGGTGACATCCTCGATGCACCCTGGCCGCAAGTGGATGCCGCTGCGCTGGAACAAGCGGAAATCGAGCTGATGGTGCAGGTCAACGGCAAGTTGCGCGGCAGCGTGACAGTACCGAAGGATGCCGACAAGGCAGCGATCGAAGCCGCTGCGCTGGCTAACGAAAACGTGAAGAAATTTGTCGAAGGGACGCCGAAGAAAGTCATCGTCGTGCCCGGCAAGTTGATCAACATCGTCGCCTGACGCGATCGATATAAAGGATGTCCATGAAGCGCAGCGCTCTCTACGCAATCACTCTCGCAACAGCCGTGGCGCTATCCGCGTGCGGCTTTCAACTGCGCGGTTCAAGCGGCCAGAACGCGCTGCCTTTCAAGACTGTTTATGTCGGCTTCCCGGAGAACTCGCCGGTTGGCGCTGAACTCAAGCGATACATCCGGGCCAGCGGCGACACCTCTGTGGTGACGGACCCGAAGACGGCAGAGGCTGTGCTGGAACTGCTTGCCGAATCGCGGGAAAAGTCGATCCTGACTTTGAATACCCAGGGCCGCCCGCGGGAATATACGCTGCTCTACAGACTTCGCTTTCGGGTGAAATCCGGCCAGGAAAAGGAACTGATGCCGCCGACCGAAATCACGCTCAAGCGCGACATCACGTTCAACGAATCGCAAGCCCTGGCGAAGGAAAAAGAAGAAGAGATGCTTTATCGCGACATGCAAAGCGACCTGGTTCAGCAGATCTTGCGGCGGCTTTCCGCGCTGCGGACGGCTTGAAGAAAGTACCCGATGCAATTGCGGCACGACGCGCTTGACGCACACCTGGCGAAACCCCTGTCGCCGCTCTATGTCATTACCAGCGACGAGCATCTGCTCGCGCTGGAAGCGGCCGACAGGATCCGCAAGACAGCGCGCTCGCAAGGCCTGACGGAGCGGGAAGTGTTGGTGGTGGAGCGCAGCTTCAAGTGGGGCCAGCTGTTGGCGGCAAACCAGTCGCAATCGCTGTTCGGCGACCGCAAACTGATCGAGCTTCGCATCCCGACCGGCAAACCCGGCAAGGATGGCGGACAGGCGCTGCAGGAGTATGCGAAGTCATTAAGCCCGGACAACGTGACGCTGATCACGCTGCCCAAGCTGGACTGGCAGGCACAGAAGAGCGTCTGGGTATCGGCTTTGCAGCAGGCCAGCGTGTATATCGATATTCCGCTCGTGGAACGGGCGCAGTTGCCGGCGTGGATAGGTACACGCCTTGCTGCACAGCGCCAGAGCGCCGACAAGCAAAGCATCGATTTCATTGCCGACCGCGTCGAGGGCAATTTGTTGGCCGCGCATCAGGAGATCCAGAAGCTCGCGCTGTTGCATCCCGAGGGCAAGCTGAGTTTTGAACAGATCCACGATGCGGTGCTCAACGTCGCGCGTTACGACGTGTTTAAACTGAATGAAGCCATGCTCGGGGGCGACGCTGCGCGCCTGGTGCGCATGCTGGAAGGACTGAAGGGCGAAGGCGAGGCATTGCCACTGGTGCTATGGGCGATGGCCGAGGAAATACGCACCCTGCTGAAGCTGAAATCCGGTGTGGCGCAAGGCCGCCCACTCGGCATGCTGTTGAAGGAATGCCGCATCTGGGGCCCGCGTGAACGCATGATGGAACCGGCGCTGCGCAGGCTGAAACTGTCGACGCTGGAAACCGCGCTGCAAGAGGCTGCGCAAATCGATAAGATGGTCAAAGGTTTGCGCGCGAAGGCGTTTGCAGGGGATGCGTGGGACGCGATGCTGCAGCTGGGGCTGAAGGTAGCACGGGGCTAACTCGTAGGGCGGGTCGCGATCCGCCGGATGTTCTGCCGGCCCACGTCCGCCTTTTGTACAAGTGACACCTACAGAAAACATACGGCGGGTCACGACCCGCCCTACACACTGATACCTGACCTCTGATACCTGATATGGACATCAAGAATTACATGAACGAAGTCGGTCAACGGGCTCGCAAAGCATCGCGCGCTATGGCCAAGGCCGATACCCGCGCCAAAAATCAGGCGTTGTCGTTGATCGCAACGGCAATTCGCCGTGATGCTGACGCGCTGCGGGCCGCCAACCAGAAAGACCTGGAAGCGGCGCGCGCCAACGGTATGGAGCCGGCGATGCTCGATCGCCTGACCTTGTCGGATAAAGCGATCGCAACGATGGCCGAAGGCCTCGAGCAAATCGTCTCCCTGCCCGATCCGATCGGCGAGGTCTCGAACATGAAATACCGTCCGACCGGCATCCAGGTTGGTCAGATGCGTGTGCCGCTCGGTGTCATCGGCATCATCTACGAAGCGCGTCCCAACGTGACGGTGGACGCGGCCGGCCTCTGCATCAAGAGCGGCAACGCGACCATCCTGCGCGGCGGTTCCGAAGCGATCCACTGCAACCAGGCGTTGGCCAAACTGGTGAAAGAAGGACTGGCGGGCGCAGGATTGCCGGAGGATGCGGTGCAGGTCGTCGAGACCACCGATCGCGCCGCAGTCGGCGAACTGATCACCATGCCGCAATATGTCGACGTGATCGTCCCACGCGGCGGCAAGGGCCTGATCGAGCGCCTGATCAAGGAATCGAAAGTACCGATGATCAAGCACCTCGACGGCATCTGCCATGTCTACATCGACGACAAGGCCGATATCGAGAAAGCGCTCAAGATTGCATTCAATGCGAAGTGCCACCGCTACGGCACTTGCAACACGATGGAAACGCTGCTGGTTGCGCGCGGGATTGCGCCGCAGGTGTTGCCGAAGCTCGCCGAGCTGTATGGCACGAAGCAGGTCGAACTGCGCGGCGATGAAGAGTCCCGCAAAATACTCGCCGGCTATCCGCATCTGACGGCGGCCACCGAGGAAGACTGGCGCACTGAATACCTGGCTGCCATCCTCGCCGTCAAAATCGTCGACGACGTCAGTGAGGCGATCGATCACATCAATACCTGGTCGTCGCAACATACCGACGCCATCGTCACCGAGGATTACAGCCGCGCGATGCGCTTCCTGCGCGAAGTGGATTCGGCATCCGTGATGGTCAACGCCTCCACCCGTTTCGCGGACGGCTTTGAATACGGGCTGGGCGCGGAAATCGGCATTTCGAACGACAAATTGCACGCGCGCGGTCCGGTCGGCCTGGACGGTTTGACCTCGATGAAATACGTGGTGTTCGGACACGGCGAAGTCCGGGAATAGTATGCTCTGGATTAAATCGCTCCACCTCGTCTTCGTTATTTCGTGGTTCGCCGGTCTGTTCTACCTGCCGCGCATTTTCGTCAATCTCGCGCAGGAGACCGATCCGACTGCCACCACCCGCCTGCTGCTGATGGCGCGCCGGCTTTACCGCTTCACGACCATGCTGTCGATACCGGCAGTGCTGTTTGGCGTATGGCTGTGGCTGGGCTATGGAATCGGCAAGGGGCCGGGCAACGGCTGGCTGCATGCGAAGCTTGCGCTGGTCATCCTGGTGATCGGTTATCACCATGCATGCGGTTCGCTGCTGAAAAAATTCGAGAACGGCCGCAACACTCGCAGCCATACCTGGTACCGCTGGTTCAACGAGGTCCCGGTCATCCTTTTGTTCGCCATCGTTGTGCTGGTCGTTGTTAAGCCCTTTTAAAACCATAACAGGAGACGCCGATGTCTAAAACATGTGAATACTATTTCTCTCCGCCATCGCCCTACGCTTATATGGGCCATGAGCGTTTCAAGCGCATGGTGAAGCAATATGACGTGCAGGTGTTGGTCAAGCCATGCGACTTCGGAAAAGTCATGAGCGTATCGGGCGGTGTTCCGCTGGCAAAGCGCGCGCCGCAACGGCAGGCCTATCGGCTGCTCGAGTTGAAGCGCTGGAGCGAGTTCCAGAATATTCCGCTCAACCTGCATCCGCAACACTTCCCGGTGCCGGCCGATTCGGCCTCCAAGCTCATTATCGCGACCAACCTCGCGCATGGCACTGATGCGGCTATGGACATCTCCGGCGCGGTGATGCGCGCGGTGTGGGCGGAAGAAAAAAATATCGCCGATGAGGATACTCTGGCCGCCATCGCAATCCAACTCGGTTATGACGGCAAGGCGCTGCTCAAATCATCGGAGACTGCCAGCGTGCAAAGCGAGTATGACCGCTTTACCGAAGAAGCGATCGCCGCGAATGTGTTCGGCGCGCCGTGGTATGTCATCGACGGCGAAGGTTACTGGGGCCAGGACAGGCTCGATTTTGTCGAGCGGGCGTTTGCAAAATAGCTATTGAATATCGAACAAAGGCCCCAGTGGTCTTTGTTCCGGAAAAGTTTTTTCACGGATAAAGGGTTCCCCATGGCACATTCATTTTTTTGTCCCTGCCCGCGCGGCATGGAAGCGGCTCTGGCCGAAGAGCTGGGCGAAATCGCGCAGCAGAGTGCGACGCTGAAAGTTCACAATCAGGTACCGGGTGGCGTCCATGCTTCCGGTGCGCTGACCGACGCCTATCGCATCAACCTGCATTCCCGCATCGCATCCCGCGTATTGATGCGCATGGCTCACGGCAAATATACCAACGAAAACGACATCTACGACCTGACCCTCGCGCAGCCGTGGGAAGACTGGTTCAGCGTGGACCACACCATCCGCGTCGACGTCACCGCAGTCAAGTCGCCCTTGCGCAGCCTGGAGTTCGCCACGTTGAAGATCAAGGATGCGATCTGCGACCGTTTCCGCGACCAGTTCTCGAAGCGTCCGTCGGTGAACACCAAAACGCCGGACATGCGCATTGTCGGCTTCCTCGATGCGCGCAATTTCACGGTCTATCTCGATACGTCGGGTGAAGCGCTGTTCAAGCGCGGCTGGCGTGACGAAACCGGCGATGCGCCTTTGCGCGAGAATCTGGCCGCGGGCTTGTTGCGGGTATCCGGATGGAAGCCGGGCATGCCCCTGTTCGACCCGATGTGCGGCTCCGGCACCATCCTCGCCGAAGCGGCACAAATGGTTGCCGGGATTCCGCCGGGCGCGCGCCGCAGCTTCGCCTTTGAAAATTTTCATGACTTCAACACCTCTGAATGGCAGGCGATCAAGGGCAGCGTCAAACCGAATCCGATCCCGACCGTACCGACGATCTTCGGCAGCGACATCTCGGGCGATATGGTCGCAATGACGCGCCACAACCTGGCCCAGGCCGGCATTCCATTTGAAGTGCCGCTGAAGCAGATCGAAGCGCAGGAAGTCAAAGCGCCTACCGAGACGCCCGGCATCATCCTGACCAATCCGCCTTACGGTGAACGGATCGGCGTACGGGGTGACAGCACGGTGGAAACGGATGAACTGGCAACACAATTCTTCAGCGCGTTTGGCACCACCCTGAAGCAGCGTTTCGCCGGCTGGCAGGCTTTCCTGTTTACCGCGGACCTGACGCTGCCGAAAATGATGCGCCTGAAGGAATCGCGCAAGACACCGTTCTTTAACGGCGCGCTCGAATGCCGCCTGTTCCGCTTCGATATGGTGGCAGGCTTCAACCGGCGTGAAGAAGCGAAGCCGAAAGAGGCGCGGCAAACTTCCTGAAGACTAATACTTTTTCTGGCATCGTTCGCAGAAAAAACTTCGACGGTTCGTTCTTCCCAGATGCCCCCTGGTCAACGGGATATCGCATCTGGGACAAATCCGTTTGGTATGCGCGAGCCAATGTTTCTTCAGCACATACGCCTTTTTCCATTCCATGAAGTCGAAGCTGTATTGCCGTGCCTGCTCGACCAGTTGGCGCAATTTCGGAGCAGGAAGCGCGCCGATCGTGGACAGCGGATGCACGCGGATGCGAAACAGCACTTCGTTCTTGATGATGTTGCCGACCCCCGCGAACACGGTCTGATCGAGTAACGCATCACACACCAGCGTATCGGGCGTCGAACGCAACCTCTTCCGAGCGGCTGCTGCATCCCAGTCATCCGACAAGACATCGACGCTCCAGTCATAGACGTCGTCCAGATCCTCTTCAATAAAGCGAACTGAACATGCGTACAGGTTCAGCTCACCCCCGCGGGTGAACCCCAGGCTGAGCCGTGGCGGACGATCCTTGCGCTCATTGATGCGATACGAGCCAAACAACATGAAATGCACGCGCAGTGAGAAATTGGGCAGCTGGATCAGGAAATGCTTGCCCCAGCTGCGCAAGGCCACGATGCGCTGGTTGAGCAGGCGCTCCTTATCGATCCGGGTATTGCCCTCGACCCTGAGGATCTTCTTGCCGGCGAACCCCGCGGCCTCTTCTTTCAGGATGACGATCGATGGCCCTTCGGGCATGCGCATTCCTTTCATCAGGCGCTCGGCCCACTTTACGTACGGACCGGCACCTCGATGCTACCCAATAGCTGCCGCATTGAAATTGCGGAATTGCAAACGAAACCCTACTCGCCTGTCAAATCCCATTCGAGCCAAATGCACCCCATACTGTCATCCCCGCGCAGGCGGGGATGACAGTATGGGGTTCAACCCGAATATTTAGCCGTCACAGTGCTACTCCGCCTTCACATTCGTCAGGCGAATGATCTCCGCCCATTTCGTCATCTCCGCCCTGATCAACGAGCCAAACGCTTCCGGGCTCGACATCTGTACATCCACTCCCATTTCCGCCAGCTTCCTCTTCACTTCAGGATGCTGGGAAGCCTTCACCATTTCGGAATTCAATTTCGCAATGATGTCGGGCGGCGTGCCGGTCGGAGCCAGCACCCCATACCACGTCGTGATCTCAAACCCGGGCAGGGTTTCCGCCACCGTCGGCACCTCGGGCGCCATCGCCGAACGCTGCAACCCGGTGACGCCAAGCGCGCGCAACTGCCCGGTCTTCACGTAGGGCAAGGTCGAAGGCATCGCATTGAACATGACCTGCACGTGGCCCGCAAGCAGATCGTTCGTGCCCGGAGCGCTTCCCTTGTAGGGTACGAGAAGCATGTCGATCTTGCCCATGTAGTTGAACATGGCGGCCGCGAGATGCTGGGTGGTTGCACTGCCCAGGGTTGCGGCATTCAGTGCGCTTGTCTTCGCCCGTCCGAGTGCCAGAAGTTCGCTGACGGACCTGGCCGGTACTGAAGGGTGGACGACCAGCATGTTCTGCACTGAGCCGATCACAGAGATGGGCGTGAGATCTTTCAGGGTGTCATACGGCAGGTTTGGGTACAACGTCGGCGCCATGACAAACGGCGGTGAGACGAGGACTATCGTATGACCATCCGGCGCCGCCTTTGCAGCCGCCGCCG
The DNA here is from genome assembly GCA_039649305.1 of Burkholderiales bacterium. GTDB lineage: Bacteria > Pseudomonadota > Gammaproteobacteria > Burkholderiales > Burkholderiaceae_D > Noviherbaspirillum. The sequence goes on from JBBWZW010000207.1 coordinate 8,210, forward strand.
TGCCTATCGTTCCGCCCGCACCGGCACGGTTTTCGACCATCACAGATTGCCCCATTTGCTCGGAAAGCCGCTGCGCGAATAATCGGGCAATGATGTCGTTGCCGCCGCCGGGTGAATAGGTGACGATGAACCTGATTGGTTTGCTGGGGTAGGTGTCTGCGCCCGACCGCGTCGCCGTTTGCGCGGATGCCGGGAGCATTGTGATGAGGGAGGAAAGAGCAAGAACAAACGTTCGGATGAACCTGATCATGGAGGCCTCGCTATGAGTGGAATGATCACTGCCGTTCCGGCTGTGCGCTCGAAATGACACGTGTTTATTTGTGTACGTCACTTGCACCGTAATGACTGGGTTGGGATGCCGATCACAACATTCGGGCCCTCGAACGATTGACAGTTTTCATGGGGCGGAACGTTTGCAGCCCGCATAAAAGCCATCTGATGTGCAGAGTATGAATGTTGGGATTGGCATCCCAACCTACGTTCCCCGGTATACCCGGAAATTTAGCGATGGTCCTGGCCCCTTACGTCAAAACTGCAACCTGCACTAAGGGCCCGCGCAGTAATAAGTTGGTCATTTTGGCGGTCGTAGCGGGATGCAATGCTAGGGGCCCGACCCGCCGCAGTGCGAGCACTGTCAGGGGCGGGCAACGCAGCAGTGCGCCCGCTACGACCAGCAAAAATGCCAACTTATTGCTGCGCGGGTCCTAAGACAGCTTGTCGCCCTTGACTGTCACACGCCGCAGTTTGCGCAATTCGCCGGCATCAAAATTGGTACGGGCATGCAAAGTACAGCGGTTATCCCAAATCACTACATCACCCGGCGTCCAACGGTGCTCATAGATGAACTGAGGCTGTTGCTGGTATTCGAACAGCGACTCGAGCAGCACATTGCTTTCCTCGCGCGGCATGTTGACGATGAATTCCGTCATCAATGGATTGAGATAAAGAGCTTTGCGTCCCGTAGCCGGATGGGTATAGACCATTGGCTGCGCAAACGAGCGCACAGTAGTTGAATTCGAATTCACGCGAGTGCGCATCGTCGCGTAATTGCTTTTCCCCGGATCGTAACTGTTGACTGCCTTCCGCCCTTCAATGCGTTTTTTGGTTTCTTCGGGCAGCGTCTCGTAGGCCTTGTACATGTTGGCAAACAGCGTATTCCCGCCCACCGGCGGGATCTCCATCGCGTAGAGCATGGTCGCCATCGAGGGGCGTTCGAGGTAGCACATATCGGAGTGGAAGAACATTTCTCCGTCGGGCAGCGCCCCGATGTATTTGCCATCTTTCTGCTCGTTGGTGACATACATGATGGCGGGATGGCCCTTACCGCTCTCGTATTCATGCAAGGTAGCAGCAAGTTCCCCGAAGCGTTCGGCAAAGCGCACCTGGTCCATCTCGCCCAGGTTCTGGCCCGGGATGCATAGCACACAGTTCTCATACCAGATATCGCGGATGGCTTCGAAGGTCGGGTCATCCATTGGTTGCGAAAGGTCGATGCCCTGGATTTCAGCGCCGAGGGCCGGCGACAGCGGCCGGGTCTTGATGGTGGCTCGAATCGAATTAGTCACAAACGTCTCCTTCCATACATAGCAAATTATTCCGGCGATCAGCGTTTGGTTCGCAATATCGATTCAAACCGGGAAAATGATTTGTCCTGCTCATCAAGCAAGGTTGAAGCCTCAAGTACTTTCATCTTCAGGTTCTTGATCGGCGGCTCCACCTTCGTGTTGGTGGCGTAGTAACCGATCTTCGCGAGAATCTGTTGCGCTTCGGGACTCAGCATGTAATCGTAGAAAAGCAGCGCTGCGTGCGGATTGGGCGCTTTCTTCGAAACCGCCATCGCATCGGGGATGGTAATGGCCGGTTCAATGGCAAACCATTCAATCGGCGAGCCGTTCTTCTTGGCCTGCTCAACGCTGTATTGGTAGACAGTCAGCCCGAGCGGCACTTCGCCTGAAGCGACAAGATTGGTCAGCAGCGGGTGGCCGTTGCGCACCGAAAGGCCGTTGGCTACCAGGTCATTGAAAAATTTGACGCCGTTCGCTTCGCCCATGTCCTTGATGATGGAGGTCATCCATTCATGGTCCGAGCCCTCGATCGCGAGCTGGCCTTTCCAGCGCGGCGACAACAGGTCCTGGTAGGTTTTCGGCACCTCGTCTTTCCTGACCTTCGTCGTGTTATAGGCCTGGACGAATACATACTGCAGCGTCGAGGCCCATTCGCCATGGCGCGCGACCGCGCCCGGCATCAGGTCCTTGTGATAAGGCGAGGCAACTTGCTGCAGCAGGCCTTCGCGGTGCAGCGCTTCCATCGGCGGCGAGATGCTGGCGATCACGTCGGCCACGGACTTGTTGGCGCGCGATTCGGTGAGCACGCGTTGCAGGATCAATTCGGAACGGGCACGCCAGACATTGACCTTGATGCCGTATTTCTTCTGGAACGGCTCGATCAGCTGATTCGCATATTCGGATGGAGTGGTGGTGTAAAAAAGAAGTGAACCCTCTTTCTTCGCCCCTTCGATCAGGCGCTGCTCCCGGTCTGCCCCGGTGTAGGTGGCAAGTTGCTGCAGGGTTTGCGCATGCGCGGCGGGAACAGCCAACGCAGCTGACAACGCAAGGGTGGAAACCACGGTCGTAAAGAGTCGCTTGAAATCAGCTGCCAAAACAATTCTCCTCAGGTGCGTTGTGATTCACTGTCCTGCCCGCTTCAGAACCACTTCATCAAACGACTTGTTCCACTTTTCGATCTGGTCCAGTGTCACGGCCGGATCCACCAGCTTGACGCGCTGCTTGGCGAACGGCGACGGCACGGTGGCATTGGTCGGTACGTAGTTCATTGAAACCAGCGAGTTCTGGGCTTCCGGCGACAGCAGGTAGTCGTAGAACAGCAGCGCGGCATTCGGATGCTGCGCACGGCGGGCGATACCGTAGCCACTGGCGCGCGCGACTGCCGGCTCCAACACAAACCAGTCGATCGGAGCGCCATCGCGCTTCGCCGTCTCCGGCATGTAGTTGTAAACGGTCAGCGCAAGCGGAACGTCACCGGCGACCACCATGTTGTTAAGCAGGGAATGACCCTTGCGCACCAGCATGCCGTTACGTCCCACGATGTCGCGGAACAGTTTGGTCCCCTTTTCTTCGCCCATGTCCAACACGACCGTTGAATACCATTCGAGGACATTGCCTTCGATGCCGAGCCGCCCCTTCCATTTCGGATCCAGCAAGCCTTCGAAGGTCTTCGGGAGTTCTTCCTTTTTGACGAGATTGGTGTTGTACGCATGCACCCAGACGGAAAGCAGCGTCGGCGTCCATTCCCGATGAGGCATCAACGCTCCGGGTATCAGGTCCTTGAAGTAAGGCGACTGGACCGGCTGCAGTATTTTCTCGCGATGCAGCGCTTCCATCTCAAGCGCGGCCGACTGGATGGCGTCGACCTCGTAGCGCCTGCCCGATGTCTCCGTCAGTGTTCGCTGCAACACCTTGTCGGACTGCCCGCGCCAGACCTTGACCTTAATGCCGTATTTCTTCTCGAACGGCGCCACGATAATCGGCAGGTCTTTTTCGGCGAAGCTGGTGTACAGCGTGAGAGTCCCTTCCTTCTGCGCTGCAGCTATCAGCTTCTGCATCCGATCCGGACCTTCATACTGCAACAGAGACGTATCTTGCGCATAACCGGGTAACACAACCGCAAGCACCGCGAGCAACAGGGCGGAACGTCGAAAGGCACCTATCCAATTCATGTCATCTCCTCACTGCTTGATTGTCTGTGGCTGCCGGTGTGCGCCGGTTGTGTCGTCGTCTAACGGTTCTGCGTCACCACGTCCACCACGGCGACCTTGCCCTCGTTTTTCACCGCATGCAGCGCGCGCCGCAGCGCCGGCTCGATGTCCTCGCTGCGCAGAATAGGACCTTCTGCCCACGCACCCATCGAACGCGCCATCGGTGCGAAATCGAATTCCGGATTTTCTATCCGGTTGCCCATATAGGCGTTCTCGACCGGCCGTTGGCGATGAGCCGCGATCTTCGCCGCATGCTCCTCGGAGTTGTAATAGCTGCGATTGTTGACCAGGATGTGGAGCATCGGAATCTTGTGATGCACCGCTGTCCATAAGGCAGTCGGCGTGAAAAGAAAATCTCCGTCCGACTGCAGGTTCACGCATAAACGATCGGGATACGCCAGCGCCGCGCCGATTGCCGCACCTACGCCATAGCCCAGTCCGCCGCCTGCGAATTTGCCCAGATACTGATCCTGCCGCTCAATGTTCCATAGCCGTTTGACCCAGCCGTTGGCAGTGCCATTGGCGAGTATCCATGGCTCGTCCTTGATTACATCCCACACGATGGCGGCAAGGGATGACAGCGCGATCGGCGTTTCGCTGCGCTGCTCTTCTGCTTTCGCCACCCACTTCTCGCGCAGTTGCGAACGGCGCTGGCCCCAGCGTTCTTTGCGCGCTTCATTTTTACGGGCTGCCGATCCATGCGTCGCCAACAATTCGGTACAACAGGCGAGCAGTTGCGGCACGAACCTTGCCGTGTCCGCAGCAACCATGTCGTCGGTCGGCTGCAACCGCCTGAAATCGTGGCTCCAGCTTCCCAGCAGGTAGCCGTCGAGCGACACGTGCGCAATATGCGTTCCGGATCGATACATAGGCTTGGTTTCGCGCGTCAGGCGGTCGACGGTGTGCAGCGCGCCGTAGAAATCCATGACGTCGAGCCCGAGCACCATGTCGGCCACTTCCAGCACCTCCCCGGGTATCGCATCCAGCGCCATCGGATGCTGGTTGGGAAAGTTGTGGCGGTTACCCTGGTCGAGGACCGGGATGGTCAGGAGCTCGGCCAGTTTGACCAATGCGTCGCAGGCAACCGCGGATTTACCCAGGCGGTCAACGACAATCACCGGGTACTCGGCAACAAGGAGCGCGCGTGCGATGCGCTCAATCACTTCCGGTGCAGCGGTGGGCGGCTCAGGCGGCAGGAACTTCGACGGGTCCGGCAGCGCGGGAAAGTCCTCCACTTCCTTTTCCTGGATCGCCGCGTCGTAACACACATACACCGGGCCGCGCGGCTCGCTCATTGCTGCCTGGTAGGCACGCGCGAATGATTCCGGCGTGCTTTCGAGGTCAGCCGGCTGATCGTCCCACTTGACGATATCGCGTATGAGATTGCCCTGGACCAGCGCGGTATGCAGCCAGTCGCTGCCAGGGCGGCGATTGACGTAAGACATGGGGCCGGTGCCGCCGATTAAGATCACCGGAATGCGGTCGCACCATGCGTTATAGATCGCCATCACCGCATGCTGCAGGCCGACCACGTTATGCAGGATCGCCGCCATCGGCTTGCCGCTGGCTCGCGCATACCCGTGCGCTATGGCGACAGAAATTTCTTCATGCGTGCATTCGAGAAATTCAGGCCGCTTGTTGCCGAGATAATTCACGAGTGAATCATGAATGCCGCGGAACGATGCGCCAGGATTGAATGCAGCGTAAGGAATGTCGTACTGCCGGAGGATGTCGACGATGAAATCCGAGCCATAGCGGCGCCGGGCCACGCGGCCTTCCGGGGTTGAATCAGCTGTCATTGCCAATCTTTCATGTGACTCATCGCGCGTGCAGGTGCACGATGAGCTGTCTCCTTGCTTCAGCCAGTTATTCTCGGCATCCCGCATCCGGCATCCAACCTGCCGGTGCGGGAGCCGCATCAAAAGGCAATGTTGATATTCTTGATTTGCGTATAGCTCATCAATTCATCAATCGAATGTTCACGGCCGATACCGCTGTCCTTGAAGCCGCCGAACGGCGCGCCCTTGAACCGCTTACCGCCATGGCCATTGATCCAGATGTATCCCGCTTCGACTGCATCGGCCATGCGCATGCCGGTCGAGATGTCGTTGGTCCAGATGTTGGCGCACAGGCCGTAGTCGCTGTCGTTGACTTCCTGCAGCATGGTCGCTTCGTCGTCCCACTCGAGGATGCTCATTACCGGGCCGAAGATTTCTTCGCGCTCGATCTTCATGCCATGCCTGACCTTGTCAAAGATGGTGATGTCGACAAAGTAGCCGTTCTTCAGCGCGTCGCCCGGTGCATGCCCGCCGCCGCGCAGAAGACGCGCGCCCTCTTCGCGACCTGCAGCGATATATCCCATCACGCGATCGTAATGCCGGCGCGTAATCACCGGGCCCATTTGCGTAGTCTCGAGTTCCGGCAGGCCGATCTTGATTTTTTCAACGCGTGCGAGCACCGCCTCGACAAACTTGTCCTTGATGTTCTTGTGCACGAATACGCGCGAGTTGGAACCGCACGACTGGCCCTGTGACACGCTGAAGTTCATGCCGGCCACGGCCGCGGCCGCTACTTTCTCGATGTCGACGTCCGGATAAATGATCAGCGGGTTCTTCCCACCGAGTTCCAGGCTGAGGTTCTTGATGCCGGCTGCGCGGGTGATGGCACGGCCGGTTTCCACACTGCCGGTGAACGCGATGCGGCGTACTTCCTTGTGCGCCACCAGTGCGCCGCCGCATGTCGGTCCATCGCCGGTGACGATGTTCACGACGCCGGGCGGGAAGCATTCCTGGACCAGCTTGCCCATCCATAATGCGGACAACGGCGTCTGGTCAGCCGGTTTGAGAATGACAGTATTACCTGCGACCAGTCCCGGAGCGATTTTTCCGGCGGCAAATGAAATCGCATGGTTGAACGGAATGATGCGGCCTATGACGCCGAACGGCTGTGGTCGTGTGTAATCGAGTCCACCACCGGGCGTGGGAATGGTCTCGCCCTTCATTTCCATGCCGAGGCCGGAGAAGAAGTCATGCAGTGACGCCCCCTTCTTCGCATCCTCTATCATCGGCGTCAGCGCATTGCCGCTGTCGATTGCATCGAGCATGCCGAGTTCCTTCGCCATGCCACGCACGGCATTGGCGAACTGCTTGCAGTGTTTGGCGCGCTCGTCCACATGCATCTTGCTCCATGCGGGAAAAGCGGCCTTGCCCGCTTCCACCGCAAGCTGGATGTCTTCGCCATTACCAGCCGGGACGTCAGCGATTTTCTCGTCATGCGCAGGATTCATTGTGGCCATCCGCTTGCCGGAACGGCTCTCCACCCATTTCCCGCCGATCAGCATCTTCCAGCCCTGCGTTTCTTCTTCGGCGCGCTTCAATACCTGAAGGCCAAATTCGTCTTTCAGACTCATCTCAGTTCCTTTTATCAGTGCAGGCAAGAACCGCCATCCACCACCAGCGTCTGGCCGGTGATGAAGTCGCTATCGGCGGAGGCGAAGAATACGATTGCGCCGGTGAGGTCATCCGGTGTCTGCACGCGCTTCAATGCGCGTGTGTTCGCAGCCTGGTTGCGCATCTTGAGAATGCCATCATCAGGATTCTCTTCGGACAGGGTGCTGCCAGGCGCGACGCAGTTGACGCAGATATTGTCTTTGCCGACCTCATTGGCCAGGGTCTTGGTGAAGCCGAGGATGCCGGCCTTGGATGTGACGTAGTGAATGCGGCTGGGCGAGCCCTTGAGTGCCGTGCCCGAACTGATGTTGATGATCTTGCCGTAGCCTTGCGTGCGCATCTGTGGAATGACTGCGCAACTGGCGAGCCAGGTGCCCTTCACGTTCACCGTCATCATGCGATCCCATTCGTCGATGGTGATCTCATCGAAGGGAGAACGGGACATCGGCACAGTCGCGAAGATCGCGGCGTTGTTGACGAGGACATCGATTCTGCCGAAGCGTTCGACTGTTGCCGCGGCCATTTGCTGGACACTCGCCGGATCGGATACGTCAGTGCGTACACCCAGCGCTTCATAACCCGCAGCGGTCAATTCTTCTGCCACCGCCTTTGCCGCTTTCTCGTCGATCTCCGCGATGACGATCTTCGCGCCTTCCGCCGCAAGCCGTGTCGCGTAGGCTTTGCCAATACCATGCCCACCGCCCGTGACGATCGCCACGCGGCCTTCAAGTCTGCTGCTCATTTTGTCTCCTCAGCACTTCGAAATGGCCGGCACGGGAGTACCCTTGCCGGAAATTCTTTTCTCGCTGTTGTTGCTTTTTTGCTTCCGCTTTTTGTGAATTCATCATATGTCGTGAAATTAAATCGTGTCAACGACCTGGTTCCGTATACAGGAATTGCGTCCCAATTTAATGAAACTCTCTTGTATTCTATGAAGGCGCAATGTTGTGATGAAATAAAAATAACCACTAAGGAGACAAGATGTATCGACGTCGCAGTGTGTTTTCACGATTGGCAGTTTCGGCTTTGCTGATGGCTGGCGCCGTCCACTACGCATCAGCACAATCCATCGCTGAGCTCGCATCCAATGACAGCCCGGGCCGGCATCAGCGCTTGCAGGAGGCCGCGAAAAAAGAAGGTTCCCTCAATCTCTATACGTCGATCCCTGAAAAGGACATGGCTGTCCTTAGCGCCGATTTTGAAAAGCGCTATGGCGTGAAGGTCAATGTATGGCGCGCATCCTCCGCCAAGGTTTTGCAGCGCATGGTGACGGAGAAAAAAGCGAACCGCTGGGAATTCGATGCAGTCGACATATCTTCTCCTGAGCTGGAAGCGCTGTATCAGGAAAAGCTTTTACAGGAAGTGAACTCCGGCCTGCACAAGGAGTTGATGGAAGAAGCCATGCCCTCCCATCGCGGATGGGCGCCGCAATTCCTCAGCGTATTCGTACAAGCGTACAACACCAATGCGGTCAAGAAGGAGGAGCTCCCGAAAACCTACGCAGAACTGACTGACCCGAAATGGAAAGGCAAGCTTGGCGTGGAGGTGCACGACAGCGACTGGTATTGCGGCCAGCTGAAATCTCTCGGACAGGATAACGGCCGGAAGATTTTCCAGGATATTGTCGCGCGCAATAAATGGTCGGTGCGTAACGGGCACTCGCTGCTGGCAAACATGGTGGTGTCGGGTGAAGTGCCGATGGGCCTGACGGTCTACAGCTACATGATCGACCAGGCCAAACAGAAAGGCGCGCCCGTAGAGTGGTTCGCCATCGACCCGGTAATCGGCCGCTCCAATGGGATCGGCGTATCGCGCAACCCGCGCAACCCGAATGCGGCGCTGCTCTTTTACGAATACATGTTGAGCGATGCGCAGCCTTTGATGGTGAAGATGAACTATCTTTCGCCGGTGAAGAAATTGGCCACGCCGATGAAAGGCGCCCGGATCCAGTTCATCGATCCGTTGATGCCGCGTGAGGAAATCGAACGCTGCGATCGCGAATTCGAAGAGCTGAACAAATTGAAGAGTTGATGCTGAAGAGCTTTAAAAATAGATAACCATAAGGAGACGAAATTGACAATCACCCTCAACCCGCTCAGCTCCGCGCTTGGAGCCGAAGTAACAGGCCTCGATGTGAACAACATCACGCCTGAAATCGCAGAGATGCTGCATGCAGCATTTCTCGAGCACCATGTGTTGGTGTTGCACGGAGAGATACTTCGCGAGGAACACTTAATCGAATTCGGGAAGTGCTTCGGCACGCTCGAACATGCGCGGTTCAAGTCGCCGCTCGCATCGCACCCCGAGATCATGGTGATTTCGAATATCCGCGAGAATGGCCAGACGATAGGCTCATTGCCTGATGGTGAGCTTCATTTTCACTTTGACCGCATCCACCAGAAAATTCCGAACAAGGCTGGCGTACTGCACGCGTTGGAGATTCCGGACGCGGGCGGTGACACTTTGTTTTCGAACATGACGCTGGCTTATGACATGCTGCCGGAAGCGACCAAGAAACGCCTCGAAGGACTGACCGCTTTGAATACTTACGAGTATGGCCAGACGCAATCGGCGAACAAGCAATTGACGGAGGCTGCGCCATCCGCTGTGCATCCTGTGGTGAGGACCATTCCGGAAACCGGCCGCAAGGCGCTGTATGTATGCCGGCTGATGACCGACCGCATTCTGGACTTGCAACCGGAAGAAAGCCGTGCGCTGCTCGATGAATTATGCGATCACATGGAACGCCAGGAGTTCGTGTACACGCACTCGTGGAAACCAGGCGATATTCTGATATGGGATAACCGCTGCACGATACATGCGCGCACCGACTTCGACGGTGGCCAGCGCAGGTTGTTGAAGCGTCTGACGGTTGGGGATACGACGCCGCCGCTTCATTGATATGGGGGGGCCGCATCACGATGTGTCTGTAAGGGAGGCAAGTTCCTTTTGCTTCAGATGTAGGTTGGGATGCAAATCCCAACGTTCTGCCGCTTGCGCTCTTACGGACTCGCGAACGTTGGGATTTGCATCCCAACCTGCGTTCTACCCTCGCCAGTCACTTCTTCACGAAAAACTCATCCCAGACCTTGAGCCATTTGTCCGACTCGTCGAGCACGATCGCAGGTTTGATCGTGGTGATCGGAAAATTCTTCAACTTACTCTGCACCTTCGAACTCGCCGGGATGCGACCCATCGAGTTGAGCAGCTCCTGACCTTCCGGCGACAGCATGTAATCCATGAACAGTAGCGCTGCATGGGGGTGCGGAGCATTCTTCGTCAGTGCAAGGCCTTGTGGGTTCGCCACTACCGGCTGCACTGGCATCCAGTCTATCGGCCCACCGCGACGCTTCATCGATTCCGCATTCGAGTTGTAGACCGTCAGGCCGACCGGCACCTCGCCGGCGCTAACCAGTTCCGCGAGCAAGGTATGGCCCTTGCGCAGTTCGGGACGCATTTCGCCCAGCCTACGGAAGAATGCCGTTCCTTTCTCGGTGCCCATGGCATTGATCATGGCCGCCATCCAGTCGAAGTCGCCGGACTCCAGCGCAATCATCCCTTTCCATTTCGGATCAAGGAAACCCTCGTATGTGGTGGGCAGGTCTTCGCGTTTGACTTTGTTGGTGTTGTACGCGACCACCAGAATATTCAGACGCGACGGCACCCATTCGCGATGCGGCGGAATGATGTCAGCCGGCAGGTCGGCGACATGCGGACTGTGAAATGCGGACAGCAGCTTTTCGCGCGCCATTGATTCCATTTCCGGGCTGGTCGCTTCGAGCACGTCCGCGGTAAAGCGTTTTCCTTGCGCCTCAGTGATCACCCGCTGCCTCAGTTTGTCGCTGCTGGCACGCCACAGTTCAACCTTGACGCCGTACTTCGCCTCGAATGCCTTGGTCAGCGGAATCGATTCGGTCTGAGCCATCGAGGTGTACCACACCACTGTGCCCTCTTCGCGCGCTTTCTGTATCAGCCGCGGGTCGCGGTCCGCGCCACGGTACATGAATACCGCGCTGTTCTTTCCTTGATCTGGTTGCTGCGCATGCGCGACCTGCGCGAACGACGCTACCGCAAGCGCGGCGAGAGTGGAATGAAACACTGCTTTGACACGACTGCCATGCCAGCCTGAACGCATTTTGTCTCCTTCGGTTTTACGGTTACCACCAGGAAAAGACCTCCTTGGAACAAAACAGCTGTTGCTCGCGCCTCTACTTCACCTGAGCGGCGTCCAACATCGCCACCACTTGCGCGGCCGTGCGCACACGCGCCATGCGTGGAAATATCCGCTGCATGAACTGATCGTGATTGTCCTGCTCGGGTGAGGTACAGGCATCGCTGGCGATGACCAGGTTATAGTCAAGATCGCGGGCGGCGAACGCCGTGCTTGCGACGCCGACGTCAGTCGAGCCGCCGGAGATGATGATGGTGTCGATCTTGCGTGTGCGCAGCGCGAGGTCAAGGTAGGTCTGGAACAAGGCGCTCCAGCGGTATTTCGGAACCAGGTAGTCTTCCGGCGCCGGTGCCAGTTCGTCGATGACGGCTGCTTCCCACGAGCCGGCCGCAACGACAGGCTTGGATTCGGGCGGTGCGTCGACCGCTAGCGGCCTTAGCCTGTTGTCAGTGTCGCGGATGGTGTGGGCGCTGGTTGCATTGTCTGCACGATGATTGGCGCTCGCGTACGCAACCATCATCTTGTGCGCGCGGGCCGCCTGCAGCAACTGGGAAGCAGCGGCAATCACCGGCCGGTAGCGTTCCTCGGTTTTCGGGTCGTCTTTCTTGATATGACCGTTGAGCATATCGAAAAACAGCAGCGCCGTTCGGGCGGGATTCAGGGTCTCGCTGGTCATGGTCACATTGTCTCCTTGTTGTTCTCGTGTTCCTCCATATGGAACGTGGTGCCATATGGAGGCACGAGTAAATCTACCGATA
>JBBWZW010000223.1:0-3429 GCA_039649305.1 Burkholderiales bacterium
GTGGTTCTTAGAGCGCACCAGAGGCGGCGGTAAGCGCATGCGGCGGATTTATATCGTGGGCTTGGCACGCAAGCTGGTGATAGCGTTATGGAGGTACCTGAAGGACGACACCGTACCTAAGGGTGCGGTGATGAAGCCCATGGTGACGAAGCCCGCATAGGACATCAGGGGCATTGGATAGTAAAAATTCGTCAGCTTGTTAAGGCATCTCCCTATTGCTTGTCGTTTATGCAACGACGTATTGCTTTTAGTTTTGCCGCTAAGTAACACAATAATGGTGAGGTTTGGTGTTCGGCTTGCGGGTCAGGATGGATTCACAATCCTTTGCCGAAGTACGTGGCACTGTAGGGCGGATGACCCGCCGGATGTTTAAAAAGCACGCGCGAGGCATAACGGAATGCCAGACATCCGGCAGGTCGCGACCTGCCACACCGTTCACCCTGTCAGCTCAACACCAACGTTGGCTGGGGCCGACTGAAATCGCAAGCCGTGATCACCGCGTCGCGCATCGCGCGAGCCAACGCATTGGTTTCATCGGTGCGATAAGTCAGGAAGTAATCAAGTTGCGGTAACGCGGTGGGTGTATGCAAGCAGCAGAGGTGGCCGCTTTGCACGAGAGGAGAGAAATAAGCGGTCGGCAGAAAGCCGATGCCGAGCTGCGCGATGACCATATGTGCAATGGCAGTCAGGCTGTTGCTACCAAGGATGCGATGAAGCCTCAAGCCATTGGCATGTGCCCATGCATCGAAAATCGGAGTAACGCTTGAGCCGGTTATCTGCGTCACCACCGGCAGCTCCGCAAGCAAGGCCGAGGTCAGCATAGTGCCGGGCTCCACCAAACGGGGCGAAGCCATCAGCGAGAATTCCACCGGGGCCAGCAATTCATTGGTCAATCCCGGTTGCAGCTGGTTCATCGGCATCACCGCAAAATCAATCGTGCCTTCCAACAGTTTGTCGCGCAGACAGTGCGACAGGTCCACATACGGTTCAAGAACCACATGGGGATGCGCCTTTCGAATACGCGTCACCAGATCCGGCAACCACGTCATGGCGACAAGCTCCGTCACACCGAAGCGGCATTCCCCCTCCAGTGCCTCGGCGTTGCGCATCGAGTCGTGTATCTCGCCCTGCAACGTCAGCATCTCCCGTGCCTTATCCAGCAGCAGGCGTCCGTTCGCCGTCAATTTGGGACGGTAGAGGTCGCGATCAAACAGTTTGTTGCCGAGCGCTGTTTCCAGCTCAGCAATCCGCTTGGATAACGCGGACTGCGTCATGTGCAACTTGACCGCTGCGGCCGAAAAGCTTCCGAATTGCGCCGCCCAAAAAAATGCCTCAAGTTGTCGAAGAGTCATCCATTCCTTTTATTCATGATGTTGCAGTCAGAATTATCGCTTTTTTATTCGATCCACACTCTCCTATAGTCTTCGCTCTAAAAAATATTCCGGAGTCAAACATGCCTATAGGCTTCCGAGGCTTTGCGCGCCTCGCCACCGACGCGACGTTACCCGCGCTCTTTCACGGCCTTCCCACTTCCAATATCAGCGATTGCATGAGCCGGCTAACCGGCCCGCTGGGGCTCCCACCGAGGCATCGCAGCGGCGACATGTACGGCACCGCATTGACCGTGCGGGTCCGCGCCGGCGACAACCTGATGATTCACCGCGCCCTTCAGCTCGGGCAGCCCGGCGACGTGTTGGTCGTCGACGGCGGCGGTTGCATCGAACGCGCGCTCGTTGGAGAAATCATGAAGGCGGTTGCGCAGTCCCGCGGCTTCGTCGGTTTTGTGATCGACGGCGCCATTCGCGACCTCCGCGCGTTTGAAGCTGATGACTTTCCCTGCTACGCGCGCGATGTGTCGCATCGCGGACCGTACAAGGATGGTCCTGGCGAAATCAATGTGCCGATCACCATCGGTGGCAGCGTGGTCCATCCCGGCGATATCGTGGTCGGAGATCGCGATGGCGTGGTTTTCATACCCGCGGCTGAAGCACAAGAGGTGGCTGCAGCGGCAAAGCGTAAAGCTGAGATGGAAGCCGAAGTGCTGAAAGGCATTGCGGCAGGACGGTATGACGATAACTGGATCAGCAAAGTGCTCGCCGAAAAAGGCGTCGCGTCCTGAATCGACACAAAAGAATGAATTCCCAAGGAGACCCTATGAAAATTACAGGCTGGTTTAACCGCACTCTGCTCGCCGTTGGCACCACGGCGCTGCTGGCATCAGGTGCCGTATATGCACAGGAATATCCCAATCAGGTGATCAAGCTGGTTGTGCCCTGGCCGCCGGGCGGCGCAACTGACGCAATCGGCCGCGTGATCGCGCAGTCGCTGACCGAGCGGCTCGGACAGATGGTGATTGTTGAGAACAAGCCGGGTGCAGGTGGCAATATCGGCACTGCCGAGTTCGTGCGTGCAAAGGCGGATGGTTATACCTTGTTGATGGCGACCAGTTCGACCAATGCCGCCAATCCGCATCTGTACAGTCGCCTCGGCTTCAATCCTACGAAGGACTTTGCGCCGATCGCTTTTGTCGCCTCGGTCCCGAATATCATGGTGGTGCCCGCTAACTCGCCGTTCAATACCGCCGTCGAGCTGCTCGCGCATACCAAGGCAAAGCCCGGCGTGCTGAACTACGCTTCGGCGGGCGTGGGCTCGTCGCAGCATCTCGCAGGCTCCATGCTCAAGAGCGCGGCCAAGATTGATATCACGCACGTTCCCTACAAGGGCAGCGGCCCCGCTGCGGCAGACCTTATCGCCGGCCATGTGGACGTCATGTTGGATACTGGTTCGATGCCTCATATCCGCAGCCACAAGCTGAAGCCCCTGGCTGTAGCTAACAAGACGCGCCTGGCGATGCTGCCCAACGTCCCCACTTTCGATGAAGTGGGTGTGCGCGGGATGTACGCCTCGGCGTGGTACGGCGTGGTGGCCCCGGCGGGAACGCCCCAGCCTATCGTTGACAAACTCAATGCGGCAATCAACAAGGCGCTGCTGGAACCGAAAACCAAGAAGATGCTGCTGGATATGGGCGCCGAGCCAGGCAGCGGCAGCGCCAAGCAGTTCACGGAGTTTGTGAATACGGAAATCACGCGATACGGCGATATCGTCAAGATGTCCGGCGCCAAGCTCGAATAGGCGAGCCGGATGGGTGGGACCCGATTCCGCCCTATCGAATTCATTGAGTAACGCGCGAGCGGCCGGTCCCAACCGAGCCGCTCGCGGTCGTTTCAGGCTTTGGCAATTGCGGCCATGTCCCCTTCCCCCTCGCGGGAGAGTGCTAGTGCGAGGGGGACGCAGCTGCGACGCAGTCGGCAAACCCTCGCTGCCCGCAACTGCGAGCCACGCTTTGCTCCTTTCCCTGCAAGGACACGTTGGCCGGCGGCCTCATCACCCTCTGTTTTGCACTCCTGTTCGGTGTCGAAAGCCAGGGCA
>JBBWZW010000230.1:0-3147 GCA_039649305.1 Burkholderiales bacterium
GGCAGAGCGCTGCTGCGCCCGGCAGAAATTCATCCGTGGGCAGGTTGACGCCTTTGCCCTGGATCGGTTCGACAATAAAGGCGGCTACCTGGCGCGACGACAGCGCCTGCTCCAGCGCGGCGAGATCATTGAAAGGAATCGATGTGCATCCGGGCAGCAGCGGTTCGAAACCGCCGCGGAAGTTGGGGTCGTCGGTGAGCGAAAGCGCGCCATAGGACAATCCGTGGAAGGCATGGGCGCAGTACACGATGCCCGGCCTGCCGGTGGCGCCGCGTGCAAATTTGATCGCAGCTTCGACACATTCTGCCCCGGAATTCGCAAAGAAGACCTTGTCCAGATAAGGCACGTAATTCAGCAGACGTTCCGCCAGCACGCCCGCGAGCGTGGAAACGTCGAGTTGCACGAGGTTGGGCAGGTCGCTATCGAGGACGCTCTTCAACGCCTTGCGCAGCGCCGGATGGTTCCGGCCAATCGCAAAAACGCCAAAACCGCTCAGTAAATCGAGATAGCGCACGCCGTCGCGATCGAACAGGTACTGGCCTTGACCCTTCTGAAAGCCGACATCGTAACCGATTGTCTTGAGGACCCGTACAAGCTGCTCATTTAAATGGCGCGCATGCATGGAACTGCGCTGCGCCTGACGGTCCACAAACATCTCGGAAACGTCTAGATTCGAATATAGCATGAGCTACATACTTCGGTTGTTAGCCATTTCGTCAACTGAAAACGCTCAATGCGGCGTTTTGCCCTCGCTCGGATCATCTACTTAAGCACAGGTTTGAACCATGCTGCACTGCCCACGAAACATCATGCGTAAAGTAGTATATTCCGGAATATTTTTTGCGACAGGCCTTGCACCGGCCTTGGCGGTGGATCCGACAGGCGACTGGAGGGTGGCAGACGGTGTCGCCAACATACGGGTCGCAGAGTGCAATGGAAATATGTGGGGCGCGGTTGCATGGGAGAAAATGCCGGGCGGTCGCGACAAGAACAATCCCGATGTCTCAAAACAAAACAGGCCGACCCTGGGAATGCCGATCCTCATCGACATGAAGAAGAAAACTGGCGTCGATCAGTGGGAAGGCCAAGTCTACAACGCCAAGGACGGACAATTCTACAGTTCGACGATTAAACCCGCCGGTCCCGACCAACTTGAAATCCAAGGCTGCGTATTGGGCTTTCTCTGCGGCGGCGAAACCTGGACCCGCGTCGCGGGCCCGATTCCCTCCAGCCCTGCCAACAGCATGGCCAAGGGGGCGCCGAAGACTACGGGTGCGCTACCCAAGGCCGCGGCGCCGACAACGACGGCCACCGCGCCGAAGGCCACCGCCTCCGTCAACGCGGCTTCCAAAGCGCCCGGTCAAAAACCGGCGACGGCCGCGCAGCCAGCCGATCCGGTCGGCGATATTTGTCTACTCCCTGATATCGCGCGGTTTACCCATTAGCGCTGGCTGGAACAACAGCACCGCGGCAAGCGTAGTCACGAGCGACAGCGCCAAAAGCTTGCCCATGCTCGCGGTTCCCGGATGACTCGATAGCCATAGGCTTCCGAACGCCGTGGCTGTCGTCATCGCGCTGAAAAATATTGCCCGCGTCAGACTTGTCTGCAGCAGATTCGTTCTACCCGACCGCCAAGCCGTGACGTAGTAGATCTTGAATGCGACGCCGATGCCGAGCATCAACGGCAGCGCAACGATGTTGGCGAAGTTGAGGGGCAACCCGATCAGCACGCAGATTTCCATGGTCACTGCGCCCGCCACCAACAGCGGCACCAGCGTCAGCAGTACGTCGGTTATTCGCCGTAACGTGAGCCAGAGCAGCAGGCTGATCACGACCAGCGCCCAGATGCCTGCATGGATGAACGCTTTGACGACCGTGTCGCCGGATTTGAGAATTGATACCGGTCCCCCAATGGCGTTCGGCTCGGCGGCCAGAACGGCGCTGGCAAATTTGCGCAGCGTGTCGTTGTCGTTGGGGTCGCCGCGCGGCAGTGCCTCGACACGCTGCAGGCCGTCCTTGGTCTTCCACGAATTCACGAGATCGGGCGGCAGCGTCTTCAGGCTGACCGGCTGAGCTTGCATAGATTTCTTGAGTTGGTCGAGCACCAACTTCAACGGCTTGACGAAAATGGCTTGCGTCTTGTCACGCGTGGCTTGATTGGACTCGGCGAGCTTCGATAGCGCGTCGGCGAGCCGCCGCGATGCCACACCACCCGGCCCCTTCGCGTCGCCGGCGGCCTTGCGCAGGCTCTCCGCCGAGCCCTTCAAGGCCTCGACATTCTCCGCGTCGGACGGCGCGGGATCAATGGACTCCGGGTTGAGCGCCAGATTGAGGACCTTGGCTCCTTGCGCGATCAGCTTCAATTTTGCCGGCTGGTCTTCGGGCACAAAACTTTCCAGCCACCTGACGCTGAGGACTTCCGGCAATTTTTCCAGCCGTTCCGCAATCTTTCTCGCGTCGGCATCCGAGTTCGTCATCACGTTGATGGCATTGGCGCCGGTGTTGGGATCCTTCCTCAAATCGAGAAAGGTTGCGATCGACTCGACCTTGGGATTCCGCAAGTTGATCGGGTTGAAGTCGAACCTCAGGAAATAAAGCAGCGGCAGGCCGGCGATTGCGACCAAAAGCGTGCCGACGATAATCACCACGCGATGCTTTTCGAGGAAATGATCGACCGGTGCCAGGAACGCATAGCCGACGGGCTCCTTTTCCCCGGGAGGATTGAGCAACTTCAGCAGCGCCGGCAGCACGGTGATGCTCGTCGTAAAGGCGACGAGCATGCCCACACCGGCGATCTCGCCGAGTTCCGAAATGCCCTTGTAATCGGTCGGCAGAAAACAGAGGAATCCAGCCGCAGTCGCCATCGCGGCGAGCGAAAGCGGAACCGCGGAGCGTTCGGCCGCCTTCTCCAGCGCGGCCCGCAGGTCGTCGCTCTTGAAGCGCTCCGACCGGTAGCGGACGCTGTACTGGATGCCGAAATCCACGCCCAATCCAATGAACAGCACGGCAAACGCGACCGAAAGCAGGTTCAGCGAACCCACCATCATCAGTCCCACCGCCGTGGTGATGGAAAGGCCGATAAAAAGATTCAGGAACACGGCGAAGATGATCTTCGACGAATGCAGCGCCATCCAGAGAATGACGAGC
>JBBWZW010000332.1:0-3894 GCA_039649305.1 Burkholderiales bacterium
CCACGCTTGATCCATCTCCTCCACACCGCAGACTGGCAGATCGGTACCCGCTTCGGCCAGTTCAGTGCGGAAGAAGCAGCGCTGCTGACCGAAGCGCGATTCGAAACGGTCGAAAACATTGCCAGGCTTGCATCGGAAAAAAAGGTGCAGGCTGTGCTCGTCGCCGGCGATGTGTTCGACCAACAGACGGTGACCGACAAGGTGATCCGGCGCCTGTTCGCATCGCTCGCAGGCTACGCCGGACACTGGATCATGATCCCCGGGAATCACGATGCCGCGCTGCCGGAAAGCGTGTGGACGCGTGCGGCGAGACTGAACTGCATCCCGCCAAATGTGAAGGTGCTGCTGACCCCGGCGGTGGTGCCATTCGACGAAGGCTTTTCCGTACTCGCAGCGCCGTTGACGCAGCGTCGAACCTTCGACGATGTCACGGAATTTTTCGACGGCGCGGTGACGCCCGATGGACATGTGCGCATAGGGCTGTCGCACGGTAGCGTGCTGCAGAAGCTTCCTGAAGGGATCGATGCCGGCAACCCCATCGCGGAAGACCGGGTTAGCCGCGCGTCCCTCGACTATCTGGCGCTCGGCGACTGGCATGGCGTCTATACGGTCAATGACAGGACCTGGTACTCCGGCACGCCGGAGACCGATCGCTTCCGGCACAATCGCTCGGGAATGGTGCTCGAAGTAAAAATTGAAGGACCGGGCGCGGTGCCCGATGTCACCGGACACCGGAGCAGCAAATACGATTGGCATCGGTGGGTAGAAAACCTGGCGGTGTCCTCCGACGTCGACCTGCTGATAACAAGACTCGGCGGACTGTCCGGTAAGGATGTGGTGCACCTGACGGTGAGCGGCTCGGTCGATATGGCTGCATCGCGCAGACTGGAGACCGCGATCGAAGAAGCAAGCGCACGGGTCCGGGCATTGCGCATGGACATGTCCGCCATGCGCCTGATGCCGACAGCGGACGATCTCGCGACATTGGGAGCGAACAGCGGATACCTCGCCAACGCGGTTGCGAAACTGAAAACGGCGCAGGACGATCCGGATCAACACGCGGTAGCGACCGAGGCACTGATGCTGCTGTCGCGAATACATCGGGACCTGGGCACAAAACAATGAAGATCAGCCGCATACTCATCGAGGATTTCAAGCAGTTCACCGGCCAGGTGCTGATCGACGACCTGAATCCCGGACTCAATATCTTCACCGGCCCGAACGAGGCCGGCAAGACCAGCATCGCTACCGCGGTACGCACTATCTTTCTGGAAAAGCATCGGTCCAGCACGCTCAAGCATCTGGTGCCGTGGCAGTCCTCATCGGGACAGCCGCGAATCGAAGTGGAATTCGTCACGGGAGACCAGCAGTACGTATTGCGCAAGAGTTTTGTGTCCAAAGCGCGCTGCGAACTGATACGCGACGGCAAGCAAAGGCTCGAAGGCGAAGAGGCGGAGGAGGCGCTGGCCGCGCTGCTGCGCTTCGCGCGTCCGAATCGCGGCTCTGCTGCGGCGGAACACGGTGGCATCCCGGGCCTGCTGTGGGTATCCCAGGGTCAGGCGCAAGATGTCGAAGGCCCAGTGGTACATGCGGCAAGTTATCTGCGTGAGGCACTCAACCAGTTGTCCGGCGCGACGGTGGAGGCCGGCGAAGATGTGCTGATCTCCGGCGTAAAACAGGAACTGCACAAGCTGCTCACTGAAAAGACGCGTAAGCCGACCGGTCAGCTCGCCACGACCGAGGCCGAGCTCGAAGCGGCGCTCGCACAGGAGCAACATCTTCGCAGCCAGCAGTCGCAATATGAGAATGATGTCGACCGCCTGATCAGGCTGCAGGCGGAATACGACGATGTCGCGCGACGCAAGCCGTGGGAAGCGCTGGAGAAAAAAGCGGCGGATGCGCAGGGCAAGGTCACCGAACTGCGCTCGGCAAAAAATGCGCTGGCACAACTGGAAGTGGTGCAAGCCGCCAGCCGCGAACAAATCAGGCTGCTGCGTGAACGCGAGCAGGACGCCAACAGGGAACTGGAAGCGCTGGCATCGCTGGAAGCCAACCATCTGAAAGCAAAGCGCGAAGCCGAAGATGCGGCCGCGGAATTGCTGCAGCTGGCGCAGACCATGGAGGCCGCCGCCGCCGCATCCGGGAAGGCGCAGCAAATGCTGCAGCTCGCCTTGTCGGCCGAACAGGCGCAGGACTTGCGGACCCACGCCGAGTCGCAGCAGGCGGAAGTTGGGCGCATCGAAAAAGAACTGGCGAATACCCAAGGCGTCAGCTCGCAAATCAAGGCGGCCGCGGCCCTGGTGAATGAAACCGAAATCGATGAAGCCAGGCTGCGCAAACTGCGCACACTCGAGACCGAGTTGTCCGCTTTGCAGGCGAAGATGGAAGCCGCCGGCACGCGCATCGAATACCGGCTCGACCCGGGCAAACGGATTTCGTTGAACGGCCAGCCGCTGGAGGGCAGCGGCCACAAGCTATTGGAAGGCCAGTCCAGCCTGGCTATCCCGGAGTTCGGCGAAGTCACGATCACGCTCGGCGCATCAAACATCTCCGCGCTGTCCGCGCAATTAGGCGAAAAGAAATCGGAACGCGCCGCCCTGCTGCTCGCGCTGGGGATCAATTCCGCGTCGGACGGCGAACAGCGGCTCGCGGCGCACCAGGGTCACAAGCGCGAGCTCGACAACCTCAGGAAGATGCTTAAGATCTACGCGCCGAACGGCGTCGAGGCACTGGAGAACGCGCTCGCGACCGCCAGGTCACGGCTGGAAGCAACGCTGGCGCGGCTGCGAACCATGCCTGACGTCGGCGACGCGCTACCGTTGCAGGAAGCGAAGAATCAGGCGCAGGAAGCAACCGCGCGGCACACGGCTTGTCAGGAACGCCATCAGGAATTGTTCGGTAACCGTTCACGCCTCGAAGCGAAAGCGGCTTCCCTGCTGGACCAGCTGGAGGCAAAAGGGCGTCTGGTACAAGGAGAAGAGTGGCAGGCCCGGCAGAAGCAACGGCAGGCCGACCTGGTCGACGCGTTGGCGAAGGAAAGCGTCCACGCGCAGCAGATCGATACCGCGAAACGGCGGCTCGAAGAGCTTCATGCGGAAGTGAATGAAGGCGATGTCGAGCGCTTCAGCACGTCCGCAAAATTGCAACGCGAGGCGCACGCCAAATACAAAGGTGAACTGATTGCGCTCGGCGCGAAACTCGAACAACTCGGTGCATCGGGTGTCGGCGAGCAGCTGGCGGAAGCGGCTGCGCTCAGCGAGCAACTGCAGCGGCGCAAGGCGGAGCTCTCTTTGCGCGCCGACGCACTCGCGATGCTCGCCGATGTGTTGGTCGAGGAAAGGGACAAGACGATACAGCGGCTGCAGGCGCCACTGCTGGGGCGGCTGGATCATTACGTACGCAAGCTGTTTCCGCAGGCCGACTTATCCCTGCAGGACAATCTTGCACCGGCCGCTTTCAATCGCAACGGATGGGGCGCCGAGCTCAGGCAACTCAGTTTTGGAACGCAGGAACAACTCGGCATACTCTGTCGCCTTGCGTATGCGGACTTATTGCGCGAAGCACAGGTACCAACCTTGCTGATACTGGACGATGCCGTGGTTCATACCGATTCCGCACGGCGTGATCGCATCAAGAGGGCACTGCTCGATGCTGTCGAGCGTCACCAGATCCTGATCTTCACCTGTCACCCGGAAGCGTGGGACGACCTGGGCATTATTCCGCGCAGCATACAGTCGATGCGCGTCGCCGCCTGAAAATAATTCTCGAAACCGCACCGGCCTTATCCACAATTTCGGTGGATAAAGCCGGCTTTCGCGCACCTAAGTTGAGATTCGGCGCGGGTTCCATCGGCGTGCTCAAACTTTAAGCAGTTTGCCTTGCCATACCATATTC
>JBBWZW010000406.1:0-3033 GCA_039649305.1 Burkholderiales bacterium
GCGCCGAAGCCGCCAACGTGCAGCCAAATTCCGGCTCGCAGGCGAACCAGGGCGTGTTCTTCGCCATGCTGAAACCGGGTGACACCATCATGGGTATGTCGCTGGCGGAAGGTGGCCACCTGACCCACGGGATGGCCCTCAACATGTCCGGCAAATGGTTTAATGTCGTTTCGTACGGTTTGAACGAAAAAGAGGAAATCGATTACGAAGCGATGGAGCGCCTCGCGCGCGAGAAGAAGCCGAAGCTGATCATCGCCGGCGCATCCGCTTATGCATTGCGCATCGACTTCGAGCGCTTCGCCAAAATCGCGAAAGAAGTCGGCGCCTATTTCATGGTTGACATGGCGCACTACGCCGGCCTGATCGCCGCAGGCGTTTATCCGAACCCGGTGCCGCATGCCGACTTCGTCACCTCCACTACGCACAAATCGCTGCGCGGACCGCGCGGCGGCTTCATCCTGATGAAAGCCGAGCATGAAAAGGCCATCAATTCCGCCATTTTCCCCGGCATCCAGGGTGGTCCGCTGATGCATGTGATCGCCGGCAAGGCGGTCGCATTCAAGGAGGCCCTGACCCCTGAGTTCAAGGGTTACCAGGAACAGGTCTTGAAGAACGCGGATGCATTGGCCAAGGCGCTGATCGCGCGCGGCTTACGCATCGTATCCGGCCGCACTGAATCGCACGTCATGCTGGTCGACCTGCGCGCCAAAAAGATTACCGGCAAGGAAGCGGAAGCGATCCTCGGCAGCGCGCATATGACTTGCAACAAAAACGCGATCCCGAATGATCCGGAAAAGCCGTTCGTCACATCCGGCATCCGTCTCGGCAGTCCAGCGATGACCACACGCGGCTTCAAGGAAGCGGAAGCAACCAAGGTCGGCAACCTGATAGCTGACGTGCTCGACAATCCGCACGATGCCGCGACAATTGAACGGGTCAAAGCGGAAGTCAGGAAATTGACGGAGCTATTCCGTGTCTATGCATAAAATGTAACACCTCGCACGCCGTCCGTCGTAAAGAAGCTCCCGGCTGTCGGCCGGGAGCGAGTCTGAAAAGGATGTTGCGTAGCGTTACTTGATATTTTCAGAAATCGGGAAGAGAATTATTCATCTGACAACTATTGAGCCCGACGGGCTCATTGTCATCACCTCGGTGTAAGGCGCCCAGCGACCAATATGAGATGTCCCTTCTGTCATCATGACGACACCCAGGTAATCGACACGCGCGTGTCTGAGGAGGGGGATACGATACGCCGTCGCCGCCGTTGCGCCCACTGTGATAAGCGCTTTACCACTTACGAACGCATTGAGCTTGCGATGCCGGTCATCGTTAAGAAAAACGGCAGCCGTACCGATTTCGACTCAGCCAAACTCCGTGCCAGCCTGATGTTAGCGCTACGCAAGCGCCCGGTGTCTGCGGAAGCGGTTGACGCCGCGGTTCACCGTATCGAAGAAAAATTGTTGTCCAGCGGAGCCCGCGAGGTGATATCCGGCCACATCGGCGA
Source organism: Burkholderiales bacterium (assembly GCA_039649305.1). Taxonomy (GTDB): domain Bacteria; phylum Pseudomonadota; class Gammaproteobacteria; order Burkholderiales; family Burkholderiaceae_D; genus Noviherbaspirillum. The sequence goes on from JBBWZW010000406.1 coordinate 1,505, forward strand.
ACTGGTCATGCGAGAACTCAAACGGCTCGACAAGATCGCGTATATCCGCTTTGCATCCGTATATAAAAGCTTTGAGGATGTGGCGGAGTTCCAGGACGCGATCGCGGAAGTCGGTCGAGAACGTAAATCCCCAGGTAAGTAACTGATTCGGCGCCAAGTTCTGGCGGTGGTTTATTTCGACATAAATGTTGTCAAAAGAACAATATTTTGGAATGGTAGGGTTGAGGCGAAGGAAATTTGGGCATGAGTAAGCGACCGCAGGATGGATTTTCGTTGATCGAGGTACTCGTTTCGATCTTCGTGCTCGCGATTGGAGTGATCGGCGTAGCCGGCATGCAGCTCACTGCGCTGAGGTCCACGCAGCAGTCAGGCTTCCAGACAGCCGCTATGCAACTTGCCTCCGAAATGGCCGACAGAATGCGAACCAACTATAGCCAGACCAGGTTGGACCCCATCGAAAATCCTTTCCTTAAAGTGGACTACTCCTCGCAAAACGGCGACCCGAAAGCGCCGGACACCCTTTGCTACGCAGACGCGAATTGCAATCCGGAAGCGCTCGCGAAATTCGATATCTACGAATGGGAAAAGCGGATAAGGGCAGCATTGCCGGGCGGCCGGGCCGTGATATGTCGCGATGCGAACCCGTGGGATAACGCTGCCGGCGCATTGACATGGACATGCAACGGCGGAGGCGGAGATAACGCATCTGTCGTCATCAAAGTCGGCTGGCGTGCAAAGGGGAAGAATCCGGACGGCAGTTCAATAGCCGACGAAAGCATATCTTTCCCGCCAAGCCTGGCGATTACCGTCAAGCCCTACATCCAATGAGCGAGGACACAGTGACAAGACATACACGCGGCTCTAACGCTTCGCCAGCGATACGCCAGGCCGGTTTGTCGCTCGTTGAACTGATGATCTCCATCGCGTTGGGGCTTTTCGTTGTGGTCGCTGCGACGGCATTGTTGGTATCCACCAAAGCGGGGTACGTTACCCAGGATGACAACGCCCGGATTCAGGAAACTGGCCGCCATGCGATCGAGATGATCACACGCGCGGTGCGCCAGGCCGCTTATGAAAATTGGGATAGTGAGGAAGCGCCGATCGTTACGACGGCCGCGATGAGTGCAAACATCGCCGGCCTCGATGCCAGTCGACCGACGTACAAATCCATCGGAATGGCCTCCCTGTCGACCGACGGCGTTGTCAATGGCAGTGACATCCTTGCGGTCGGATTCTTTGGTGCAGGCCAGGACAAAAAAGGTGATGGAACGATGCTGAACTGCGGCGGCTTCAGTGTGCCTGCCGCGACTTCGCAGTCGGACGCCGAAGCGGCGCGAGCATGGAACATCTTCTACGTCGGCGTTGCGGAAAGCGGTGTGCCGCAACTCTACTGCAAATACGGTCGGGACAAGACATGGCCTCCCGAGACGATTGCCAGTGAAGTCGAGTCATTTCAGGTGCTGTACGGCCTGGACACCACGAATGACGGTATTCCAGATAATTTCGTCAACGCGACCGAGGTTAACAAG
>JBBWZW010000443.1:0-12988 GCA_039649305.1 Burkholderiales bacterium
TGTTATTGCCGACCAGGTCCCAGTTGCCTTCCTTGGTGTAAAACTTGACGGCGAAGCCGCGCACGTCGCGCGGGGTGTCGACAGAGCCGGCACCGCCCGCAACTGTCGAGATGCGGGTAAACACGGGTGTCTTTTCGCCGACTTCGGTGAGTATCTTCGCGGTCGTGTATTGCGACAGCGATTTGGTGAGCTCGAAGTAGCCGTGCGCAGCGGAACCGCGTGCGTGGACTATGCGCTCAGGAATGCGCTCGTGATCGAAATGCGTGATTTTTTCGCGGAGGATGAAATCCTCGAGCAGCGTCGGACCGCGCGGATTCGCCTTGAGCGAGTTCTGGTTGTCGGGAATCGGGATTCCCTGGTTGGTCGTCATCGGCGGGTGCGTGCCGCCGGCGATCTGATGCAGCTCGCCGCCTGCGCCTCGATGGGCATCTCCGTTCGGATTCGCCGTATTCTTTGCCTCCTCCTGATTTCCGGAATTGTTGTCTTTTGCCTTGCTCATAAATGACTCCTATAGGGGTGTCTTGATTGCCGGATGGCCGACCTATGCTTGGTTGTCCTCGCGCGCTCCGCGACGGGAGTCGACAGGCGGGCGAGAAGTATTTAGCGATCTTGTATCGACTTTTGATTGTCAATATCTATTACGTCACGTATTAGGGTCGGAATGACAACAAAAGTTCCGATACGGGTCAGAGTGCGGAGCAGAGCAAACAAGAAAGCGCGGGGCGGCGATGCGGGTGGGACGCGAAATGGGCAGGTGGATTTTAAATAAGGCCGGGGGCGGCTGCGGCTTCCGGATGAGCCGGATAGCCGCGAAGGATCTCAAACCGGCATCGGCTTGTTTTCGTTCAGGTAAATCATCCCCTTGATCAACCGGTATGCCTTCCATACCCATGCGATACCCCAGATCGCCAATGCGAGCGGGATGCCTATGAAGGTGAAGTACAGGACACCGCCGAGCACCATCCAGAACAGGTACCACCAGAACGACCGGATCTGCCAGCTGTGGTGGCTGTAGATAAATGTCCCGGCTGCATCGTCCCGTTTGATGTAGTTGATGATCAGTGGAATCCAGGAAAATGCGCCGAGCGAAAGCACGAAGCTGAGGCCGTGAAAGATATAAAGCCAAAATGCCAGGCTCTTGGCGGACTGCACCTTGGTATCAAATACGAGTTCCTGGGCCATACATTCTCCTTGGGTTGTTTTGGTTGGTTATTCGAATAATGACAAGATGCCATCCAACCCTACAAAGTTCAATGCCACATTCGCCTGGGCACGTACCACCGGCTTTGCCCGGAACGCCACCGACAGGCCGGATATGCCCATCATCTTCAGGTCGTTCGCGCCGTCGCCCATGACGATGGCTTGCTTTGGGGTGATGCCAAGTTCGGCGCAGACGCGCTCCACGGTATTTTTCTTTTCGTCGGCATCCACTATTCCGCCGACCACGCGTCCGGTGAGTTTGCCATCGACGACTTCCAGCAGGTTGGAGTGGGTGTAATCCAGCCCGAGCCGTGTTTTCATGCGGTCGGTGAAGAAAGTGAAGCCGCCGGACACCAGCAGGGTTTTCAAACCGGCGGCCTTGACGGCGGCCAGCATGGTCTCCGCGCCCGGAGACAGTTTCAGTCGTTCATCATAGACACGTTGAAGCGCGGACGCATCAAGGCCCTTGAGCAGCGAAACGCGACGGGTAAGACTTTCGCGGAACTCGATTTCTCCGCGCATTGCCGCCTCGGTAATTTCCGCAACCTGCGGTTTCAGGCCCTGCATGTCAGCGATCTCGTCGATGCATTCGATGGTGATCAGAGTCGAATCCATGTCCATCGCGACCAGTCCGAATTCACCGAGCTTGCGTCCCGGTTCGATGAATGTGCAATCGAGTCTGGCGGCTAAACATTCCTGTTCGATCGTGGCCTTTAACGTCTCGGAATAATGGACGCCCTCGCAGCGATACGCATGCGCATGGAGCGGGACGATGCGCTGTGCATCGGCCAGCCTGGCAATGCGGTCGATGGTGGGCCGGTCAGTCGCCAGGCCTTGAAGGATCAGGTTCATACGTTAATCTTAAAGGTTTTTGTTAAGCCATCAGCGAGCGTATCGTCGACTTCAGTTGCAAAACACGCGCGGCGAGATCGGGCATATTTGCAGTGATGCGCAACTTGTCCTGGCCGCTCAGCTTGATATGCCGGTTTTTCTGCACCAGTTCGATGATCCGCATCGCGTCGATCGGCGGGTTCGGCTCAAATTGCAGCACTGCCGATTCCGCGTGCGCATCGATTTTAACAATTCCGACCGGCTTGGCGGCAACCCGCAGCCGATGTGTTTCAATCAGCGCCTTCACCGGATCCGGCATCTTGCCGAAGCGATCGATCAGTTCTTCCTGCAAATCGTCGATCTTGGATTGCGTATCGCAATTGGCCATGCGCTTGTACAGGGACAGCCGTTCATGCACGTCGCCGCAATAGTCCGCCGGGAGCAGGGCCGGCACATGCAGGTTGATTTCGGTCGTGGTCGACAAGGGGGCCGCCAGGTCCGGCTCTTTGCCGTTCTTCAGTGAACGTACCGCCTCATTGAGCATGTCGGTGTAGAGCTGGAAGCCGATCTCCACCATTTCGCCAGATTGGTTCTCGCCCAATACTTCACCGGCGCCGCGGATTTCCAGGTCGTGCATCGCCAGGTAGAAGCCGCTGCCGAGTTCTTCCATCTGCTGGATGGCATCGAGCCGGCGCTGCGCCTGTTTGGTCAGGCCTTGTACATCGTGCACCAGCAGGTATGCATAGGCCTGGTGATGCGACCGGCCGACACGGCCCCGCAACTGGTGCAACTGCGCCAGGCCAAACTTATCGGCGCGGTGCATGATGATGGTGTTCGCAGTCGGCACGTCAATGCCGGTTTCGATGATGGTGGTGCACAGCAGGATGTTGAAACGCTGCGCCACGAAATCCCGCATCACTTTTTCGAGGTCGCGTTCATGCATCTGCCCGTGCGCGACCGCGATGCGTGCTTCCGGCAGTAGGGCTTCCAGCATCGCCTTGCGGTTCTGGATTGTTTCGACTTCGTTGTGCAGGAAATACACCTGGCCGCCGCGCTTGAGTTCGCGCAGACATGCTTCGCGGATTACCGATTCGTCCTCGCTGCGGACGAAGGTCTTGATCGCCAGGCGCTTCTGCGGCGCGGTGGCGATTACCGAGAAATCGCGCAGTCCTTCCAACGCCATACCCAACGTGCGCGGGATCGGCGTTGCTGTCAGCGTCAGCACGTCGACTTCCGCGCGCAATGCTTTCAGCGCTTCCTTCTGTCGTACACCAAAGCGATGTTCTTCATCGATGATGACGAGCCCGAGACGCGAGAATTTCACGTCATTGGACAACAGCTTGTGGGTGCCGATGACGACGTCAACTTTACCTTCCGCCATGCCCTTGATCGCTGCATTGACTTCCTTGCCGCTCCGGAAACGGGACAGTTCGGCAATCTTGACCGGCCAATCGGCGAAGCGATCGGCGAAGGTCTGCGCATGCTGTTCCGCCAGCAGCGTAGTGGGGGCGAGGATCGCGACCTGCTTGCCGCCCATGACCGCAACGAACGCGGCTCGCAGGGCAACCTCAGTCTTGCCGAAACCGACGTCGCCGCAGATCAGGCGATCCATAGGGCTGCCGCTGGTCATGTCCTTGATCACGGCAGTGATAGCTGCGCTTTGATCGGGCGTTTCCTCGAAGCCGAAACTTTCCGCAAAGGCTTCGTAGTCGCGCGCGGAGTATTCGAATGCGTGGCCTTGCCGCGCCGCGCGCCGCGCATACAGGTTGAGCAGCTCGGCAGCTGTGTCGCGTACCTGCTGCGCGGCCTTGCGCTTGGCTTTTTCCCACTGGCCGGAACCCAGAATATGCAGCGGCGCATCGTCCGGCGACGCGCCGGAGTAGCGTGAGATCACATGCAATTGCGACACCGGCACATACAACTTGGTGTCTTTCGCATATTCCAGGTGGAGGAATTCGGTCTCGCCTTCACCCAGGTCCATGCTGAGCAGACCCATGTAGCGGCCGATGCCGTGATTGGCATGCACTACCGGATCGCCGATCTTGAGTTCCGACAGGTCGCGCACCATGTGCTCGACCTGGGTTACAGCTTCCTGCTTGCGACGTCCGACGCGGCGCCCCGTACCCGCGTACAGCTCGGTCTCGGTAATGAATGCCAGGTTGCCTGCTTCGGCGCCGAGCTCGAAGCCCGCGTGCAAAGGCGCCACGCCCAGCATCAGCTTGGCGGATCCGGTGGCGAAATCGGCGTAGCCTTCGCACGGTGCGAGCGTGAGGTCGAAGTCGTTGAAATACTGCTGCAAGGTTTCGCGCCGGCCGGCAGTCTCGGCGCAGATCATGACGCGCTTGCCAGTTTGCAGCAGGTACGAACGCAGGTTCGCCAGCGGATCGTCCATGCGCCGGTTGACTGCGATGTTTGGTATCGGCGCTGACAGTTCTGACGCCTCATCGCCTTGCTGTATCACCCAGCGGCCGAACGGTTTTGCCAGCGTGAAGAAATCCTGGTCAGTGAGGAACAGGCTCTCCGGCGCGAGCAGCGGCCGTTCGCGGTCTGCCTTCAAAAACTTGTAGCGCGACTGGGTATCGCTCCAGAACCGTTTGATCGAGGCCTCAATGTCGCCGACCAGTGCGAAAGTGGTGTCTTCCGGCAGATACTGGAACAGGGTGGCGGTTTCCTCGAAAAAAAGCGGCAGGTAGTATTCGATGCCGGCGGACGCTATGCCGTTGCCAATATCCTTGTAGATGGCCGACCTGGTCGGGTCGCCCTCGAACACTTCACGCCAGCGGCCGCGGAATGCGGTGCGCGCGGCTTCGTCCATCGGGAACTCGCGGCCGGGCAGCAGGCGCACTTCGTTGACCGGATACAGCGAACGCTGCGTGTCGGCGTCGAAGGTGCGTATGGTTTCGATGGTGTCGCCAAACAAATCGATACGATAGGGCAGCGCCGAACCCATCGGGAACAGGTCGATCAGGCCGCCGCGCACCGAGTATTCGCCGGGCGACATTACCTGCGTCACATTGGCGTAACCGGCCAGCGTCAGTTGCGACCTGAGGCGCGCTTCGTCCAGCGTCTCGCCCTTTTTGAAAAAGAAGGTGTAAGCGGCCAGGAACGACGGCGGCGCCATGCGCACCAGCGCGGTCGTGGCAGGCACGATCATTACATCGCATTGCCCGCTGCGGATTTCGTGCAGCGTCGCCAGTCGCTCCGATACCAGGTCCTGGTGCGGGGAAAAAGCGTCGTACGGCAATGTTTCCCAGTCCGGCAGCAGGTGGCAGCGCAGTTCGGTCGGGCCGTTATTGCCGAACCAGGGGATTTCAGCCAACAGGCGCTGGGCGTCGGTGGCATTGGCTACAACTACGGCCAGCATGCGTCCCTGCGCCTTTAGTGCGGTCGCCGCCTGTGCAAGAGCATAAGCATCGGCGGACCCGTGGACAGCGGGCAGGGCAAAACGATGGCCGGGTTTGGGGAGAGTTTTTTTCAGGTCAAATGACATCAGGTACCGACAATCAACATCTCATGGCGACCGGGAAAGCTTGCATTCCGGCGGGTTTTGGCGGTGAAGAAGACTGCCCGAATTATAAACGAAGCGTCCCCGGCAGTCCCCGGTGCGGCCGCCACGGTGTGGCATGGTGGGGTATCATCATGCCGGTCTCTGTCACTCATTCCCGTATTGCATGACTACGCCACGCTACTTTGCCCTCATACCCGCTGCCGGCGTCGGCGCTCGCATGGGAGCCGGCCATCCGAAACAGTATCTGCCGATTGCCGGCAAACCGATGCTTCGGCACGCGCTGGACACTTTCGCGTCGTCGCCGCTGATTGCCCACACCTTTGTAGTGGTGAGCGCCGCGGATGGCTATATCGGGGATCTGATGACGCGCGCCCCCCATCTCACCGACAAGGTCACCGTTGTTTTCCATGGCGGCGCGACGCGGCATGAATCGGTTCTCAATGGTTTGCATGCCATCCACGGGCAAGTGGGCGACGAGGATTGGGTACTGGTGCATGATGCGGCACGCCCGGGACTGACGACGGCATTGATCCAGCAGCTGGTCGCTGCCTTGCGCAACGATGCCGTGGGCGGTTTGCTGGCGGTTCCCGTCGTTGATACGCTCAAGCGCGCGGAAACCGGGCAGCGTGTCCAGGCGACCGTGCCGCGCGATGGCCTGTGGGCCGCGCAGACCCCGCAAATGTTCCGCTATGAATTGCTCAAGCGCGCACTCGAACCTGCGAATCAGGTGACGGATGAGGCCGGCGCCATCGAGGCGCTCGGACTGAAGCCGAAGCTGGTCGAAGGCAGCGCGCGCAATTTCAAGGTAACGCTGCCGCAGGACGTCGCCCTGGCAGAGCTTTATTTAAAAGGTACTGAATGACTGTTCCGAATTTTCGCATCGGCCAGGGTTATGACTGCCATGCGCTGGTAACGGGGCGCAAGCTCATCATCGGCGGCGTGACCATCCCGCACAAAACCGGCTTGCTCGGGCATTCCGATGCCGATGTGCTGTTGCATGCGATTACCGACGCGATTTTCGGCGCCGCCGGGCTGGGCGACATCGGACGGCATTTTCCGGATACCGACCCGAACTTTTCCGGGGCCGACTCCCGCGTCCTGCTGCGCGAAGCGTGCAAGCGCGTTGCGGCGGCCGGCTATGCGATCGGAAACATCGACGCGACCATCATTGCGCAGCAGCCAAAAATGGCCCCACACATCCCGGACATGATCCGCAACGTCGCCTCCGACCTGGAAGTCGCGGTGGAACAGGTCAACATCAAAGCCAAGACCAACGAAAAGCTCGGCTACCTCGGACGGGAAGAGGGGATTGCGGCGGAGGCGGTTGCGCTGATATACCGACGGTAATTCTGTGGGTGCAGGACTGCTTGTTCCAGGCAGTCTTAAATCTTGCGTGGACAAGTGCCCTCTCTCGCGAGGAGAGAGGGAGTGTACCCGGCACAGCGGGGACCGCTGCTCGCTTACCCCCCACCCACTGCGCGGACCACCTTCCCGGTCCCGCAGCACTCGGGGCATTCCTTCCCCCCCTCCAGCTTGCCCGTGCCATCGCATTTGAGGCAAAGATCTTCACCGGTCCCGGGCATGCCGGGAGCGGCTTCATCACCCGGACACATCGGGGCTTTCACTTCATTTGCTGCAGGGGTCGGGGTACAGGCCGGGGAGTCGGACGACGATTGATTCGATGACTGATTCACGAAAACCTCCTCTGGGCAGGAGCAGCATGCTCCGCAAAAACTAATTAGCTTTCGCGCATAGGGCGCACAAAGTTGATAGATTGTCCAGTCCGTTGGAAGTTCAAGTCTTCACGCCTGATCCATTTTTCGATAGACGTCACCTTCTGTTATCGAAATATAAATCGTTTTTTACAATGCTCCGCATTGAAATTGACAATTAGTCGTTTCCCCATTGCAGATCCACAATAGCCCCGAAATCTGAGCGTATTCAGGTTTTACCCCGACGCTGTCCGGCGTCCGGCAGACCACGAGATGTACTCATTCGAAGTTAATAACCAGGAGAGTGACATGTCCAACCTCAAAGGTTCGAAAACCGAAGCCAACCTGAAGGCCGCCTTCGCCGGCGAGTCCCAGGCAAACCGCCGCTACCTGTATTTCGCAAACAAAGCTGACATCGAAGGCCAGAACGACATTGCCGCGCTGTTCCGTTCAACCGCGGAAGGCGAAACCGGCCATGCGCACGGCCACCTGGAATACCTGGAAACCGTCGGCGATCCCGCTACCGGCCTGCCGATCGGTTCCTCCCGCCAAAACCTGCAAGCCGCAGTCGCCGGCGAAACGCACGAATACACCGACATGTATCCGGGGATGGCAAAAGCGGCGCGGGAAGAAGGCTTCGATGAAATCGCCGACTGGTTCGAGACGCTCGCCAAGGCCGAGCGCTCGCATGCCAATCGCTATCAGAAGGCGCTGGAGCAATTGGTGGATTAAGCCCTTTTCGGAGAGGGGATAGGACCGGCTGACGGATGCATCCCTCAGCCGGCGCTCCCGTCCGGCGCTTGCCTGGCCATCACACCCAACCATGAAAATAGCGAGAGACACATGTCCAATCGCGAAGGCAATCTGGAAGCGCCTACCCGGCATCCGCTTGACTGGAAGAGCGACGATTTCTACAACGAAGAATCACTGAACAAGGAACTCGAACGCGTCTTCGACATTTGCCATGGATGCCGCCGCTGCGTGTCCCTGTGCGGTTCATTTCCGACCCTGTTCGACCTGGTGGACGAGTCGCCGACGATGGAAGTCGATGGTGTCGCGAAGAAGGACTACTGGAAGGTGATCGACCAGTGCTACCTGTGCGACGTCTGTTACATGACCAAATGCCCGTACACGCCGCCGCATCCGTGGAACCTCGATTTCCCGCACCTGATGTTGCGCGCCAAGGCATACAAATTCAAAAAGGGTGAAGTCAGCCTGCGCGATAAATTCCTGTCGAATACCGACGGGCTCGGCACGTTTGCCGGCATCCCCATCGTCACGCAGGCCGTCAATGCGGTCAACAAGACCAAAGCCGCTCGTGCCGTGATCGAGAAGGCGATCGGTGTCGACAAGGACGCCTGGCTGCCGGAATTCGCGACGAAAAAATTCCGTGCTGGCGCGGCAAGCTCCGCGTCTCATCCCGTGAAGGACGGGGCGCTCACACCCGGCAAGGTCGCAATCTATTCCACCTGTTATGTGAACTACAACGAGCCGGGGGTTGGCCACGATCTGCTCGCCATCCTCGACCATAATGAAATTCCGTACGTGCTGGTGGCGAAAGAGGCCTGCTGCGGCATGCCGAAGCTGGAGCAGGGCGACCTGGCCGGCGTCGAAGAGAAGAAAAAGATCAATATCCCGCACCTCGCGAAATTGGCGCGCGAAGGTTATGCAATCCTGACGCCTATCCCTTCCTGCACGCTGATGTACAAGCAGGAATTGCCACTGATGTTCCCCGATTGCGAAGCCACGCAACTCGTCAAGGACGCGATGTGGGATCCGTTTGAATATTTCATGTCGCGCAACCGTGACGGTTTGCTGAAGACCGATTTCAAGCAGGCGCTCGGCAATGTCTCTTACCACGTGCCGTGCCACTCGCGCGTGCAGAACATCGGCAAGAAAACAGCGGAGACGCTGCAGCTCGTGCCTGATACCAAACTCACCGTAGTGGAGCGATGTTCCGGCCATGCCGGCACGTTCGGTGTGAAGAAGGAGTTCCACGAGATCGCGATGAAGATCGGCAAGCCGGTGTTCAAGGCGATGGCGAACAATGAACCGGACTATATTTCATCGGATTGCCAGCTGGCCGGCCATCATATCGAGCAGGGGATGGAGGAGGCCGGGCTGAAGAAGGCTGAGATGGCGCATCCGCTGGCTCTGCTGCGCAAGGCTTACGGCATCTAGTTGTCATTTCGAACGCAGAAAGGCGCAGCAAGCGCACGTGAGGGATTCTCACTGTGCTCGAAATGACAAAAAAGTAAATTATCAAACAAGGAAACACTCATGTCGATAACCCGCGAAAGCCTGATGTCTCTCGAAGCCTATGCCAGGGCGCGGCCGGCGCTGCGTGCGCAAGTCATCGAACACAAAAAGATACGCAAGGTCCATCTCGGCAACCATGTTTCACTGCTGTTCGAAGATGAAATGACGCTGCGCTACCAGGTGCAGGAGATGCTGCGCATCGAAAAAATATTCGAGGAAGAGGGCATCCAGTCCGAACTCGATGCCTACAATCCGCTGGTCCCGGATGGCAGCAACTTCAAGGCCACCATGCTGATCGAGTACGCCAATGAAGTAGAGCGGAAGGCCGCATTGGCGAAGCTGATCGGCATCGAGGACCGGTTGTTCATCCAGGTCGAAGGCCAGCCGCGCGTCTACGCCATCGCGGATGAAGACCTGGATCGGGAAAACGAAGAGAAGACTTCCGCAGTCCACTTTGTGCGTTTCGAGCTCACACCCGAGATGAAGCAGGCACTGAAGAATGGCGCACAAATCATGCTGGGATGCGATCATCCCAATTACCCGGCGCACCTCGAAGAGCTGCCGCAGGAGACGCTGGCATCGCTGATCAAGGATCTCAGCTAAGCAGATCCTCTGTCGGCTTGAATTCGTAGGGTGGGCCTCCGTGTCCACGCGGAATCTGGTGCAATTGCCGACTCGTTAAGAGTCAAGCCGGTCACTGCGGGAGAATGGAGCCGCTTCGAGTCTTGCCCTTGATGCCCGATTCCTGATCCCCGGTGCCTGCTACTGGCAGCGTGATCTCAATCGCCAGCCCGCCGCCCGTACGGTTGTACAGTCGCAGCTTTCCGCCGTGGTGCTTGATAATGCGCTCAACGATAGCGAGGCCGAGGCCGGCGCCATTGGCTTGACCGCGCGCGATATCCATCCTTGTGAATGGGCGCACCAGCCGTTCCATTTCGGATTCCGGCACGCCGACTCCATGATCCGCCACTTCGATCCGGGCAAGGTCGCTTCCGACGTGGCACACGATGTCGATTTCCGTCACATCGCCGCCGTCGGTCTTGCCATAGCGGCGTGCGTTTTCGATCAGGTTGTTGATCACGCGCCGCATGTCGATCGGATTGCCCAGCACTGCGATTTTTTCGTCGATCGCAGTCTTGATCCGCACGTCCGGCAGACGGGCCGCTTCGTGACCGCAATCGGCGAGCAGCGCGCTGATGTCGATGCGCGTGAAGGTGGCGGCATCGGTCGGCTTTGCATAATCGAGGAACTGGCCGATGATCGCATCCATCTGCGCCAGGTCGGACTGGATGCCATGCCGCGCATGGTCGGGCAGCTCCGCCATCTCGACTTCCAGCTGCATCCGCGTCAGAGGTGTGCGCAAGTCGTGTGATATGCCCGCGAGAATCACTGCGCGGTCCGACTCCACCCGGTCGAGGTCGCTCACCATCCGGTTAAAGCTGCGATTGGCTTCCCTGATTTCGGTCGGGCCTTTCTCCGGCAACGGTTCCGGCCGGCGGCCTCGCGCGATGGCGCGGGTTGCATTGGTGAGCCGGGCCAGCGGCTGGTTGATCAGGCGCGAGATAAACACGGCGCCAAGCAAAGCAAGAATCAGCGTGCTGGTTCCCCAGCCCAGCCATTGGATGTTCGACAACCGCTCGATGCGCTCGCGATCCATACGCAGCCAATATGCATCGTCTTCGATATTGAAGCTGATCCAAAAACCGCCAACGTCGTTGACCCTGGATGCGAACTGCGTGTCCTTGCCCAGGCGCGCCTTTACATCCGACTGTAACGCCTGCATCAATCCGGTATTTGCAGGTGGCACTACCTCATCGGTTTTTTCGAGCGGGTAGATGCGGATACCTTCGTTGCTCGCGAGGTCGAACAGCAGTTCGCGCCGCAGGTCGGGCGCGGAATGGGTTAGCGCGGCACGGGTCAGGGTGACGATCGAAATGATCTGCGCGGAAATCTGCTGAGCCCGCGGCGCCTGCTCCACCACGCGGAAACTCACCACCCATGCCGCCATGCTGGCGGTAATGAGGAATGCGAGCAGGAAGAAGGTCCGCCAGAACAGGCCGCTCCTTAACCAGCTCTGGCGGTTGCGGGAGATGGGCATCAGCGTACGATAGGGTATGCGTATGAAAGCAAATGCAAGTCGGTCAGCGCGGCTGCCCTTCAGGAATGAATACATATCCGAGGCCCCAGACGGTCTGGATGTAAATCGGATTAGACGGGTCCGGCTCGATCAGTTTGCGCAGGCGGGAGATCTGGACATCCAGGCTGCGGTCGAACACTTCATACTCCCGGCCGCGCGCGAGTTCCATCAGTTTTTCGCGGGACAGCGGCTGGCGTGCATGACGGGCGAAAACCTTGAGGACCGAAAACTCGCCGGTCGTCAGTGCGATCGACTCGCCGTCTTTCTTCAGCGTGCGTGTACCGAGGTCGAGGATGAAATTTCCGAAGTGGAACGACTGCGGCGTTTCGGACGGCGCACCCGGGATTTCATCCGGACCTTTGCGGCGCAAGACCGCATTGATGCGTGCCACGAGTTCACGCGGGTTGAACGGTTTGGCAACATAGTCGTCCGCCCCCATCTCGAGGCCGACGATGCGATCGACGTCTTCTCCTTTCGCGGTCAGCATGATGATCGGGGTCTGGTCGCCCGCGCCGCGCAAGCGCCTGCAGATGGACAAGCCATCTTCGCCGGGCAACATCAAGTCCAGCACCAGCAGGTCGTAGCGCTCGCGTATCCAGAGCTTGTTCATCGCCTGGGCGTTTTCCGCGGTGACTACATTGAATCCCTGTTCCGCGAGATATCGGCGCAGCAGGTCTCGCAAGCGCAGATCGTCATCAACAACAAGGATCCTCGCCTGGTTGCCATTCGGTGCATTAGTCGGGTGGGTTATTGGATTTGTCGTGTTCATGGCACTATGGTAACGTCAGAAAACCACTCGTAAATCCCGTGAGGGGCAAGCATTACATTGTGTTACAAACTTTACCTAAAACGGGTTATGGCGTTTCCGGATGGAGCATACACTTGATTATCATCAGCACAGCTTAAAGGGGTATGCAAAGTCTATCTCAATATCAATTCCGGGACAGGCTTCAGGTATCGCGAAAGAGTAGTTATGAATATCGGGTTCAAAAAAATCGGTGTATCTCTCCTGTTCGTGCTGGGTATGGCGGACGCCATGGCCAGTCCGCTCGAATGGGAATTGGCCCGCGTCTTCCAGTTCCAGAGGGTCGCCGTTGAGCGCGGCGAGCAGCGCAATGATGCTCGGGTGCCGAACGAACGTCGTGGCGGTGAACAATACAGCCGGCAGGATGACGCTTTTGGCAATCGTGGCGGCAATCAGGCCGACAATGCCAATGACAATGCCAGGAAACACGGCAGGATGTCGCCGGAAGAACGTCGCGCACTGCGTCGTCAGATCGACGAAGCCGGTCACGATATTTACCGTCCTAAACGCTAGCAAGCCTATACCGGTTTACACCC
>JBBWZW010000073.1:0-4451 GCA_039649305.1 Burkholderiales bacterium
GCCGAGATCTTTAAAAAATAAATCGTAAAGAATGAAACCGAGGTACGATTTGCCCGCTCCATGATCCACCAGCCGGATGTCGGCGTGATCTTGCCGGACTTCCTTCAGCAGCGGCTCGATGAATTGATAGAGATGGTAGACCTGCTTCAGCTTGCGCCTGCTGTCCTGGTTCAACTTGCCGTCGCGGGTCAGGATGTGCAGCTCTTTCAGCAGTTCAATCGACTGGCCGGGTCTGATTTCGGGGATGGCGTTCATGTTGCTTTCTCTGTTGCATGCGGCTTGGTACCGGGACGGAGATTCTAGCGTGCATTTGCCGGTTGCGACCTCGACGGTTACGTGGTACATGACCTGCTTGCTGTTTGCACACTTACTCTGACATCACCCATGCGTTTGAATTTCCCGCTCGCCGAAGCACCCCTGACCACATCCGAACCAACCAAGGCGTCGTCATGAGCGACCATCCTGTTATCAACTGGACCGAAGACGACCAGCCGCGTTCCGCACGCTGGCGTTCCGAAGCCGGCACGCCACCGCCGAAACGCGTTGTGATCGCAGACGACCGGACCACGGCAGACACCGCCTACCGCCTCGCCTGCGAGGGCACCGCCCTGCTCTGGCGCGGCGATTTCCATAATGCGCGCCAATTGGTTCAGGCGCTCGCACGCCGCGTCGATCGCAAACCGCGCAAACCGCGAGAGCCCGCATCCTCGCCCACCGAAGCCTTCAACCTGCATCGCCTGGCCCAATCCCAGCGCGCGCGGACTCTGGGAATGGTGCTGCTACCGCTCGAGGCCAACTACAGCATACCGTTACGCCGGGCGCCGGACGTGCGACAGGCGTGCGAAGAGGCCTACGGTCCGGGGAACGAGCCCTCAGTGGTGTCGATGCGCGAGTTGCTCGGCCTGGTAGGCGCACACGAGTGGCGCAAAAAGGGAGTCGAGATCCCCGCGCTTGGCGAACGGACCTCAGCCGGCCGCATCCATCCGCATTACGGCGTATTTTCTCCGGTGCGTGGCGAGTATGTGGACCTGGTGGCTGAAGCACCCCTGCCCTCCACCACGCTCGCTTTTGACATAGGAACAGGTACCGGCGTGCTCTCAGCCGTACTGGCCCGCCGCGGTGTAGCCCGCATCGTCGCCACCGACCAGGATCCGCGCGCGTTGGCATGTGCCCGCGAGAATATCGAGCGACTCGGGATGGGCAAGCAGGTCGAGGTGATACAAGCCGACCTATTCCCCGAGGGCCGCGCGCCGCTGGTGATCTGCAATCCTCCCTGGGTCCCGGCACGGCCGAGTTCGCCGATCGAGCACGCGGTGTACGACCCCGACAGCCGCATGCTGCTCGGATTCCTCAATGGCCTCGCGGCGCACCTCGCACCTGGCGGCGAAGGCTGGCTGATCCTCTCCGACTTCGCCGAGCACCTCGGACTGCGGTCGCGCGCCGAACTGCTCGCCGCAATTGATGTCGCAGGATTGAAGGTGATGGGCCGCACGGATATCAAGCCGAAGCATCCGAAAGCCACCGACGACGCCGATCCGCTGCACGCGGCGCGCAAGGCTGAGGTGACGTCGCTCTGGCGGCTGGGCTCAAAGTAAACGTCCGTATCCCATAAACATGGTATAGCCCGCGCGATTTACATCTGGTAACTTTTGCTACAGAGCAACAATGCGTCAACATCGCTTGTCATCTGAGCAACAAAGCTCCGGGAGACTACGTTTCTGGAATTCATAACGCCGCCATGCGCGCATCCGCGAAGATGCCTGCGCAGGGTGGCGGTTCCCCGGTCGGCCCGATTAACGTTAGTGTGCGGACCATTATGAACACCATTGCCAAACCTAAGCTGCATATAGAAATCGTTGGTTTCACCGAACGAGAACGGACGCTTTTCAGCGCGTTCTTCAAGGCGACCAACACCTTCCAGCCGTGGCAACCGGACGAACAGCGCAATCCGGACTGCATTCTTCTCGATATTGAAAACGAAGCCGGCCGCATGTGCTGTGAACGGGAGCTGCGCTACCCGAGCGGCCCACCGGTGATCACGGTGGGTGGCAACATCACCAGAAAATTCCCGGTGGTCGCGCAATTGCCACGCCCGTTGCGTTGGACCGACCTGATGCAGACCCTTGATCGGGCGCTGCAGCCGTATTGCGACACGCTGTACGAAAAGACGGCGGAGGAATCGTCGAAACCCGGTTATTCAACCGAATCTTTCGACGCCGCCGCCGATATCTATAAGACGCGCAAGAAGAAATTCAAAACGAAGCCCGCGGTGCTGGTTGTCAACCCCAACCCCATCGGCTGGCGGTTCATCACCAAGCAGCTGACCGACGCCGGTTATCAGGTTGATCATGTGTCCACCGGCGCAAAAGCCATCAGCCTGATGATGGAGCATCGCTATAACTGCATCATTGCGGAGACGGAATTGCCGGATACGGATGGATTCGCCTTATGTAAACTGGCCAAGCAGTCGAACGACCGGAGGCGTATCGCGGCCATCATCCTGACGACAAATCCGAAACCGTTGGATCGGATCCGGGGCGCGCTGGCCGGCTGTAACGCTTTCATCAGCAAGCCGATCGACCCCGAAAAACTGATCACCATCGTGCAGAAGTTCTTGCCGGATTGCAGGCCGCAAGAGATGCCGGTCACCGCGTAGAGCGCGTCACATTTTTGTGACCATGAAGGTCGCTGTCAATGTTGAAATGACCAGTGCTATGTACGCTACTGCGCGTAACCATTCCTTGCGCCCCTGTTCCATTTGCCGCTCCTGAAAGTGTAGTGTCCGATCGCGTCGGTGCCTCGCATGAGTGTCGCGGCAGGGGTAGGCGGTTCCGCTAGCCAGGACGGTCATAACTCAAATTGGTTAGTCGTAGCGTGCGCACCTCGTGCTGCACCCCGTGCCGACGCGGAACGAATTCAAGCGCTAGTTATGCTGCTTCAGCGCCGACTCGATCAGGCGAACCAGTGAGATCAGTTCTTTATCGGTTGCCATGTCATTCAGATAGCAGGCATCGCCGTCGACCAGCATCAGCTTGGCTTCCTGCGCCAGGGTGAGGATTTCTTCGCGCTTCAATAATTTCATGTCAGTGTTCATCAGCAAGAAACCCCGTCGTTCAAGGCATACGCATTGGTCGTCGATGCATGCGCACGACCGGCGCATTGGTTGAACCGTGAAATGTGAAGAGTACTCCGCGCGACCGCGGCACGGTATTTCTGAATTGCAATATCTGTTACTAAAGTGTTACTGACCGGGATTCCTGCGAAAAACCGGCAGTCATCGATCCGGCGGCATCTCCGGAGGCGACGGATCCGGGATGATTTCCGGCTGCTCCGGTACGGCCGGAGTCGCAGAGTCCGGCGGCAATTGGGGAATCTCCGGCACCGGCTGTTGCGGAACCTGGATCTCCGGCTCAGGTTTCGGATTGGCCGGTATTTCGGGGGATGAGCGTCTCGGTTCAATCTCCGGTGTCTGTTTTGGCATGTCGTTTTTCCTCTCTTTCGCTTGTAGTTTCGACATCGGTTTTACTTAATTACATAGGCAAACGTTCCTGCATGGCGGATGGCATGCCCCCTTTTCCTTGTGAAGCACCCAGGCCTGGCTGTCCGGCTCCCATCTGATGGCAGCTTTGAGCACAGGCGCGGCAGGCCTGCACACATACATCCATACCGCCAACCTGCTCGCAGCTTTCCGCGCAGGCGTCGCATACCGTCGCGCAGGCTGCGCAGATTTGCGCATGCAGGGGCGAGCTGCTCATCATGAATTCGGCTGCGGTGCGGCATATCTCCCAGCAATTCACCATCAGCCGGAAGTGCGTCGGTTCCACATGGGGTCCGCCCATCTCGAGACAGTGGTTCAATGCTGTTTGCATGCAGGTGCGGTAACAGTGCATGCATTCATCGATACATTGCTGCATGTCGGGATCGATCGAGGTGGATTGCATGTCTTGTTCCTTTTCGAAAACGATTTGAAGACTGCCTGTACGGCATCGTTCGAGGGGTTCAAGCATCATCCGGGCCAGCTTTTCCGCGGATGGAAAAAGGCCGAAAAAAAACCCACGCGCATGGACGCGTGGGTTGTTGACAGGGTTGCTTCAGGACTATCGCTGCGCAGCGCGGGAGTCCTTGGCGTATTTGCGGACCAGCTCGATGAGGTCCCCGAGGGCCGGATCCTCAACCGGCTCGCGCACCCGGATAGTGTGCCGCCTTGCGCCATCGTCGACAGCAAGAACGAAGGACTGATAATCGGCCGCACCGGGTGGCGGCGACCCCACTACAGGCGGCAAATCGAAGAAACGGGCAGCCTCGACCAGCCGCTGCAAGCGCACGGCCTCATCCTTGCCCAGCCTGTCTGCCTCAACCGCAACCGGCTTGCTCAAGCCTGGAAAAAAAGCGAGGCCGCCCTCAGTACTGAACTCGATACGCATTGCTGCCTTCTTAAAGTTCGGACCCTG
>JBBWZW010000566.1:0-7333 GCA_039649305.1 Burkholderiales bacterium
GACATCCAGTCGAAGAAAATCACCGCCGCCATCGGCAGCATCGCTGTCAAACCAGCGATGAAGAATTCCGTATTCGACATCCGCTGCGCGAGTGGCTTGGCTTTACCCTCGCCCTTCACATAGGTGAGTTGCCACATCAAGGCAGTGGCGGCAAGCCGTGACAGCGGATGCGCCACCAACAATGCCGCTATTACCATCTGCGGCGGCAAAGTCGTCAGCACAACGCACTTCAAGGCCAGCAACAGTGCAATGCCGATTGCACCATATGCACCGATACGCGAATCGGTCATGATCTCCAATACGCGCTCCCGCGTCATGCCGCCACCCAGGCCGTCGCAGGTATCGGCAAAGCCGTCTTCGTGGAAAGCGCCGGTCACGTAGATGCCCGCGATCGTCGACAGCAGGACCGCAATGGCCTGCGGCCATGCCCAGCTGGCGAGCACATATACCGCTGCCGTAATCGCGCCGACCACGATGCCGACCGCCGGGAAATAACGGCTCGCGTGATTCAGCCAATGCGGTTCAAAACCGACCCAGCGCGGGATCGGCAGCCGTGTAAAAAACTGCAGGGCGATGAAGAACAAGCGTAGCTGTTGCATAGCTTATTCGTCGTTCCTGCTGACTTGCGCCGACTCGAACGTCGCCATCTCGGCAACAAAATTGACGGCAGCCTGGAGCAACGGCAAAACCAGCGCGCAGGCGCTACCCTCGCCCAGCCGCAATCCGAGCTGCAACAACGGCTTCGCCTGCAGATACGTGAGCATTTGCCCGTGCCCGCGCTCGTCGGAGCAATGAGCAAACACGCAATAATCGCGTATCGAGGGCTGCAGGCGCGCAGCGACCAACAATGCACTGGTCACGATAAAGCCGTCGATCAGCAACACCATGCGCCGCTCGGCGGCCGCCAGCATGGCGCCAACCATCATCGCGATTTCAAAACCACCGAAGGTTGCCAGCACATCAAGCGGCTCGGTGACCGATGCATGCCGCGTCACCGCCTGTTCAATCACATGCTGCTTGTGCGCGACGCCGTCAGACGAAAGTCCTGCGCCCGCGCCGACACAGTCGGCTACCGGTGTCGCCGTCAGTTTGTGCATCAACGCCGCCGCCGAGGTGGTATTGCCTATGCCCATTTCGCCGAAGCCCAGCACATTGCCATCCAGCTGCGCCACCAGTTCCATGCCGTGCTGCAGGGCAGCCTCGCATTCCTTCTGGCTCATTGCCGGCTCAATGGCGAAATTGCGCGTGCCGTAACCGAGCTTGCGGTCGACCAGTCCTTCACGCGCACCGAAATCATGATTGACGCCTGCGTCGACGATATGCAGCGCACAGCCGCTCTGGCGCGCAAAGACATTTATGGCGGCGCCGTTGGCGAGGTAGTTTTCCACCATCTGCCAGGTCACGCTTTGCGGATACGCGGAGACGTTTTCCGCGACGATGCCATGGTCGCCGGCAAAGACCATGATGGCCGGCGCGACCAGCCGCGGCTGTGCGCTTCGCTGGATCATGCCGATCTGCTTTGCAAGCGTTTCGAGCATGCCGAGGCTGCCCAGCGGTTTGGTTTTATTGTTGATCGCTGCATCGAGCGATTTCGACAACGCTGCATCGGTTGTCGATTCAACATGGGGTATGCGCATGTGTTTGCCATGCTGCTCACACAGGCATGGTCCGGGAAGATGTCGAAAAAACCTCCGCAGTGTATGCGGGCGCTCAGGCTGACGTCAAATTGGCAACTTCGTGCGGTCTTAGCGACACCTTGTGCGCGAAACGTTTTCACGCCGCACGCAAACGATTACACTGAGCCTCCAATACCCCGCCCCGACTCACACCTTCACCGCTGTCTTATGAAAAACCAACCTGAATACTACAGCCAGCAATACAACGCCCGCGCAGCGATTCCCGAACATCCCCACATACTCACCAGATGGTTGAAAGATTCAGCGCATGTGCGGCGCACCAATGCCGCACTGCTGGACCTGGCCTATGGCGAGTCCAGCGGCGAGCGGCTGGATTTCTTCCCGGTCAAGCGCAGCGGCGCGCCATTGCTGGTGTACATACACGGCGGGTGGTGGCGTTCGCTCGACAAGTCGGATTTCTCGTTTATTGCGCCCGCCTATGTCAAGGCCGGTTTCAACGTCGCACTGACCAATTACACGCTCGCGCCTGCCGCCTCGATCAGGGAGATCGTGCAGCAGCAGTTGCGGGCACTCGCATGGCTGTACCGCAACGCTGAACAATACGACTTCGATCGCGAGCGTATCGTAGTGGCGGGTCACTCTGCGGGCGGACACCTGACAGCGATGATGCTGGCCGCAAACTGGCCTGTATTCGGAGACGACTTGCCGGCGGACCTGGTGAAGGCCGGAATCATGCTGTCCGGCGTGTACGACCTGGAGCCCGTGCGCCAGGCCGAGTTCGTCAACGTCGACGCGAAACTGACCGCTGAAGATGTCAACCAGCTATCGCCCGCATGGATGCCGCAGCCGATGCCTACGCCGTTCATCACCGCGGTCGGCGCCCTGGAATCGGACGAATTCAGGCGCCAGACCGGAATCATCGCGGAAAGCTGGAAGGCCGGCCACCGTGCCGATATCGCGCTGCCGGATATCAACCACATGACTATCTGCGACGCTTTCGCGACGCCCGGCAACGCCTTGTTCGAGACGAGCGTCGAACTGATCAGCAATGTTAAAACTCCTGCAACATAAAGGTCCGGTCGTGTGAGTCATCCACTGGCACGATCATTACCTGCGATCTGAATAACAAATACGCCGCAAAAAAATTAAAGAACCGTGCTTTCCATGCCGTTGTAGTCGGTGCCTCACAACAAATTTGGAAAGCATGGACATGACCAACGCGGCAGATGATTTTGAAGCATTGTTTGACGAAGTAGCCGCTCAGCGTGGCGCATCAGCGGCAACCCCGGCCCCGGCGGCCGAAACAGGTCCGGCCGCAACGCCAGCGCAGGCATCTGCCGAAGGGCAGGACGACCCATCGATGTACGAACGCCTCGGCGGGATCGTGCGCATGCTGCACGACTCCCTGCGCGAACTCGGCTACGACCGCTCCCTGTCCGACGTGGCCAGCCAGATTACCGATGCCCAGGGTCGTCTCGAGTATGTGGCCACCCTCACCGAACAGGCCGCCAACAAGGTGTTGAACGCGGTTGACGGCGGCATGCCGGAGCAGGATGCGCTGGCAAAAAAAGCGAAGGCCATGGACGAACGCTGGGGCCAGCTGTTTGACGGCAAGCTCAGCATCGAAGAATTCAAGGTGCTCGCGGGCGACTCGAAACAGTTCGCCGCCGTGGTATCCGAAGCAACCGAAGCGGAAAAAGCGCGCCTGCTGGACATCATGATGGCGCAGGATTTCCAGGACATCACCGGCCAGCTCATCAAGAAGATCGTCGCAATCACCGGAGTCGCCGAACGCGAACTGGCGCAGCTGCTGCGAGATAACGCGCCGCCGGAAATCAAGGCAGCCATGGCCGCCGAACACCAAAAGCCGGTCGACCTGATGCAAGGTCCGTCCACACCGGGCGCTGCGATGGCCCAGGATGACGTAGACAGCCTGCTTGCGGATCTGGGGTTCTGATGGAAGACATGCTGAAAGAATTCGTCGTCGAAGCGATCGATCTCGCGACGAACGTAGAGGAGCATCTGCTCGCACTCGAGCGACGCCCGGACGACATGCACACGATAAACGCGCTGTTCAGGTCCTTCCATACGATCAAGGGCGGCGCCGGTTTCATGAACTTGCCGGCCATCGTCTCCGCATGCCACCTGACCGAGAACCTGTTCGATGCGCTGCGTACCGGCCAGGCGCCGGTGACGCCGACCGCAATCGAAGCCAGTCTGCAGGCCAGCGGTTTCGTTGCCGATCAACTGAACCAGCTTGCGCAGGGCGCGTCTCCGGAAAGCCTTGCTGCCATGCCGGCTGAACTGGAAGCGATCCTGACACAGGCGATCGAAGGTAAAGAGGCGGTCGCTCCTGTGGCGGCACCCGCTCCGGTCGCGGCGGAAGCAGCTCCTGCTTCGGCCGACGGTCTCGACTGGGAAGCGTTGTATAGAGCGGTCGTGCCGGATGGCACAGAGGTAGTTGCGGCCAAGGAAAACGCACCGGTGGCGAAGGCAGCGAATCAGGACGCAAGGCCGATTACCGCCCAGGTGAAAGAGGACAGCATCCGTATCGACGCGGTCAAGCTGGATGCATTGCTGGAAGTCGCTGGAGAATCGGTGCAAGCCGCGAACCAGGCCAGCGTGCTGCTGGAAAAGCTGGCGCAGTACCAGTTCGACGGCCAGGCCGCGACGTTGATGGCCAACCTGGCGGAGACGCTGAGCCGCGCATCGCGTTATTCGACCGAACTGCAGCGAGCCACGTTGTCCACCCGCATGCAACCGGTCGGCCGCCTGTTCCAGAAATTCCCGCGCCTGGTGCGCGAACTGGCCAAGGATCTCGGCAAGGATGTGGAACTGGTGATCGAAGGCGCCGAGACCGAAGTCGATCGCGTCGTTGTCGACAGCCTGTACGATCCGCTGGTGCACATGCTGCGCAATGCGCTCGACCACGGGATTGAAGAGGCACATGAACGCGTAACCACTACCAAAGCGGCCAGGGCCACCATCCTGTTGAAAGCCTGGCAGGAAGGCAGCAGCGTGATGATCGAATTGTCGGATGACGGCAAGGGTATGGATCCGGCGAAGCTGCGCGCGAAAGCGCTTTCCAAGGGCCTGATCAGCGAACATGCAGCGCAGACTGCGGAAGAAGCGTATCAGCTGGTATTTTTGCCGGGCTTCTCCACCAAGGAAGTGGCATCGAGCGTATCGGGCCGCGGCGTCGGCATGGACGTGGTGAAAACCGCGGTTGAAAAACATCGTGGCGCGATCCGCATCGACTCGACCCTGGGTCTGGGCACGCGCTTTACGATCCGCCTGCCGATCGAATTGTCGATCGTGCCGACCATGCTGGTGCGCGCTTCCGGAGCAGCGCTTGCGATGCCGATGGCTGTGGTGGAGCGTGTGGTTCAGCTGCCCGACACGTTTGACGGCGTCGGCGGCGCTCCGGTGCTGCGCGATCAGGGCCGTCCGCTGGCCGTTCGTTCGCTGGCCGGTATCCTCGGCTATGAACCGTGCAGGGAAAAGGTAGGCATCGTGATCGCCGCGCCCCAGCCTTATATCCTGGCGGTGGAAGCGGTCGACGGCACGGCCGACCTGGTGATCAAGCCGCTGACGGCGCTCGCTGTCCCCGGCGTGAACGGCACTGCTCGTTCGGCGGAGGGCGAACTCGTACTGGTAATCAGCCTGGCGTTCCTGCTGAACGGTTGCAACATCGAGACCGCACGGCTGGCGGCGTAAGGAAAGGTAGCGCGGGCACCTGCTGCCCACGCTGCTCTATGCAGTCAATTTAAGCCCGACAATACCACCGACGATCAGGCACACGCATAACATGCGGGCAACCGTCACCGGCTCGTTGAAAAGAGCAATCCCCAGTAATACCGTACCCACTGCCCCGATGCCCGTCCATACCCCATAGGCGGTACCGACAGGCAGCGTTTTCATCGCCACGCCAAGCAGCACGACGCTGATGATCATCGACACGCCGGTCGCGACGGTTGGCCAAAGCCGGGTCAGGCCGTCTGTGTATTTCAGGCCGATCGCCCAACCGATTTCAAAGAGACCGGCAATAAAAAGTACTACCCAGGTCATTCAGCCTCCTGCAGGTCTGGTGGGGTCGTCCCCGGTTGCTACGGCGTGGTGAGGTCGTCCCCACCCGGGGTTAAGCTTTGCTTGCCAGCCTCTCGGCCTTCTCTTTCGACCAGGCCGCTATTTTCTCGTGTATCCCCTGCTGCTCGCGGAGCATTTGCGAATCGGACGCAAGCTGGGCGCACAGTTCCAGGCGTATGCCGTTCGGATCGAAAAAGTATATCGAATTGAAGATCCGATGATCGGTCACGCCGAGCACTTCGATGCCATTCGCTTCGATGCGAGTCTTCATCGCCTCCAGCTGCTCAATCGTGTCGACACGCAACGCGATGTGGTTGACCCATGCCGGCGTGTTGGCAGACGCTTCGGGAGCGACGTTGTCGCCCAGGTCGAAGAACGCCAGGCATGAACCGTCGGTCATCCGGAAAAATATATGCACATACGGACAGTACTCGCCGGTCGACGGCACGATGTCCGCACGGATGAAATGAAACAGCGGCAGGCCGAGCACGTTTTCGTAAAAATGCCGCGTCTCTTCCGCATCCCGGCAACGGTATGCGAAATGATGCAGGCCGTTGACCGGTACGGCCGCGGGAATGGCGGCCGCCTGGCCGATAGCAGTAGCAGCAATTGTGCCCATATCTCTATTTACTCTTACCCGGAGTAGACTGCACCACCTCCTGGTTGATGGCGCCGAAAATCGATTTGCCGTTGGCGTCGAGCATTTCAATGCGGATGGTATCGCCGAACTTCATGAACGGCGTCTTCGCTTCGCCGTCGGCGATCATTTCAAGGCAACGCTTCTCCGCTATGCATGTATAACCTTTGCGGGAATCCTTGTTCGATACCGTCCCCGACCCGATGATGGAACCGGCGCGCGCATTGCGCGTTTTGGCCAGGTGCGCGATCAGCGTCGGGAAACTGAATACCATGTCGACACCCGCATTCGGTTGACCGACCTGCACGCTGTTCCATGTCACGCGCAGCGGCAAATGCACTTTCCCGTCCTGCCATGCCGCTCCGAGCTCATCGGGCGTGACCGCCACCGGAGAGAAACTCGACGCCGGCTTGGACTGGAAAAAGCCGAAACCCTTGGCCAGTTCCGCCGGAATCAGGTTGCGCAGCGATACGTCATTCACCAGCATCAGCAGTTTGATATGCGATGCGGCCTGCTCCGGCTTCGCACCCATCGGCACGTCATCGGTAATGACCGCGATCTCCCCTTCGAAGTCGATGCCCCACTCTTCCGATCCCAACACGATGTCGTCTGTCGCGCCGATGAAGTCGTCCGAGCCACCCTGGTACATCAGCGGTTCGTGCCAGAAGGATTCAGGCATCTCGGCGTTGCGCGCTTTCCGCACCAGTTCGACGTGATTCACGTACGACGAGCCGTCAGCCCACTGGAAGGCGCGTGGCAGCGGCGCCATGCAGCGCTTCTGGTCGAAATCGAAGGTGCGCCGCCCTCTTCCTTCGTTGAGTTCGTCATACGCCTCCTGCAATTGCGGCGCCATGAATGTCCAGTTATCGAGTGCGCGCTGCAAGGTCGGCGCAATGCCGTCGGCGATCTGCGCGGTTTTCAGGTCACGCGAGACGATGACGAGTTGGCCGTCGCGGGTGCCGTCTTTAAGGGT